>CAYXWW010000148.1:8169-9290 GCA_964468905.1 uncultured Rhodoferax sp. | reverse complement strand
CCGATTGCAGGTGGTGCGCCGCCCGCTGCTGCAGGTGGTGCAGCAGCGCCGCCCGGAGGAGCGGCGGGCGGCTCAGGACTCCTTTACCCCAACTACATGGAAAAGCGCCCACGCCAAAAAAGCTTTGCCGAGTTGGCCAATGAACAGCTCAATCCCGGTGGGCGACGGGACAAGTTTGCCGATGCTGTTGAAGGTGCTGAAAAGCCAAATTGCGCCACGGCCTACCAAGGTGCGGGCTTGCTTGCACTGCCAATGATGGCCATCAAAGCTGCAACCGACAAATGCAAATAATCGTTTCACAGGAACTTCTGTAATGACTAAACACACTTCACTTCCGGCAATGGACCCCACAATGCCGTCTTGGAAAAAATTGGCAACTGCCGGGCTTCTTGTCGTGACCTGTGCGTATGGCGCGCCGGTGTGGGCCCAAGCGGGCGTGGCTGCACCGACTGGGGCAGTTCCTGCTGTAGCCAGTGCACCCGTAGCGGCTGAAAATACCGTGCCAGCTGCACTAGCAGGAGCGAACGCAGTGAACACACCAAGTGCCCCCAATGCATCCAACCCCTATGGTCTGCGTGTGGTCTGGTCACAAGGCGACCTGGTGGCCCGCACCACATTGATTCTGCTGGCGCTGATGTCGGTGTTGAGCTGGTATGTCATTGTGGCCAAGCTGCTTGAACAACGCCGTCAGGCGCAGCAGGCACAATCTGCCCGCGCCGCGTTTGCCAATGCAGACTCGCTGCAAAAGGGAGCCACTGCTCTGGACCGGGAAAGCCCGTTCCGCTTTCTGGTCGACTCTGCAATGGAAGCTTTGCGCAAGTATGAAAGCCTAGCGGGCCAAGTCGACGTCGGCACTTGGTTGACGCAGGACATTGTGCGCAATGTGGGTACCTTGCAAATGCGGATGCAAACAGGCCTGTCAGTGCTGGCAACGGTTGGCTCAACGGCCCCGTTTGTGGGCTTGTTTGGAACGGTCTGGGGTATTTACAACGCGCTGGTCACCATTGGGTCGACCGGGCAAGCATCGATTGACAAGGTTGCAGGCCCAGTGGGCGAGGCCCTCATCATGACCGCGCTGGGCTTGGCAGTGGCCGTGCCTGCGGTGCTGGGCTACAACTGGC
>CAYXWW010000148.1:0-8159 GCA_964468905.1 uncultured Rhodoferax sp. | reverse complement strand
GCTGGTGCGCCGCAACCGCGTGGCGTTGCACAGCGTCAAAGGCTTTGGTTCCGATTTGCACACCTTGTTGCTGATTGAAATTGAGAAGGGTCGGCGCGGTATCAACCCCAGCAAGACGGCCGTCTAGCCATGGCTATTTCGTTTGAGTCCGCTAGTGCAGGCCTGTCTGGCTTGGACAGTGATGACGACATGCTGTCCGACATCAACACCACGCCCTTGGTGGATGTAATGCTGGTGCTGTTGATCATTTTTCTGATCACCATACCGGTGGTCAACGCAGCAGTTGCCGTCAAGCTGCCGCGCGAGAGCAACCAGTTGCGGCAGTTGCAACCCGAGACCGTGATCGTGTCGGTAGATGCCAAGGGTGCCGCCTATTGGTTTGATGTCAAACTGGCTTCTGCCGATCTATTGCAAGAACGCCTGGCGAAAATTGCCAGCCAATCACCCCAGCCAGAGGTACATATCCGAGCCGACGCAGGGTCTGACTTTGAGGCCGTAGCCAGGGTGGTACTTGCCTGCCAGACAGCCGGTATTGCACGCGTAGGGTTCCTCACGGAACCTCCCTCCAAATGAAGAGCACGCACGCCCATGGCCATTGAATTTGACGACGAAGATGGTGACGAGGCCCACGCCGCGCCCAGCATGAACACGACGCCGCTGATCGACGTGTTGCTGGTCCTGCTGGTCATGCTGATCATTACCATTCCTATCCAGCTGCACTCAGTGCGTATGGACCTGCCCGGTGGCGTGCCTCCACCGGATGCGCCGGACCCGGTTGTGGTTCGGTTAGAGGTGTCGGTGAATAACACCTTGTTTTGGAATGGCGAGCCCATTGCCGATAGGGCCGCACTGGAAGCCCGGTTTCAGGCCGCAGCCCTTGAGCCCGTGCAGCCAGAGATTCATGTGCATGCGGACCCCAAGACCAAATACGACGCAGTTGCGGCCGTGCTGACCGCTGCGCAGCGCCAAGGTCTTTTAAAAATTGGCGTGGTCGGGCTGGACGCCTACGCCAAGCCCACGCTATGAGGTGCGGGGCGATTGGGTCACGTAGTGCAGCACCAGCTTGTCGTGCTGCGTGAGATTTTTAAACGCCAAGCCAATGCAATAGAGGTCTTCGTTTGGAGCGCGGTTGTTGTGGCAGATCGTGGCCTCCAGGCTCAATAGCACGGGCGCGTTGTCAAACAAGACATCGATGGTTACCAGAACCGGGTCGCCCACGGTGGAGAGCGAAGAGTCGGTCTTGATCATGGCGCCGTTCAGGCTGATGTCGACCAATGTTGCCTCACGCGGGCCAGAGCCCGCCGCAGCGCCCTTGCCCGGGACCTGCACCGTGGTGGGCCAGGTGGTCTTGATACGCATGGAATTGCGACGCAGTGTGGCGTCCACCTGGTCCGGGTAGGCCAAGAGCGCGTAGGCAAAGGGTTTCAGGAAGGTTTGCAGCACTTTGCTGACAAAAGAAAATTCGTACTGGCCGGTAAAGCCCCGCACCACACAGACTTCGCCTTCTTCCAGTTCGGTCTTTACACCGTCGGGCCCCAGTGGCCCCACCATGACACCCTTGCCCTCGATGGCACCAAAATATTGCGACTCTTTTTTGGTGGCCCCTTCCACCAGGCGGCGGGTCTGCAGGGCCATGCCCGTTCGCAAGCCTAAAGCGCGCAGTGACAAGCGGTTGACGGGGGTTCCAGCGGGTGCTTCATCAGTCATGGGGGTGCTTTCAGGTTCTACATTGGGCTTTTGCAACGGGAATTCTGGCTAAGATAGTACACCGACTATGCGTTAAAAGCAGCGTTGCAAAATCCACAGCCTTACCCAAGGAGCTCACCATGAAACACCGCGCACTGGGCACGCCATTGGCCGCCATGGCGGTACTGGCCGCACTGACTGGCTGTGCCGATTTGAACGACACGGGTATGGCGGCCTTGGCCACTCGCGTGCAGGCATTTGCCATTGTTGATGAACAACTGGTGCAAGGCGAAATGACGCTTTATACCGACCACACCGGCATGGTTGCGCTGCGCGCAGAGCCCACGCCGTCAAACGACCCTGCATACGCAGCCAGTGCGCCCAAGCCTGGGGGCAAGCCGGTGTTGACCAGTTGCGTAGGGCGCTTGCGCTACACAGCAACCACGTTGGGCGTGATTGACTTGCGCTGCAACGACGGCGCGGTGGCCGACCTGCGCGTAGCACTGATTGGCGAAACCCGTGGCTACGGCTATGGCAACACGGCAACCGGGCTGGCCAGCCTGACTTTTGGCATGAACGCTGTCGAGACACGTGCCCACCTGACTGTGCCGCCCGGCAAACAACTGTTGGAGCGCATGGAGTCCAACGGGCTTGAACTGCGCTAGCGCGGTGTTCTGGTTGCCGGGGTGACGTCATCGTGACCGAACGTGTGGACTGCGTGGTGGTAGGCGCGGGGGTGGTGGGCCTGGCCGTGGCCCGCGCCTTGGCGCTGGCTGGCCGCGATGTGCTGGTACTGGAAGCATGCAGTGCCATTGGCACCCAAACGAGTGCCCGCAGCAGCGAAGTCATCCACGCCGGCATGTACTACCCCACAGGCTCGCTCAAAGCGCAGCTATGCGTGCGCGGCAACCGCCTGTTGTATGACTACTGCGCGCAGCGCAGCATCGCCCACCAGCGCTGTGGCAAATTCATTGTGGCAACCCATGCCGACCAGCTGGCCCAGCTCCATGCCCTGCAAGTCCGTGCGCAGGCCAATGACGTGCATGACTTAGAGTGGCTGACCCCTGCCCAGGCGCAGGCAGCCGAGCCCGCGCTGCAGTGCGTGGGTGCGCTGCATTCCCCTTCCACCGGCATTGTGGACAGCCATGGGCTCATGCTGTCCCTGTTGGCCGATATTGAGCGTCTGGGTGGTATCTTGGCATTAAATTCGCCGCTAGCCCTCGTGGAATGTGCACAAGGCGCTATTAAAGTAGTAGCGAGTGACGGGACAGAACTATTGGCAAATGCGGTGGTCAACGCGGCAGGTTTGCAGGCGCCCGCCCTGGCGGCACGCACCGCAGGCCTGGCGGCGCGGCACGTGCCAACCGCTTACTTTGCCAAGGGCAACTACTTCACGCTGGCGGGGCGGTCGCCGTTTTCGCGGCTGATCTACCCAGTGCCTGAAGCCGCAGGTCTGGGCGTACACCTCACCTTGGACTTGGGTGGCCAAGCCCGCTTTGGCCCCGATGTGCAGTGGGTGGACTCGCCAGACGACACTCAGGTGCAACCCGAGCGGGGCGATGCCTTTTACGCCGAGGTTCGCAAATACTGGCCCGCACTGCCCGATGGTGCGCTGGTGCCCGCCTACGCCGGCATTCGCCCCAAGCTCAGCGGCCCCCATGCGCCCGCCGCCGATTTCTGCATCCAAGGCCCCGCAGACCACGGCGTGCCCGGCTTGGTTAACCTGTTTGGCATTGAGTCACCGGGGTTGACCAGTTGTTTGGCGATTGGGGAGCGGGTGGTGGGGATGCTGGGGTGATTGGGTTGTTGCGGCTATTTTGTCTGCCACTTCACTCTGCGCTGTAAGTATTGTGGCGAGGTCGCTACTGGATGAGTCCGTTGTTAACTCAGTAATCGCATCCTTTGGTTGGTAAACGTGTGTTTTGCATTAGACGGAATTGTGGCCATGGCTTCTGTGTTGCTTATTTAGGCGTAATAGGCAAAAGTTGCATAGGCCAAGCTAATCTGCCCGATCGCGAAGAACTCAGCGATAAAACATATTTTGTTTTTGTGTTTATAAAGCGCCCAAAGTTTCTGATCATTCAGGTTCAGTAGCGCCATTACTTCGCCCTTTAAATCATCCTTGTAAGCATTGCCAAGAAGTAGAGCCAATTTTCCCTTCAGATGTACAGCCCATAAGAAGAAAGGCGCAAGTGGAAGACCCAAGGTGAGTAATAAAAACAAGAGTAAATCTCTATCAGGAAAATGAGAATGTAGCCAATATTTGTGGGCAATCAAGACACTGGCCGGTATTGCAATCGCAAAACCAGCGACCCACAATTCCAGTCGATTTCGCTTCTTAACCAGCGTCTCCGCATTTTCAGCAATGTCCATATATCTAGGCAATACGTAGCGAAAATTTTCTTAAATGGTTCTTACACGCACTGTGACGTATGCCACACCAAAACCATCTTGACAAAACGAGCGTCCACCAGAATCCTTGTTCCGCTTGCCACGCAACTGGGCTCCATGGGGCGTATGCTGGTTTTTTGATTGGGATAGCTAAAGCTCAAGGTTTTGCATAACGGTGAAAGTGTGGAGAACATCGACTGTGTCATTCTCTATTCGCCAGCAAGCGCGCGCCGATGGTTTGTGTCTGGCCACTGGCATAACATACGTTCAGCGGCTACGTTTCCACCTGCTGCTTTATAGCCTATAGGGTTGAGCGAATCCGCACGAACCAGCGGAGTCATAGTGCATGGCATCTTTTTGATGAGGACAGAACTTGGGATAGTGACTGATTGCGCTAGGTTTGCTGGCAGAGAAACTGCCGACAACTTGCTCAAGTCAAACTTCATGCCCTCAAAGGGATTTTTCTTTTCATCTGCCATGGCTATCTATTCCCGGTAATCATTAGTTTTCCGCGTACTGCAAACAGTAGCATTGCACACCATACGTATACGATGACTCCAAATAAGTACACCATGCCTGGTAAGAAAAAACCTCTTCCAACAGGTGTAATAAAGATGAAACGCCCGACTCGGCTATTCTGGGCTGCATGATTTGGAATGAGCCATAGCACGTAGCAACCCACAATCAAGAAAATAACACCAAACAAAAAATGAAAATATGATTTCTCTAAAACCTCACGATCCCGCCGTTCTTTGGTGCCCACCACCAACACTCGCAACATAACGAGCGGCATCAGACACCAAAACACCGAACTGCAAAAGCGGTTTGCCTGATTTGCAGGCCCACTGAATTCTCCCAGCCGAAGTATCTGTGTATTCCAACTCGCCATGAAATCCGTGAACGGCACAAGCTGGGGGTAACGATCAAGAACATCCAAAGGCGTGAACCATACAAAAACCATATTGAGAAAAAAGAATGTCCACCAGAATACATGTTCAGCAGGCCAAGTGACAGGGTTCCATGGGTCGTAGGTTGGAATTGCGGTTTCAGATTTCATACAGTCCTCAAGAGGAACATAGTTTTGCGTAATGGCGGCATTTTGGGAAACAGCGTTTGTTTCATTCTTTGTTCGCCAGCCAGCGCATGCCGATGGTTTGTGTCTGGCCACTTGCCACGTCAATGAGTCGAATATGCCAATTGCCACTGGGCTTTTCAGCGCCATTTACTACTGCAACAGTTTTTTTGGAAGGCGCAATAGATACAGAAGGTGTGTAAGCGACCTTATATGTAAAACACTCCTCCTTGCGTAATGGCTCCTGCACAAACCTGAAACACATGCCGACACCTTGCCGGTCAAACACCGCCAGTGTTCCATCGCGCGAAATATCGCGCACCATCAGCCACATGTTCTTCTCGACCGGGAAATAAGGCTGAATGGGCGCCCGCGGACCATCAACCACCACGGTCATATTCGCACCAAAGCGGCCTGCATAGTCGGTTCTAAACCGCCGCCCCGTGCGTTCGTCGGTGACAAAGTAATCTTCATCGTTGGGCCGTTTGGGATAGTCAGAAGCCACCAGCATCAACCGTTTGCCATCAGGCATGTAGCGCGGTGTGGTCTTGGGAAAGGCGGCTTGGTAGTCGGTCTTTTGCACCGTAACCTGGGTGGCAATGTCCAGCTCTTTCACATCCCATCCGCCAGCACCCATGTTGGCGGATAGCTGGTTGCTCACACCCCAATACAAGATACGGGTGCCGTCTTGGGTCAGGCTGGGGAATGTGTAGACACCGTGGGGCTCCTGGGTCAGGTTCTTGAGCTTTTTGCCACTCAAGTCCAACAGTACCAGTCGGTTGCAACCGGTAAGGGCGGGGTTGCCACGTGGCACGCCTTCGCAGCGGGCAGATTCTTGTGCAAAGATGGCGTCACCATTCCACGTGTAGGCCACATCATCGTAGTTGGCGTCGGGGTTGATGTTGGGCAGCGTCTCCCACTTTTGGGCTGCAATACCGTAGCGCATGATGGTGCAGCGCTGGGGGGTGGTTGACTTCCAGGTATCCGTGCAAGCAGTGACGACAATGTTGCTCTCATCGGGCGCGTAGCTCACGGTCTTGGGGAACCAGCCGTAGTTGAGTGTCGGGTAGTAAACCGGCTCGGGTACGGGCTGGGCGTGGACGCTGCAGACCAAGAATGCGGCGACGGCGCATACCACGCGCACAAAGGAGGGTTGGGTGCGTTGTTGGGTCATGGCAGTATGTGTGCTTGAAGGGTTTCAGCGGCCTATCGGGCGGAATGATTTAAGAGAAAAATGCCTCTAGCCCTCGTACATATTGCATAAGCAGCTATCAAAATAATAGTGTCTATTTGCAGCTAGCTTTAATAGCCGCCGCCGCATCCTTCACCAACCCCTGCCTTTCGTAGATTAGCCCGGTATAGATTTGCACTACAAGTATGTCCCTTTGCGCCGGGGCGCTCGCCCCCGTGCGCCCGCTGCCGACTTCTACATCCAAGGCACTACGGCCTACGGCGTCTCCTGACATCGGTGAACAAGAGCCGCAGCCGCTAGGCAACAATCTCAATAGAGGCAAGGTTTTGCACCTGAAGCGCATCAATGATCGCGTCCCTGCTATCCAGCAATATCTTCAATGTCGATGCACGGGCTTGATTGGGTGTTTTGAGGCGGATGACTTGGGGCGGTTGGCCCCATACCAATGACAATTCCTGAAAATCTGCATCGCGGGTGACGATGACGTAACCATCGCTTTTTGCCCGCTGCCATACTTCTTTGTCAGTTGCAGACTCCATTCCCAGTAACACCACCTGGCTGGTGTCGGGGTAATCGTGTTGCAAGAACGGAACCAGTCTGCGCGACAAATTTTCGTCCAGCAATAGTTTCATTGGATTTTCAACGAATACACCTGATGCTCCCGGTCGGCCGCATAGGCCAGTACAGACAGGATGTCTTCATGGGTCAGTTCCGGAAAGTCTTCCTGTATTTCCGCGTGGCTCATGCCACTGGAAAGCATGGATAGCACGTCATAAACCGTGATGCGCAAGCCTCTGATACAAGGCCTGCCGCCACGTTTTCCAGGCTCCAATGTAATTCGATTCATGGCTCACTCCCATTCGGTCTGTTCGTGCGGTGATTGTGCCTGAGATGCCGAAGAAATCCTATCCCAAGCCTACGACCGTGCCGCCGGCACCACTCGTTCCGCCTGTGCGCCAAGACTCCCTCTTGGTCGGGCAAGTGCGCAAAGGCGCGAGGGGCGTGTACGTGAGATGGCGACACCACATGCCGTAGCAAATTGGCCTCTGGCCCTCGTGGAATGTGTATTGGGCACTACCAAATATGTAGCATTTGTCGGCGTTCAGCTATTTACAGCTAGCTTTAATAGCCGCCGCCGCATCCTTCACCAACCCCGGCCCTTCGTAGATCAGCCCGGTATAGATTTGCACTACATCCGCCCCGGCGCGAATCTTTTCGACGGCGTCTTGTGCGCTCAAGATGCCACCCACGCCGATGATGGGATATTTGGGCCCCAGCGCTGCGCGCAGCTGCGCGATCACCCGGTTGCTGGCCTCAAACACGGGCGCACCCGACAGACCACCAGTTTCTTCTGCGTGCGGCATGCCTTTGACGGCATCGCGGCTCAGTGTGGTGTTGGTGGCGACCACGCCATCCATGCCGTGGCGCAGCAGTGTGGCGGCAATAACGGCCACTTGTGCTTCGTCCAGGTCCGGCGCAATCTTGACAAAGATGGGAATGCGCTTGCCATGCTGTTGGTGCAGCGCTTCGCGCCGCACTGCAATGGCACCCAGCAGGCCATCCAGTGCTTCATCGCTTTGCAGCGCCCTGAGGTTTTTGGTATTGGGGCTGGAGATGTTGACCGTCACATAGTCGGCGTGGGGGTAGACACCGTCCAGGCAGGTCAAGTAGTCGTCGGTGGCGTTTTCAATGGGGGTGGCGGCGTTTTTGCCAATGTTCAGGCCCAGCAGCATGGCCGGGTGCCCAGGGTCAAGGGGGGCGCTGCGGCGCAGGGCAGAGCGCTGTACATTGGCCACAAAGGCATCGAGCCCATCGTTG
>CAYXWW010000147.1:0-9329 GCA_964468905.1 uncultured Rhodoferax sp. | reverse complement strand
TCAAGCAAACAGGGGATAGAAAAACAACCGCAGCTCATCTTTTGGGCTTTGCAAATCATCAGACTTTGAGCAACTGGATGAAGCGTTTGGACCTAGATCAGGAAGAAAATAATAACTAATTAAAGGGTGGCACGGTACTCGCTATAAATTTTGTCCGCCATCCATAGAAATTTGCAAAATCACACACGCACTGGAGTTAAGTCTTGAAAGATCAATCCAAAGAAACCGACGCACGCATTCTGATCGATGATCAGCTGCGTATGGCCGGTTGGAATCCGGCAGACAAATCCCAGGTGCTTACTGAGGTAAAAGTTTCAAATGGTCAATTTGTTGCAGAAAGCGAGGTACGAACTTCAGGCCTAAGCACTGCTGATGTCAATTCAACATCTAACGGACGTGCTGACTATGTGCTTTTAGATCAGAGGGGCCGGCCATTGGCCATCATTGAAGCAAAGAAACAAGCGATCCAGCCATACATTGCAAAACAACAGGCTTTGCCATATGCCAAGCAAATAGGCGCCCCATTTATTTTTCTGACAAACGGCGATCTGATTTACTTCTGGGACTATCAGAATGACGACGCGCGTATAGTCAATTCATTCTTCTCTCGTCGTGACCTTGAGCGATTGGTGCACATGCGAGCAGTACGTCAGCCGCTGGCAACTGTGACAATTCCTGATACTTACTTAAGGCAAGGGGAGACGCGCTTCTTGCGACCGTATCAAAAGGAGGCGATGCAGGCGCTTGACCGCACGGTCGAGCTCGGTAAGCGCCGCTTTTTGATCGAACTGCCGACCGGCTGTGGCAAGACCGATTTGATCGCGCTGTACATGAAACGGCTGGTGCAGGCGGGCCAAGCCGAGCGTGTCTTGTTCCTTGTGGACCGTGATCAACTCGCTAAGCAGGCCATTGAGGCCATCCAAGACCTTCTTCCTGGGTATTCCAGTTACTGGCTCAAGCCAGGCATGGTTCGGCAGGAGAAACAGGTCACCGTCTGCCTTTTGCAGACGATGATCGGCCGCTACCACGAGTTCACCAGCGGCTACTTCGATGTGGTAGTCATGGATGAGTGCCATCGCTCGATCTATGGTGCCTGGCAGGCGGCCCTGTCGCATTTCGACGCCATGCACATAGGGCTCACTGCGACGCCCGCAATCTACATCGAGCGCAACACGTTCCAGTTCTACCATTGCAAGGACGACACCCCCGACTACACCTACCCGATCCAGGAAGCCTTCAAGGAAGGCTTTCTCGTTCCGTACAAGTTCGCCACCGGAATCACCACGCTGGTGTCCGAGGGCGCGAATGTCGACGAGGAGCGCTACGACCCCGCTGAGTTTGAACGTAAGTGGACCAACGAGGCCAGCAACCGCCTCATGATGGAAGAGTTCGATCGACTGGCCTGGGAATCCTACAAGGAGCTTGCGCCCGGCCAGAAGAATGGCCCCGGCAAGTCCGTGGTGTTTGCCATCACCAAACACCACGCAGCTCGTCTGGCGCAGTACCTGAATGATCTGCACCCCGAGCACAAGGGGCGCTACGCTGAAGTGATCACGTCCGATGTGGCGAACGCCGACGATTTGATTCGCCGTTTCAAGCAGGATGAACTGCCCATGGTGGCCGTGAGCGTGGGCATGCTCGACACTGGTTTCGATTGTCGCGAGGTGTTGCACCTCGTGATGTGCCGCCGCGTGCGCAGCCCCATCCTGTACCAGCAGATGCGTGGCCGTGGCACGCGCACCGCGCCGCATATCGGCAAAGAGAAGTTCGTCATATACGACTTCTTCCGCAATCACGAGTACTTCAACGACTCGGACACGGAAATCTTCTCCAGCAGCGGCGCTGGTGGCTACGCACCGAAACCGAAGCAGCCGGGCGGCAAAACCCCACGCGAGTTGATCGAGCTGGGGCTGGAAGACGAGTGGCTGGACGCCGTTCACTATATCGAGGTCGGGCCTGATGGTGAGCGTGTTGACAAGCGCGACTATGTGACCGATTGGGAAGCCACTGTCAAGCAGGAAGCGGACTCTGATCCCATCATCGCCAAGGTCAAAGCTGGCGACGCACTTACCGAGCTTGAAGAGGCTCAACTTGCCCAGCGACTGAACCAGCCGCAGCGCTACTTCAATGAAGACAACCTGCGCCGTGCTTACCGCAATCCCGGCGGCAATCTGGTCGACTTCATTCGTGCTGCCCTCGGGATGGTTAAGATCAAAAGCCGTGAGGAGCGCGTGGACGAGAACTTCCGCGCGTGGCTCGTGGCCAAGAATCTGACACCCGAGCAGGCCCAATACCTGGCGCTTCTAAAGAACCGTGGTCTGGTCAAGGGGAAGGTGTCGCTCGACGACCTCTTTGCACCGCCGCTATCCATCCTTAATGCCGCCAACATCGGCATTGAACTTTTCGGCGAGCAGGGGCTGCGCAGCGTGATGGACGAGATCAACCAGTCCGTCCTGGCCGCTTGATGCTGCAGCCTGACGCCATTCGGAATACAAGAACATGAACCAACAACTCCGTCGCAAGCTCGATCACATCACCAAAGTCCTCTGGGCAGGTGGTTTGACGAACCCGGTGTCCTACATCGAGCAGATCTCCTATCTCATCTTCCTCAAGTTGCTGGATGAGGAAGAGTCCGATCGTGAACTCCGCGCCCGCCTTGGCGGAACCGGTGGCAATGCGACGTTGCTGTACCCCGCGCAGTCCGAGCGCTATCGCTGGAGTCACTGGCGCTTCAAGAGCGGGATCGAACTGCGGGACTTCGTTCGTGATGAAGTCTTCCCTTACATGGCCTCCCTCGCGAAGGACGAGCCCGAGGTGGCCGAGTACTTCCGCGATGCTGTGCTGGAAATTGTGGACCCCAACGTGCTCAAGCAGGTCATTGACGAGCTTGACGGGTTCGAGTTCCGAAAACTCGGGCCTGACGTGAAGGGCGACATCTTCGAGTACTTGCTGGTTCACCTCGGCTCGAGTTCACTGAATGGGCAATTTCGCACCCCGCGCCAAATCCGCGCCTTCATGGTCGAGATGGTCGACCCGGATATCGGCGACTCCATGTTCGACCCTGCCATGGGCACGGCCGGTTTCCTTATCGATGCCGTGGACTCCTTGCTGGCCAAGTATTCCGACCATGTCAGTGAGTACCCCATTTATGGCGAAGACTGGCTGGAGAAGAAGGGCAAACCGCTGGTCGAACTGAGAGCTGAAATGCCGCGCCTGCAGACCTACCGTAAAGGCGCCGGCGAGAAGATTCCGGATTGGAGCCTGCTCGAATCCTCGGTGTATGGCACGGATGTATCGCGTCAGATGCTGCGCATTAGCATGATGAACCTCGTGCTGCACGGCATTCGTCACGCCAAGCTCAAGCGCGCCAACTCGCTGTCGGAGATGGGCGGACTCACTGAGGACGATCTGCGCCGCCGTTACAAGGTGATCCTTGCCAATCCGCCGTTTGCCGGCCAGTTGCCCAAGGATTCCATCCGCGCCGACCTGCCCACCAACAGCAAGAAGAGCGAGCTGTTGTTCATGTCGCTGATGATGCAGCACCTCGCTCCTGGCGGCCGTTGTGCAGTGGTGGTTCCCGAGGGCCTGCTGTTTGGCTCGACGGGCGCCCACATAGAGCTGCGCAAGAGGCTAATACATGAATTCGATCTGTTGGCTGTGGTCAGCCTTCCTGCGGGAGTATTTAAGCCCTATGCCGGCGTGAAGACCGCCGTGCTTGTGTTCCGCAAGCCCGCCTCCGAAAGCGCCAAGCGCCTGGACAAGGTTTGGTTCTACGAGGTGCGCAACGACGGCTACGACCCAGACAAGACTTCGGGTCGCGGCCGCGTGGAAACGCCTGACAAGAACGACATTCCTGACTTGCTCGCGCAGTGGAAGGCGTATACGGCCAGTGGCTACAGCACCCCACCTGGGCTGGAGGCCAACACCCTGCTGGCACACGGCAGCGAGGAGCCAACTTCTTGGTGGACTACCCCCGAGAAATTGACGGAGAGCGACTACAACCTGGGTGCCGGGCAATGGAAGCCGCGTGTCGCTGAAAAGACCAGCGATGAAGATCCCCGTGAGCTAGTGGACGAAGTGCTGGGTGAATACCGCAAGGTAGTGGAGGGGTTGGAGAAGTTGCTGGCGGAGCTACCGCGATGACATGGCTAACCGCGCCGCTGCGAAAGGTAGCACCACCCGTCGCCGCAAAAATTGCCTTCGCGCCCGATGATCGTGTATGGCAGCTATCGCTCGATCAGATCGAAAGTGAAACCGGTGAAATTGTCGGAAAGCGCTATGCCGCAGCCTCTGACGCTGGGACTTCAACGTTTTGCTTCGACGCGGGCAATGTTCTCTATTCGAAGCTAAGGCCTTACCTGAATAAAGTAGCTATTCCCGACGAGCCTGGAATCGCTACAACTGAGTTGATCCCATTGCGCCCAGACCCGAAAACGCTCAATAAGCGTTTTCTTGCCCATTACCTGCGCTCCCCCAGATTCGTAAATCAGGCCTCGCACCACGTTGCTGGAGCCAAGATGCCGCGTGTTGTCATGGATTGGTTTTGGGAGCATGAGGCACCAATCCCGTCGCCCAAAGAACAGTCCCGAATCGTCGAACTACTCGACGATGCCGATCGTCTTCGCCGCATCCGCCGCGAAGCTGACGCCAAGGCCGCTCGTATCCTGCCCGTCCTGTTCCTCAAGATGTTCGGCGACCCGGCAACGAATCCGATGGGATGGTCTATAGAGAGCTTTGCCCACACTTTCGATGACACCACGGCTGGAAACGAAAAATTGCAGTCCAGCCAGTTTCTGAAAGCCGGGAAGATTGCAGTCGTAGACCAAGGTCTATCACAGATTGCCGGTTACTCCGATGATGTTTCCATCGCTTACATGGGCAGGCTCCCAGCAATCGTGTTTGGAGACCATACCCGAATCTTCAAGTTCATCGAACATCCGTTCGTGCTCGGTGCAGATGGAGTACGCATCCTGACACCAAAGCCGAAATTTAATTCTCTCTTTGCCTATTGGCACTGCAAGCTTCTCAACATTCCGAGTGTCGGCTACAGCCGGCACTTCAAGTATCTGAAAGAAAAAAGCTTTATTTGCCCCGATGAGGCTTTTCAAAATCGATTTTCAGATCTGACCCGAATAGTGATGTCGCAGACTGCTGTGCTTGAGAAGGCTGCGGCGAAGGTTGAAGATATTTTCTCTGTGCTGCTAGACAAGGCTTTTTCCGGTCAGCTTACTGCCAAATGGCGTGACGCCCACATGAAGGAACTACTGGTCGAAATGGAGCAGCAGGTCCGCGCGCTGAATATCTCAATGCCAAAGGAACTGGAGGCCCTGCCATGACCCGCCGTCTTCAAGCACTGCGCGTAGGCAATTTCAAGGCTTTTGCAGATGCCCAGCGCATCCCGCTCAAGCCGATCACTTTGATCTTCGGTCCCAACAGCGCCGGCAAGTCCAGTTTCATCCACAGCCTGGCGCTGGCGCATGAAGCGCAGTTCGGGCGCGAAAAGCGAAGTCTGACTCGCCTTGATGTGCATCACACCGACGTCGGCGGCAGTGCCATCGACCTCGGCGGTTTTCGTCAGTATGTGCATCGTGGACAGTTGAACAGGCGAGTTGAATGGGGGGCGGAACTCAAGGTCTCCGTACTCGCCGCCGGCAAGGATCAACGGCTGGCGCAGCTCCTGGCGGCGGTTGAAACCGTATCACTCAACATCGCGCTGGGCATTGAGCTGGATGACCAGGATCGCCCCAGGAGTGGCGCGGCGCCGAGGGTTGACTCCATCGAGGTCACAGGGGATGGCGTTGAGTTGCTGAGGATGAGTAGCCGCCGTGCCGATGGCCAGGGCACCAGCCTGCGCCTGGATCGCGTCGCCAGCGATCACCCGGTCTTTCGCCAGGTGCTCAAGGCCATCGTGGAGTCCGCAACGACCTCCGAAGAAATGCGGGCCGAGGACTTTGAGGGCGCGAACGAAGCTATCGCCTTGCTGCTTCCGGACTTGTTGGTCCGCGTGGACCAATTCTTCCCGACTGGGGTCGATCTGCCCAAGACAGAGGGCGCTGAGCTTTCGCCGGTCAGCATGCTGTTCCCGGTCAGCAAAGGCAACCGCAAGGAAGACATCGCCCAGGCAGTCCGCTTTTACCTTCCGCGCACTCTGAACGATTTGATCAAGGGTCTAGCCGACACGCTTGCTTCCGAACTCAAGCAGTTGCAGTACCTTGGGCCATTGCGGTCATTTCCACCACGACACCTTGCGTTTGCAGAACACGAGGATGCGAACTGGTATGCCGGAGGTGGTTACGCATGGGACGTGGTCAGGCGCGATGATGCGGTACGCGAAGCCGTGAACGGCTGGCTGGGATCGTCCAAACTGAAGACGCCGTATAAGTTGGTCGTACGCTCTCTGGTGGCGGCGGACCAATTGAAAGACCCTCTCGCGAGCGGCCTAGAGGCAATAGCCAACGATGACGAATCGATGTTCCTCGGATCTGTCGACAAGGATGGGTTCGTGATGAACCACTATCCGCCCCGCGATGACGCGCGCCCGTTCTTTCAGGACGTTGATGCCTCAGCGGAGGTTCTCGCGAAATCTATTCATTCGTCGGATATCGATCGAATTCGTGAACTGGTCCTGGTGGACCAACGAACCAGTACAGTCGTTACGCACCGTGACGTCGGCATCGGAATTTCCCAGGTGCTGCCAGTTCTGGTCATGGCCTTTGGATCCCAGGGGAAGCTGCTGGCCATGGAGCAGCCGGAAATTCACTTGCATCCTGCATTGCAGGCAGAACTCGCAGATGTGTTTATTGAAGCCGCGCTTGGGCCGCGACAAAACTCCTTTATCCTCGAAACCCATAGCGAGCACATGATACTAAGACTGATGCGGCGCATCCGCGAAGGAAAAGTCAAATCCGATGACATTTGCGTCGTTTTTGTCGAGCCGCTGGCGCGAGGTAGCCGATTTCTCGAACTGAGGATTGATGAGGAAGGAGACTTCATTGACGAATGGCCTGGAGGATTCTTCGAGGAATCCTTCCACGAGAAATTTTCAGGGCGCTAAGAATGCTCGTACCTTTTGTGATCGACGCTGAAAGTCTTGCGCCGGACCCAGCATGGACGGCAGCGCAGCAGCGTAACTGTTACAACGGTCTGCTTGATGTGTGGCAACGAACTGGATTGCTCGCTTACGACGGTGACTCGTTGCCCACGTCGCGCCTGCACCGAGCTGTAATGGCCCTGCCGCAAAACGTTCGTCCAAGGTGGCAAGAGGTATTGGAGCGATCGCCGCTGCTGGCCACGCCAAAATGGAATGGCAGTGTGTCCAAAGCCACGCTTGTTGACTTTGTTGGTGTTGCGCGATTGGCTTTGGTAGACGATGCACGTGCGGAGGTCGAATTCTGTCTTGACGACGGTTGCGATGAATCTCTCCAGCCGGTCAACGACATCGATGTGTCGGTCTGTCGTCTACTGGGCGCAGGACAAGCCACAGCATTTCAAACTGCGACGGCGCTTGCTGGCACACACATTAAGGCCGGTGACAGATACCAGACGACCTGGGATGCGCGCTTCAAAGCCCTGGCGATAGCGCCGATCAAACTCGTTAGCGTTGTTGATCGTTATGCCATCGGTCAGCTTATGACCTGCCCACAGACAAGACTTTCAGGGCTTGAGCGATTCTTGAGGCTGCTTGATGGTGATGCCACTGGGCAGCGTCATGTCACTATCTATTCCGCGTGGACGTCTGATTTGTCGGGTAAAACCATCGACGATATTGAGAATGAACTGCGCATTATTTTCGGCAGGCTTCAGTCAAGGAACATCAGACGCATCAAGGTCGTCATGGTCCCTAACTCAGCATTTCGTGATGACAGCCATGACCGCTTCATTCGTTTCGGAGATTACGCCTGGGACATTGGAGTCGGTCTAAAAGTACTGGAAGGCCCCTTCTCTTCAGAAAGATCGCAAGCTGCATTCAAGTGCGGCCCGGCAATAAGTGGCTACAAGGCTGTCGAACAGGACCTTGCCGGTAATCCAGACACGAAATCCAGGGAGATCCGATAAGTGGTCACTGAGGCGCTGACCAAAAAGTGGAGTTTTCTGTGTAAGTCTTTATGGGATGATTTTCACGAAAGATAAATTATTGCCGACATATTAGGTGTCAGCGTACCTGCTGGATTCGATGTAACAGCTAAACTGAATGATTACTCAACATTGGGTCGTTTTGGGCATGATGACAAGGGAAAATTCAGCGCCTGTTTGATCGAGTTTTGAGGCAGCCTAAGTGGCGTTTTCCCATTTGATTAGTGTCGGCTTGAAAATTCATGGCAACTTTTTGAATAGACAAAATATGTCCCTTTGTAAATTTTTCGATCTACTATGGCAGTGTCAAATTAGGTTCACAAATAAATTTCAAAGTCCAGCTATTTTTGATAGCTTTGAATTCAAGGACTGAAAATTAGTTGCAATATGAGATGATGAATTTTCTGAAAGTTCATCGCAAAGTAGTCTAATCGCACAAATTTCTTCCCGACTAAACCAAATGCCAGGGAGACGTTTTTTGTTGTAAGCTTTGTCAAGCTTATAAGCGCCAAGATCTCGGTCATAGACGATGGGAACATCAAATCGCTCACGTAAAACAGTCAAGTCACGTTTAAACGTAGCATGTGAAATCTCCATCACTGTCATGAATTCTGACACCGTGACGAAACGCTTACCTTCAAGCAAGTCCATGTACTTATACATGCGTTCTATATCAATCATTTCATAATCGCCTTTTCAATCAGTTGATTTCCGTCCCAATGCAGACGAATAAAGCTGACGCCATTGCGCAGCATGTGCGCTTGAAAATCTCGATGACTTTCCCAGAAGACTCTTTTGTCTTCCTTGTCGTAAATGATCAGCACGGTCTTTGTAGATAAACCTTTTTTGGCATCTGCACAGCAGATCAAATGACGTCGAAGTTGTTGCATCACTTGGCCTGAACCGCCCCTCCCACGAGAGCCATGTGCGATAGCAATAGCCAGGTTGCAACACATGAATATTCCGTTCGGGTTGCAGGGAATGACATTGACCATTGCAGTTGGATCAATAGATGGCAGTGAGCCATTCTTGCTTTCGTCTGAAAGATGCTGCTGCGTCGCTTCCATGCCTTTCTCCAATAGAAGCGTTTCAATCGCAGCGATCAAAGGTGCCAAGGCCGCAGATGCAGCTTTGGGATCAAATACTTCATTCATCTCAATTCCTACTCATGTGAGGACGAATGCGCAGCACCCGGCGGTAAGTCCGCTCGATGTACTTCTGAGCAAGCTCAGGGTTTTCACGACGGAACTTCGAAG
>CAYXWW010000146.1:0-9353 GCA_964468905.1 uncultured Rhodoferax sp. | reverse complement strand
GGCGGCAGAGGTTATTTGAATGCGATGAACCCGTTTAGTGGCGGAGCAAACACCACTGGCCTTTTGGATGTCAACAAAAACGGGGACTTTACTGACGACAAGTTGTCGGGCAACAATGTGAATTCTGTTGACTTGGGAGTCGGACTGCCAAGTGAACCGGTCACAGTTGGTTCTCAGGTTGTCCAGGGTGGCACGAGTGAAATCAAACCGGTTGCGAGCATCAATACCAATTTAGGCAACAAGCGCAAAGGGCGCATTTCTTGGCGCGAAATCATCAAGGATTGACTATGACTCACAAAAAAGCTAGCGCTGGTTTTACATTAATTGAAATGATGATCGTTGTCGCAATCGTTGCGCTATTGGCCGCCATTGCATTACCCAGTTACAGAGAGCAGGTTATTCGTACTCGGCGTTCAACCGCAGCTGCATGCTTAGCGGAACTCACGCAACTCATGGAACGGCGATACAGCACAACGATGGCCTATACCGGAAATACATTGCCAACGTCTGTATGCATTACTGACCTAGCGAATGTCTATGCGTTTTCATTTCCTGCCGATCCGACTGCTACAGACTACTCAATAAGTGCGACTCCGCAGGGCGCACAACTAAGGGATGATTTGAAGTGCGCAACCCTTTCGATGAATCAAGCCGGCCAGAAGTCCGTTTCAGGTACTGAAACTGTCGGCTACTGTTGGAAATAGTAGATCTACGCAGTGGCAGCCACTTGATGGAGCCGTTGAAAACCGCCCTGTGTTTGGCGACAGAAGTCCTTGCATCAACTGCACCGAACCCACGTGTGGGCTGTGTAATTGTCTCGCAGGACGAGACCATCATCGCAACAGGATCAACACAGCCAGCAGGAGGGATGCATGCCGAAGCAATGGCTATTTATAATGCACAAGCGTCAGATAGATCAGTTATTGGCGCGACTGCCTATGTAACCCTAGAGCCCTGCTCCCACTACGGCAGAACCGGCCCATGCTGCGATGCGTTAATTGCCGCAGGCATCAAAAAAGTTGTTGCCACTAACACTGACCCAAACCCATTGGTTTCAGGCCAGGGGTTCGCAAGGCTACGCGCCGCGGGTGTGGAAGTTGAAATTTTGTCGCAAGACGATCCGATGGCGATTCAGGCACGCGAGCTCAACATCGGCTTTTTCAGTCGAATGATCCGCAAAACGCCTTGGGTCCGCATGAAAATTGCCGCGTCACTGGACGGAAAAACCGCACTTGCGAACGGTACAAGCCAGTGGATCACCTCACCTATGGCGCGTACTGATGGCCACGCATGGAGAGCGCGATCGTGCGCCATTCTGACGGGTATTGGTACCATACTGCACGACAACCCGCGGCTAGATGTAAGACTGGTTGAAACGCAACGCCAACCGACGATTGTGGTTATTGACAGCGATCTGCGAACCCCGGTTGACGCAGCGATCTTTATCACGGGTCGGCCAGTATGGATTTACGCTGCTACACAGAACCAGGATCGGATGCGAGCCCTGGAGGATCGCGGCGCAGTGATTCGTTTTTTGCCCTCTACCGACCCAAATGGAAACCCTGATGGGCGAGTCAATCTAGCAGCGGTTTTGCCGGATTTGGGTAAGCGGGAGATCAATGAATTGCACGTTGAAGCGGGACACATACTGAACGGAGCCTTGGTTGCGGCTGGCTTGGTCGATGAAATGCTTGTCTATTTGGCGCCCAAACTATTGGGGCAAGGGCATGGTATGGCCGCTTTACAGTCGCTTACAAGTTTGGATAACGCCTTGTTGCTGGATTTCAAGTCAGCAACCATGGTGGGGCCTGATGTTCGATTGCTAGCACGGGTGCGGGGCAAAGACGTTTTTTAAACCGCATCAGACAGGGGGGCACTAATCCCTGCGAAAATAGCCCCATGTTTACAGGAATCATTACTGGCGTCGGCTCCATTTCGCGAGTTGAAATACTAGGCAACGCATCCAACTTCGGGAAGCAAGTGCGCGTTAGCTGTCCGCCCAATTATCTTGACGATGTAGGGCTTGGAGACAGTATCGCGCTCAATGGTGCCTGCATGACAGTTGCCAGCCTCGATAGCAATTCGGCCCACTTTACAGTCGATATTTCGTCTGAATCGCTGTCAAAGACCGTCGGGATTGATGTGTTGGGTCCTGTCAATCTAGAAAAAGCATTACGGGCCAACGACCGCTTGGGCGGGCACTTGGTTTCCGGGCACGTTGACGGCATTGGCACAGTTACACACTTTGGACCAGTGGGCGAAAGCTGGAAGCTGCATATTTTGGCACCAAAGACACTTGCCAAATACCTAGCATACAAAGGGTCTATTACCGTCAATGGCGTAAGCCTGACAGTCAACCATATTGAGGATTTAGCCAATGGTTGTGCGGCAAGCATCAACCTGATTCCGCACACAGTGGACAATACGACTTTGGGCAGCCTAAAAGAAGGTGCTCAAGTCAACCTGGAAATAGATTTGATTGCACGATATGTTGAGCGGATGCTCAGTAGCAACCTAAACGCCTCCACGTGACTGCACCCTATACCTGCTACCCAGCTCCAAAATACCAAGGATACTAATGAAACGAGTTGAAGATTTCCGCTTGAAATTTGGGAATAAAGAATACGTTCCCATCATCATTGGCGGTATGGGTGTAGACATTTCCACGGCTGAATTGGCCTTGGAAGCTGCGCGCTTAGGGGGTATTGGCCACATATCAGACGCCATGGTTCCCGACGTCTCAGACCGGCGTTTTGACACTGAATTCGTCAAGGAAAAAACCAAGTTCTACAAACACAACATACTGAACACGGACAAAAAGGTTGTTCAGTTTGATCTTGAGCGCTTAGCCGAGGCGACCAAATTGCACGTGGGCAAGACCATGGAAGCCAAACGCGGCGATGGCCTGGTATTTGTGAATTGCATGGAAAAGCTCACCATGAATGCACCCCGCGAAACCTTGCAGGTGCGGCTGAATTCGGCGCTGGATGCCGGAATAGATGGCATTACCCTCAGCGCCGGCCTGCATCTAGGATCATTTGCCTTAATGGCCGACCATCCCCGCTTTCGAGACGCAAAGTTGGGGGTCATTGTGTCTTCGGTACGGGCTTTGCAGCTCTTTTTACGCAAGACCGCCCGCCTCGATCGTTTGCCGGATTTCATCATCATCGAAGGCCCATTGGCTGGCGGCCATCTCGGCTTTGGAATGGATTGGGCGCAGTACGACTTGGCAACCATTGTGACCGAAATCGCTCAGTTCATGAAGACCGAACAACTGGATATTCCGTTGGTTGCGGCGGGTGGGATTTTTACCGGAAGCGATGCGGTAGCATTTTTGGAAAACGGTGCATCTGCGGTTCAGGTTGCGACGCGGTTTACAGTGGCCAAAGAATGTGGCTTGCCCGCCAAGGTTCAACAAGAATATTTCAGGGCCAGTGAAGAAGACATTGTGGTCAATACGCTATCTCCCACGGGTTACCCCATGCGCATGTTGCGCAGTACCCCTGCGATAGGTGCCGGCATTCGCCCCAACTGCGAGGCTTACGGCTATTTGCTCGATGGCAATGGCAGCTGCGCCTATATCAATGCCTACAACGCGCAGATTGTCATACACCCGGATGGCAAGAACATATCAGTGCCGGACAAAACGTGTCTATGCACCCATATGCGCAACTTCAACTGCTGGACCTGCGGCAGCATGACATACCGCCTAAAGGACACCACACACAAACTGGCCGATGGCACTTACCAAATCTTGACCGCAGAACACATTTTCAAAGATTACCAATTCAGCGTTGATCATCAGATTGCTTTGCCATGACACGCGCCAATCCTGTGCCCATTTCGCCGATAGAAGACATCGTCGCGGATCTACAGGCGGGTCGCATGGTCGTCCTGATCGACGAAGAGGACCGCGAGAACGAGGGTGATCTGGTTTTGGCCGCAGACCATGTAACGGCTGAGGCGATTAACTTTATGGCCCGCTTTGGCAGGGGGCTCATTTGCCTGACCCTTACGCAGGAGCGTTGCAAATTATTGCAACTGCCGCCCATGGCAACACACAATGGCGACAAAAAGGGGACAGCCTTTACTGTCTCCATTGAAGCTGCTGAAGGTGTAACCACAGGTATCTCAGCCGCTGATCGGGCCCGCACTGTGCAAGCGGCAGTTGCCAAGAATGCAGTACGCGATGACTTGGTACAACCTGGGCATATTTTTCCTCTTCAAGCGGTAGACGGTGGCGTTCTCATGCGCGCCGGGCACACAGAGGCTGGCTGCGACCTTGCAAGCCTTGCAGGTTGCTCCCCTGCATCCGTCATATGCGAAATCATGAATGACGATGGCACGATGGCGCGCCTGCCCGACCTGCAAGTTTTTGCAGGTGAGCATAGTTTAAAAATCGGGACCATCGCAGACCTCATTGCCTATCGCAGCCGGGTTGAGTCACTCATCGTGAAAGTCGACTCTAATCGCATGACCACCGCCTACGGCGAGTTCACGGTGCATGCTTTCCGTGACACTACAGGCAAGGGCGTGCACTTGGCGATGGTGCTGGGTGCATGGAATGATTCTGATGCCGTTGCAGTACGGGTGCATGAGCCGCTATCCGTATTAGACGCACTCACCGTTGGTCGCACCATGCACACGTGGAGTCTGGACGCCGCACTCTCTCATATTGCAGGAGAAGGTCAGGGCGTTGTTGTTCTGCTCAATTGTGGTGAAAGTGGCGACCAGCTCCTGGCTCAATTTGAAGGGACTGCGCGACCAGCCCATGCACCCGAACGTGGCCGCATGGATTTGCGGACCTACGGTATTGGCGCACAAATACTGCGTCAATGTGGAGTGCAGAAGATGCGCCTCATGGGCAGCCCTCGCCGCATGCCAAGCATGGCAGGTTATGGCCTCGAAATCACGGGCTACATTAGCAAATAAGGAAACTGAATGTTTGGCGCTGACAAAGGAAGTCTTTCCACTACCGAAGACCGTCTCAATGGCAAGGGCCTCAAGGTCGGAATCGTGCAAGCGCGCTTCAATGCGAGCATCACCGACGCGTTGGCCACTGCCTGCAAAACAGAACTGGTTTCCTTGGGCGTTGCCGAGAAGGATATTGAACACCTGACAGTCCCTGGGGCACTCGAGGTGCCCATTGCGCTCCAGGCGATGGCTGAAAAGGCCAGCAACGATGTACTGGTCGCCATCGGGTGCATCATTAGGGGCGAAACCTACCACTTTGAACTGGTTGCTAATGAGTCTGGCGCTGGGGTGACCCGTGTTTCGCTCGACTACCAATTGCCAATTGCAAACGCTATTTTGACAACTGAAGATTTGCCACAGGCCGTAGCCCGTCAAACCGAAAAAGGCCGCGACGCCGCCCGCGTTGCCGTAGAGATGGCGAACTTACTGGAGTCCATGTGATGAGTGATACCAAAAGCCCCACTTCCAGCAAGCGCCCTCCCCGGCAACCACGAACTGGCCTCACCAGTACGGGTGCGCGCAAGGCGGCCAGCAAGTCTGACCGAAGCCGGTCGCGTGAATTTGCCTTGCAGGGCCTGTACCAATACCTTGTTGGTGGAAATCAAGTTGACGATATCGATAGCTTTACCCGCGACCTTGCAGGGTTCAACAAAGCAGATGCCGTGCACTTCGATGCACTACTGCAAGGTTGTGTGGCCGAGGCAGCACTGCTGGATGCATTGATTATTCCGCTTCTGGACCGCCCCCTTACAGAGATCTCACCGATTGAACATGCGACGATGTGGATTGGTGCCTATGAGTTCAGCCATTGCCTGGACGTGCCATGGCGCGTCGTGCTAAACGAATGCATCGAGCTCGCGAAAGAGTTTGGGGGTACAGACGGTCACAAATACGTCAATGCAGTCCTCAACGGAATGGCACCGCGACTGCGAGCGGCTGAAATTGAATCGGACCGTACACACGGCAAGAAGACCCGCAACTAAGTCGAAATATTCCGACCCATGCACATTTCGTCGCGCGCGCAAAAGATTGAGCCTTTTTATGTCATGGAGGTGACCAAGGCCGCCGCCGAACTGGGTCGCGCTGTTGCGCACACCGAGGCGCCCATGATTTCGCTCAATATTGGAGAGCCGGAATTCACTGCACCACCATTGGTGCAGGCAGCTGCGGAACAAGCCATACGCAATGGCCTCACTCAATATACCGACGCCACTGGCTTGCTTCGCCTGCGTGAACGCATCAGCCATTGGTATCAACAACGATTTAATGTAGATGTCCCTGCCAGCAGAATCGTAGTAACCGCGGGCGCATCCGCCGCACTGCATTTAGCCTGTTTGGCATTGGTTGAGCGCGACGATCAGATCCTCATGCCGGACCCATGCTATGCCTGCAATCGACACTTTGTCAGCGCCGCGGATGCCTTGGCCGTACAAATTCCCACCACAGCAATAGACAGGTTTCAGCTGACCGCCGACCAAGTGCGTGAGGCTTGGGGGCCGCGCACCCGTGGTGTGTTGCTGGCTTCGCCTTCTAACCCAACGGGCACTTCCATTCATCCAGACACCCTACGGGACATTCACCAAGTGGTGCAAATGCACGGTGGCATTACGATCGTCGATGAAATCTACCTGGGCCTAAGTTTTGATGACCAGTATGGACATTGCGCGCTGGAAATTGGTGATGACATCATCAGCATCAACAGCTTTAGCAAATACTTCAACATGACCGGCTGGCGACTGGGCTGGATGGTTGTGCCAGAAGACTTGGTTCCAGTCATTGAACGCTTGGCACAAAACCTTTTTCTTTGCCCCAGCACCATTGCCCAGCACGCAGCTTTGTCGTGTTTTGAACCGGATAGTCTAGCCATTTATGAACAGCGCCGCAGCGAATTTAAGGCACGGCGTGACTACTTCATACCTCAGCTCAACGCCATGGGTTTGACAGTACCTGTGATGCCCGACGGCGCTTTTTACGCATGGGCCGACTGCACGGATGCATGTAACAAATTGGGTGTGAAAGACAGCTGGGAGTTTGCCTTTGCTGTCATGAACCGCGCCCATGTCGCAATTACGCCGGGGCGGGATTTTGGCAATGCACAAACTGCAAATTTTGTACGATTCTCAACCGCAAGTTCCATGGCTCACTTGCATGAAGCCGCAACCCGGCTCAGCGCTCTGCTGCGCTAGTCTTCAACGCCACAGTCTTTGACTAAATTTCCTCACCCGATGCAATGAACCAAGATCTTTCCATATTCCAACTTGTTCTGCATGCCAGCCTTGTTGTCCAAGGCGTGATGTTGTTATTGATGGTGGTATCCATCGCCAGCTGGGCTGCAATCTTCCGCAAGATTTTTGCGTTGAACCGCATCAAGTCACTCAATGAAACCTTTGAGCGCGAGTTTTGGTCCGGTGCAAGCCTCAATGAACTGTTTGCCGATGCCAGCAAGCATGCGGCAAAGGCTGGCCCCATGGAGCGCATATTTGCTAGCGGCATGCGCGAGTTTCAAAAACTGCGTGAACGCCGCATTACTGATGTCGGCACGCTCATGGACGGAGCCAGACGTGCCATGCGCGCAAGCTTTCAACGTGAAATGGACGTCATCGAAACCAACCTATCGTTCCTCGCGTCGGTGGGTTCGGTATCGCCGTATGTTGGTCTGTTTGGAACAGTTTGGGGCATCATGCACGCTTTTGTGGGCTTGGCTGCACTGACCCAAGTCACCTTGGCAACGGTGGCACCTGGCATCGCAGAAGCCTTGGTGGCAACAGCCATTGGCCTTTTTGCAGCCATACCCGCAGTCGTAGCTTACAACCGCTTCGCCCGGGACATTGACCGGATTGCAACGCAGCAAGAAACATTTATTGAAGAGTTTTCCAATATCCTGCAACGCAATGTTGGCGCACAACCCGGCGCAGCACACTGAACATGCCAGCCCTCGTACAACGCGGCCGTGGTCGGCGCACCATCAATGAAATCAACATGGTGCCCTTTATCGACGTCATGCTGGTGCTGCTCATCATCTTTATGGTGACCGCACCACTCATTACGCCCAGCATGATTGACCTTCCCAGTGTAGGCAAAGCCTCACGCCAGCCAGACCAGATCATCCAAATTGTTATTGCAAAGAACGATAGTCTGGAAATGAAAATCAAAGACAAGACCACTGCTGTAGCACTCAAAGACCTCGCCAGCAGCGTCAAGAGCGCGCAAGGTTCACGCGATGGCGCGGCTGCGGCCAATTCAGCAGTTGTCATCAGTGCAGATAAAAACGTGAAATATGAGAGTGTGGTCAAAGTGATGGATGTCTTGCAACGCGCGGGCATTCAACGCGTGGGGCTTTCCGTTCAACTGGCCAACTGAAGGTAGGACTGTTTCACAAAAACGCTCTATGCCATCGCCATGACCGCTCAACAAGTCCGTCTGGAGTTTGCGCCACCGCCCGTGCCAGGGATGTTGCGTGCATTCGCTTTGGCTATTGCGGCGCATGCAGTGTTGCTCGCAATACTGGCTTTGGGTGTGCAATGGAAGCGTGATCCAACACCCGTGACCGTAGAGGCGGAACTTTGGTCGACAGTGCCAATTCAAGCTGCGCCCGTGGCCCCGGAACCACCACCGCCAGAGCCTGTGCAACCACCGCCAGTGGTTACCAAGCCGCCTATTCCTGCTCCCGCAGGACCTGACCCCAGCATTGCCTTGGCGAGAGAAAAGGCAAAGCAACAAAAGGCCAAAGAATTGGAGCGCGAGCGATTGGAGTCAGAAGTCCGCCAGCGTGAAGCCGTCAAAGCCCAAAAACTGAAAGCTGAGAAAGACGCGCGCGACAAGAAGCTTGCACAAGAACAGCAAAAGACGCAGAGTGCCAAGTCGGATGCTGATGCAAAGAAAATCGCTGAATTGCGCAAACAGCAAATAGAGCGCATGAACCGCATGGCTGCCCAGGCTTCTGGTTCTGGCGACGCCACCTCCCAAGGTACTGCCAAACAAAGTGCTGGCCCATCTGCGAGTTATGGCGGGCGCATACGGGCGAGAATCAAGCCCAACATTACGTACACCGAGTCACCGAGTGGCAATCCAACTGCAGAAGTTGAAGTACGAACATCGCCCGATGGCACCATCATCAGTCGGCGGCTAACGAAGTCCAGCGGTCTCAAATCTTGGGACGATGCGGTACTTAACGCTATCGACAAGACAGAAGTACTGCCGCGCGATGTAGATGGCCGCGTTCCTGCGTCATTGACTTTGGTCTTCAGCCCAAAAGACTAAGTGAAAGCTTGACCGCCAAGAAAAAAGCCTGCTACCGAATAGATAGCAGGCTTTCTTTATATTACTTGGGGTGGCTGATGGGGCTCGAACCCACGACAACAGGAATCACAATCCTGGAC
>CAYXWW010000145.1:0-9376 GCA_964468905.1 uncultured Rhodoferax sp. | reverse complement strand
ACGATCTTGCGAGACAACCGACTTCGCCTCAAGATGGGTTCGCCGGACGCTTACGCTGCATATTCCGTGCTGGCAGATGCGGGAGGCTGGCAGCGATACTTTTTGGTCCTGTTCAGCACCGTAGTCGCTATGGGCATTTCATACTTCTGCCTGTTTCGCACAACGAGCTTCTTGCAGAGAATCTGCGGGGGATTTGGAGAGCCAAGCCTTGACGCATCAACTTGTCATGAGAGTGCATCTCGCACAATGAAAACTCACTTCAGAACATTTGCTTCTGAAAGTTCTGCCTTAACTCGGGTGAGAAGTATCTCTGCTTCCTCGAATGAGGATTTCTTTAGGTAGGCAAGTGCAAGCAGAGACAGCGGGTGTATATCCAACACCTCAGCCAATTCCTCTACTGTGTCGAGGGCCGGCTTTTTGATTCCTCTTTCCAAAGCGCTCACGTGGGTGCGACTGGAGGCAAGGCTGAAATCTAATTGAGAAAGCCCCCTGGAATTCCGTACTTTCTTCAATGCTGTGGCAAAGTCGTTTCGATGAAGGTTTCGTCGTGTCATGCGCACTGATTAGCCCTCAATGAATCCTTTAGGACTACAATCTATAGGACTCATTTGCACTAACATGTTTATTACACACGCAACTTCTAAGTCAGCGATTTCAGGTCTCTTCGGGGAGTCTTCCTTTGAGCGATGGCATGACGTAGAGCTGGCTTTAGATGTACCCTGGTTCCTCGTCTCTTTTCGTCATGTTGAAATCGATGATGACGGTGTCTTTGAAGTTGGACGGACGTTGCTGTTCACTAGTCTGGAAGCTGTGGAGAATTTGGTTCGGCGAAGCAACGACGGGGTCATAAAGTTCGATTCAGTCCAGGTCATCACGCCTGGGCACGTCAATGGAAGTAGTGATTGGAAGATGGACCCGTTGCGTGTGGTTTGGTCTGCAAAGGAGCCAAATACAGAGGGGCAAACTGCAGATGTGTTTGAAACTATCGAAGGTTCCAGATACGCGCATTCCATGCTTGGAACACCGATCGAACGCTTAAATCTAGAAGGCGTTCGATTCAAGGCTCCAACCCGATAGTTCTCTGAGGACACGGCCAATTGAACGTTTAAGCCTCAGAACGCCCATGATCAAAATCCGACACCCACACTACGACGTGATCTCCACTAGGAGCTCGGTTGACCATCACGCATTTTGAAAGAAGACCATGAGCGAGAAATCCAAGTCCACAATTGTTGACAGCGATACACCAACTGCAACAGTCACTGTCCCAGACGACTTTCCGCACGACCCATTTCCTGCAGCGTTGCCCGGCGCACAGCCCAAGTTCGCAGCACGTCTGATTGATGGACGTTACGTGGTCGGCCTGACACCCGAGGAACGCACTGAGCGCTATGTGGGTTGCCTCGACTTGGTCGACCAGCTGACCGCATACGTCAATCGAAAAATTGCAGAGAAGCCGGACCTAACTCAGTCCTCCGTATTGGACAGCCTTTCCAGCCGCATGCCCCATCAGGGCTGGGATGTAGGAAAGTCGGAGCTTGAATGGATTGAGAAACACCTGCGAGCCCGATTCCCTTCGCCCTCCTGAGTTCAAGCCTTGTCCGCTCACTGATTTAGTCCGAGAGAACGGCCAATCTAACTAGCCACCAAAGGAGCATCTGTGCAAAGCCGAACCATCGCTTTGGACGCCGATGGCGTTCTACTGGACTACAACCGCGCCTACGCCCACGCGTGGAAAAAAGCATTCGGCATCTATCCAAAAGAAAAGGATCCACACGCCTACTGGGCCCAAGACCGTTGGGATGTCCAGCGCCTGGAGGGCGCTATGTTGGGTCGCTTTCGGGCGAGCTTTGACCAAGAGTTTTGGGAGTCCCTGGATGCCATGCCTGGTGCCGTCCAGGCTTGCAAGGATCTGAAGTCCACAGGATACGAGCTGGTCTGCGTATCGGCGCTAGCTGAGGAATTCGCGGCTGCTCGTCAATACAACCTGCAAAGACTTGGGTTTCCCATAGAAAAGGTTATTGCAACAAGTAAGCACGCCGATGGCAAAAGCCCCAAGGCAGATGCCCTGCATAGTCTGCAGCCGGTGGCCTTTGTGGACGACTATTTGCCGTACATGGCGGGAATCCATCCTGACATCCATCAAGCTTTGATCGTGCGCAATCCCCATGGCTCGCCAAACACCGGCGACGCCCTGCTTTCAGTTTCTTCGCAACACAGAAACCTTTTGGAGTTCAGCCAATGGTGGTTATTAAATTGGGCGGCCTAGCTGCACACTGCAGACGCCAACCTAGCCAGGAAGTTCCAAGTTATGCATGAACGCAAAGTCTCCATGCCAAGGCTGGCCCTTTGGCTGGTTCGCCTGATTGCAACCGACCAGGTGCAAAGGCGCATGGTGCTAGACCCCATGCTGTTTGCCAGCTGGTATGCCATGGGCGCTGACCTGCTGGACTGGCCAGAGCCTGCCCACGCCCTACAACTCGATCACCGAGCCAAAAAACTCTCCTTAGACCGAGCCCTGCGGCTGCTAGCTCAACTGGGCAAGGGAACCATAAGCACAAATGCCAGCCTCCGGGAGGCAAGGCTGCTGGTAGAAGGCTATGCCTTGCACGACTGGGCAACAACCAACTGGAGGGAATTTACCGAGCTCGCAAGCAATCGCGCTGCACAGCTCGGCTCGATCCTCGAAGACATGTACAGAAGCATGCAGGACCCTACAACATTGCGTGTGACAGAACTCTGCAAGGTTCTGAATCTCTCTGCGGTCGAGGAGAAAGTGCTGGTGCTGGCCTTCACCTGCGCCATCTACCGCGACTTTGGTGATTTTCTGACCCAACTAATGAAGGACCGTCGCTCCAATACGGCCCATACTTGGTGTGCCATGTTGGACTGCTCCGAAGAAGAGTTGCGCAAAGCACTCTCGAATGCGGGCATCCTGCGCACCAGCCGAATTCTTCGGGGGCAAGGCAAGGACAACCAGCTTCCCAGGGTCTCCGACTTCTGGGTGGAGCTCCTGACGGATCCCTTGGAAAGTGTCTTCGACAGCCTGTTGAAACCCATGGTCACCACACTAGGTGCAGGCATTCCGGCCCGCATGGCTCCAGAAGACTTCCAACTGGCGGTGGATATCCTACGCAATGGTGCAGAGAAGGACGCACTCGGTGTCAATCTTTTACTCTACGGTGCGCACTCCATTGAAAAGCGCTCCCTGCTGAGTGAGATGCTGAGCCAAGCCCACCTGGTCGGATATGTGTTTCAGGACTTTGACAATGCCTACGGAGAGTTGCCATGTATAGCCTTTGTTGCACAACGCGTTCTGTATGGCCGTTGTGGACCCCGCGCCGTTCTCGTGATCGAAAAGCCGGGAGATGTCTTGGAGCGCCGGCCGTCCGAACTCCTGCGCAACCTACTCGGCATTGAACTCGACAGCGGCCACATTGCACCGCTAGACCAGCTATTGCTGGAAACCAACCCTGCGCCCACAGTGTGGACTGGTCCTGGATCCGATAGTCTGGTAGCCGAGTGCGTGGCACGCTTCATCTTCCACGCTGCATTAATGAAGGCTGGCAGGGATGAGCGGCGTGCCCAAATGGAAACCCTGGTGACCGACCTCAAGCTCTACAAGTCAACCAAGGCCGACATCCTTGCCCTGGAAGATGTATCTGCCAAGCAAATAGAAGCTGCAGTGCGTGCATCCAAACTCAGCGGCGCCAGCAACAAGCGCGAGCGAGAAAATGCCATGGTGCGGGCAGTGCGTCGCTCCCTGGCCGCAATGCAACGGGATACTCTACCCAAGACCAAGGAATGCGTGACCGAATACTCACTAGAGTACATCACCCACGCCGGCAGGTTCGGACCTGCACAAATTCTGCAGGCACTCAAACTCCGGCCCAAAGGTTCGCTGTGCCTCTATGGCCCGCCCGGCACCGGCAAGACGCAGTTTGTGGAGTATCTGGCGCAGCAAATGGGAAAACGCCTGATCAGCAAACGGGCGTCCGACCTGCTTTCCAAATGGCTGGGTGACAACGAGCGGAACCTGGCTGCCATGTTCCAGGAAGCCGAGGAGGAGGACGCCATCCTGTTCTTGGACGAGGGTGACAGCTTCCTGCGTGACCGCAGTCTGGCCCACCACTCCTGGGAGGTGACCACGGTCAACGAGCTGCTGCAATGCATGGAGCGCTTTCCCGGCGTATTCATTGTGGCGACCAACCTGTTCCGCGGACTGGACACAGCCGCATTGCGTCGGTTTACCTTCAAGCTGGAACTCCGCGCCTTGAGTCCTGAACAACGTTGGAACATGTTTGTCAGTGAGGCTGGGATCAAAAAGACCCTGGCCGAGATCGCACGGACCCAAAAGGATAGCTGGAAGGCGGATCTGTACCAGATGCACCAGCTCGCCGCTGGCGACTTCGCCACAGTGAAGCGCCAGTGCATCCTGCTCGGTGAGACGCTGTCCCCTGATCAGTGGATTGAACAGTTGCAGATTGAGTGTGACATCAAACGCGAATCGCAAGTGCAGGAAGTCACCGACACAGGGTCACCACCGGAGGGAACTAAGACCCCGGCCAAGCTGGTCCATTGAGGAGTGAAGGCAATCATGAACTACAGATCTACTACCACGCATGCTAGCCAAAGCTGGTCGACCAGGGTCGATAGGCGCTTGCGCGTCGCCGTTCCGCCAGGAGCCGGTACCTGGAGGGTTGGGCAACGTGTGTATTGGCTATTCAATGCAAACCGTCCAGGCACAGTTGTGGTTTCGGACGGCCCGCGCGGTACGTTGCAGGCTGGACGCTATTTCACGACCGTGGTGCAGCGTGCGCGCTTACGCAGGCACAAGCAGTCAAGCGCAAACAGGATCAAGACCAGGTCCTTGCTGTCCGTAAGCGGCATGCTCATCCCAGCGGCGGGTCTTTCCCTCAGCATTGAAGAAATGAAGCTGTAGCGCATGAACATCCCGCTTGCATCCGACCTACACCTGGAATTTCTGCAAAACAACTGGCCGGGGGAACGCATCATCGAACCCGTTGCTAGAGCCGATGCATTGGTTCTGGCCTACGACTTTTGCGCGGGGTCAGACGGTATCCTGACGGGTATATCCGGAATCGCCACTGGACAAACAATCGGCAAGAGTTTGAGTCTGAGAATTCCACCTTCGATCCACGCATGGTCTTGGAGCGCTACATGCACGGGCTGAAGTATCACAGCAGACCACCGAAAGGCGCGGGGCAGCTTGTGCTGTATTTGGACTTCGACGGCGTGCTCCACCATGAAGACGTTCTATGGCATCTCAGAAAAGGGCCGCACCTGCGCGCGCCGCCGCACTACACACTCTTCCAGCATGCAGACCTGCTAACGACGCTACTGGAGCCTTACCCAGACGTGAAGATTGTGTTGAGCACCTCCTGGGTGCGGTCGTACGGCTGTGCAGGTACCGCCAAACGACTGCCCATCGCGCTGCGACAACGCGTGATTGGTGCAACCTTTCATAGCCGAATGGACGAGGCGTTGTTTGTCGACGCGCCGCGCGGCATGCAAGTCTGGGGTGACGTGGTACGCCGCAATCCGAAAGACTGGCTGGCCTTGGATGACGATTACATGCACTGGCCCAAGTGGTGCTTGAGCAACTACATCCAGACGGATGCACACGAAGGCATCAGCAACCCCGCGGTATTGAAAAAGATCAAAGAGAAACTCGTCACACTGGGAGCAACAGCATGAGCCGAAGTAGAAGGAAGACACCTATCTTTGGAATCACAAGTGCCAAGTCCGAAAGACGGGACAAGCAAACTTGGCACTCGCGCATGCGAGCGGGGGTAAGGACAGGCTTGACGGCGATGCCGTCGGAGCAATTGGATGGATATGTAGCGCCTGTTGAAAATGAAGTTGGCAGTGTGTGGTCCATGGCCAAAGATGGGAAGCACTATTTCCATTCTGATCGGCAAGATGCTGTTGCAGCCAGAGCATCCAGAAAAGGTAAGACATCCATTGAACGGCAATCGCTCAAGATCAGGCTGCTTCGCAAGTGGGCTATGAAATAGGGAATTGAAATTCACAACCACTTTCAGTCTACAAAATATTTTCTGTTGAGCGCTGCTTCATTTGTTAAAGCGGTATGCATTGCTTGCGTGAATTTGGCTTAGCAAGGACTTGGAACCACGGCATTGGCCGCATCACAGTCACAATTTTTGAAAGGTTGTCATGGCTTCAATCGTTTTGGATGGAAAAGTGTTGGCTCGCGCGATGGAGGTAGAACTTTCAAGCCGTGTGGAAGCCATAAAAGGAAAAGCAGGTGGCGCTGCGCCGATTCTGGCAACAATTCTGGTCGGAAATGATCCGTCGTCTGCCACGTACGTCAAGATGAAGGGTAGCGCCTGCGACCGTGTTGGTATGCAGTCACTCAAGGTGGTCCTTCACGAAGCCACGACCACTGATGAATTGTTGGCCCAAATTGATCGACTCAATGCTGATCCCTTGGTTCATGGCATCTTGCTGCAACACCCGGTTCCTGCACAGATCGATGAGCGCGCATGCTTTGATCGAATCGAAATCGCAAAGGATGTTGATGGTGTAACCGCTCATGGCTTTGGCACCATGTCCATGAATCAGCCGGCGTATGGCAGCGCCACGCCAGCCGGTATCATGAAGTTGCTTCAGTACTATGGCATTGCAGTCGAGGGCAAACACGCCGTGGTCGTCGGTCGTAGTCCAATTCTAGGCAAACCGATCGCAATGATGCTGCTCAACGCCAACGCGACTGTCACCGTGTGTCACTCAAAGACCAAGGACCTGGCTAAGCTAATCGGTCTTGCGGACATCGTGGTCGGTGCTGTTGGCAAACCACAATTCATAAAAGGCGACTGGATCAAAGATGGTGCTATCGTTATTGACGCGGGCTACCATGCAGGCGGCGTTGGGGACATCGAACTGTCTGCTGTCATTGACAGATGTTCTGCCTACACCCCAGTGCCAGGCGGCGTTGGGCCGATGACAATCGCCACATTAATGGCGCAGACGGTTGACGCAGCGCAGCGACGTTTTGAATAGCACTAGCGTCCCCCGGATATTTCTCTTTTTTATTGCCACACTGAAATCTTCGCCGGTTTGGGCGCGGGACCTCGCGTCCGAGAAGCAGGGCAGGCAAACGTGGCAGTCGCGGATGAGGGCGCAGGACGGAACAGGTGGATATGCCGGTCATACCAGCCATTTACTCCAATGCAAAGGTAGGCACGGCTGCCTAGCTCTGAAGCCGAGTCATTTACGAAGGACCATTCTGTTTGGAACATCAGGTATGGATAAAGCGTCGACCCGCTTGGAGTCAGTTGCGTTGGGTGGACTAAGGTCGGTATCACGAAGGCAATTGGCGGGCCGAAGAGCAACATTGACTTAGCATTTCGAACTAAGACTAAAACATCCTATGAATCAATACGAAGTTGTTCGCGTGGTTTCGCTCCGTGGAAATCGACCTTCTGACTCTTCAATCACAAAGCTGCGAACCCCAGAAGTCGGAGACATCGGAACGATTCTAGAGGTGTACACCCAGCCGGAAGTTGCATACGAAGTGGAGTGTTCGGATTCAGCTACCGGTATCACGAATTGGCTTGAGGCCATGTATCCGGACGAAATTGAGTTACTCCAAAGCGAGGCCAATTGAAAAGCCGAGACCGCGCAGCGGCGTCATCCTAGGGCCACTGCTGGGTCGGGACGGTTGTAGTCTTTCACGAATGACCGCAATGGAATTCGCAATTGGTAGACTGCAGCAGTGCGAGAACTGACTTCCGGACGGCACGTGAGGACTTTCCGGCCCTTTAATTGGAACACAGGTATCGGGCGACGGATTCGCGAGAAGAAAGGCCGGCGTACCAGGCGCGTAAGGCGGCAAATTCAGCTTCACCGGGCAAGTCATCCTCGGGACCTTGAGCCTGCAGTGCCGACGCGGCTAACTTCAGCGGCTCGATTGCTACCCATTGTCATAAAAATAGCCATTGTCATTTTTATGTCAATGGATGACAACGGGCCAACAATGGGGTTCAATGGGCGAAAGGCTCCACGTGAATTGGTCGCCATAAAGTTGACCCAAACAGGCTGGTTTGAATAGCCGCTTAGGAGCAGGCAGATCGCAAATATCTACTACTGCCATGCGTCTTTTGCCGACCTCCAACCCTGTACTAAATCGTCCGAAAACGGACACCTGCATCAGGGGTGTACGAAAAACAGCTTTACAAGCTTTCGGACACAGGAAATAATACGGACATCCAATTCGTACACTTTCTTGGAGTCTTGTTGTGTCACGTGTCTTCGCGTACTGCCGGGTCTCCACGTCCGATCAGACAACCGACAACCAAATCCATGAGATCGCGGGAGCCGGGTTCAGTATCACCTTGCAGCGCACCATCGTTGAAACCATATCTGGGTCGGTAGCAGCCAGGGAACGCAAAGGGTTTGGCCAACTCATCAACAAGCTTGAGTCGGGGGATGTGTTGGTCGTCACTAAGCTGGATAGGCTTGGCAGAAATGCGATGGACGTGCGCTCAACGGTGGAAGCCCTTGAAGGCATGGGCGTACGGGTGCACTGCCTCGCGCTCGGGGGTACTGACCTTACAAGTCCCGCTGGGAAGCTGACAATGGGGGTCATCGCCGCCGTGGCTGAATTTGAACGAGATCTACTCATTGAGCGCACTCAGGCTGGACTATCGCGTGCCGTATCACAGGGCAAGGCTCTAGGCAGGCCTTCAAGTCTGACTAAAGCGCAAGCTGGGGAGGTATTGAAGAGGTTAGACGCTGGCGATTCTGTTGCTGCTTTAGCGAGGGTGTACCGTACAAGCCGTCAGACAATCATGCGAATCAGGAACGCTACCGTGTAGAGTTCAATTTAAGTCAAAATGTCGTTAAGCGCTTTGATTTCATCTGCTTATTGACTAACTTACTTACATTTTCAAGAAGTGCTCCGTGGAATACCTTCTGTTCCCAATGAAGATTATTGAAACGTCATTCATTCAGTCAGTTTTCCATGGTCTCACCCGCGCTTAAATGAAAATAATGTTTTGGGGACGGCTTTTTAGCACTACCCCCTCGCATTAGGACTCTTCCTTGAAAAAAGGCCCGCCCAGTGCGGGCTTTTTTACGTCTGTACGTTTGTGTTTTCTCTCGCCCGCAACAGGTATGGGAGGGGCATTTTGCTCCGTGTCCCCCGGGCTTCGCCCTCCTCCTTTACCTACGCAAAACGCCCCTCCCATACCTGCTGCTGGAGTGGTTGGTATGCGCAGGCTTTTAGATTCAATTCTGGCACTCCCTCAACTCGCCGCAAGATCAGTCGGGCAAAGGGTTTTGCGCAGGTCAAGGAGGAGCCCGCAGGCGAATGCCGGAGGGCGGGGGACAC
>CAYXWW010000144.1:0-9399 GCA_964468905.1 uncultured Rhodoferax sp. | reverse complement strand
TCCAGGCGGGTGGCGTGGCGGGCGGGCGCAGGCCGCACTTGCGGTTGCCACAGAACCGGCATACCAGCCACCGCGTTCACGCAGCAACAGTGAACAACCCACCATAGCCGCCCGCGACGCGAGCCGGAGAACGCCTGCCACGGCACCCGCCGTGCGACAGCCCACAGAACAGACCCCACTGCGAAACACCGTCGAAAGGAGAATCAACTGTGGCGAGTGTTCCGTGCGGGTATCTCACACACCGGCTCCACATCAATAGTCTTGAAATTGGCCGGTGAAACTATTTCCAGATACTCCATATCCGGTGAATAGTCGAACAAGTAGTGGCGTATGCCGGGGCGCTGGTGTACGACGTCACCCGCCTCCACCAGCGTTTCCTTGTCTTCATACATAAACCGGGCCCACCCCTTGGTCATGATGACGATCTGAAAATCCGCTTCATGTCGGTGCCACCCGGTGCCTGTTTCTGGTGCTTCGTTGGCCTTAACCAGGTGCGCAATCACCTTTCCGTGCGTGGCCTCGGCAATGCCAAGATCACGGTACAAAAAGAAATCGCGCAAGCCACCAGACACAAACGGCGTATCTGACACTTTGACATGGGAAAATTGGGTCGTAGTGGTGCTGCTCATGGGTACTCCTTTGCTGCAAGGCAAAAATGCGACACGTTAGAAACCACGGAGCTAGCACAAACTGTTCCAGTTGCCACTGCACCACGCGCCCTGCGCGATTGCCAGTTATCCCCGTCACTATCTCGCGAGCCGTAAATAGTTTGCGGCATACTTAGGACCAGTGAACGCCCCTTCCGACTCCACCCACCGTACGCTTTCGCAGCGCGCATCTGACTTGGACCCCTTGCATGCGCCATTGCACGCTGCGCCCGGCCATTTTGATGAATTGCGCGAACGTACAGCCGCGCAAGACCCAGTGACTTCCGGCGGCGCAGACACCACGGAAGCACCCGATTCAATTGCCGATGTCTGGGAACGGTTTTTCCGCATGGCAGAGGATGACGGCTTGGGCAACATGTCCGAGCGGGCCCTTACCTTAGAGCGCCAAATTCGTGACAACGGCGTCACGTACAACGTTTATGCCGACGAAAACGGCCCGCAGCGACCGTGGTCACTGGGACTTTTCCCGCTCATCATTTCGCCCGCCAACTGGCTACACATTGAAGCTGGCATCACCCAGCGTGTCCGGGTACTCGACAGGGTGATGGCAGACGTCTACGGCAAGCAAGAGCTATTGGCACACGGCCTGCTGCCGGCTGCCTTGGTGCAGGGGCACCCCGGCTATCTGAGGGCCATGCATGGCGTGAAACCGGTCGGCGGATCGCACTTACATATTGCTGCCTTTGATCTGGCCCGTGGAACCGATGGAAACTGGTGGGTGGTATCGCAGCGCACGCAAGCGCCATCTGGTCTTGGGTATTTGCTGGAGAACCGCATCGCCATATCGCGCCTCTTTCCACATGCTTTTGAAAACATGCAGGTGCAACGCCTGGCCAGCACTTACGACGCACTCATCAGCAGTATGAAATCGATGAGCGCGGCAGGGCAGGATGCCCACATAGCGCTATTGACGCCCGGCCCCTATAACGAAACCTACTTTGAACATGCCTACCTGGCGCGCTATTTGGGCATTACGTTGGTCGAAGGCAATGACTTGATCGTGCGCGACCAGCACCTTTTTCTCAAAACCTTGCGGGGGCTGGTACCGGTTCATGGTCTGCTCAAGCGACTGGACGACCAGTTCCTCGACCCGCTGGAGTTGCGCGCGGACTCGACATTGGGTGTGCCGGGCCTACTGCAGGTGATTCGTGCGGGCAATGTACTTGTGGCGAACGCACCTGGCTCTGCATTCCTGGAGTCTCCCGCATTGCTGGGCTTTATGCCTGCCCTGTCCAGGCACCTGTTGGGCGAAGAATTACTGCTGCCTGCCTTGCCCACCTGGTGGTGCGGGGAGCGTGCGGCCATGGACACCGTACTCCCGCGCCTGCAAGAATTTGCAATCAAACCCACTTACCCTGGTTCCAAGCTGCATGGTGACTTTGATGCCATGCTGGGGCACACGCTGGCGCCGCGCGAACTCGATGAATGGGCTGGCCGCATCGCGCGCCACGCAGAGGATCACACCGTGCAAGCCTATTTGCCACTGTCGCAAATGCCCACCTGGCAATCCGGGGTATCCGACGGTGCCCGCACCGGTGTGGTGCCACGCTCCGTCATGCTGCGCGTATTTGCCGTGTCGCAGGGCGCACAGTCGTGGCGGATCCTGCCCGGTGGCTTGGCCCGCGTAGCCGGTGGCAGTGCCGATGTCGCCTCCATGCAGCACGGCGGCAGCAGTGCAGATGTATGGGCCATGACCACCGGAACTGTCGATCAAACCTCGTTGCTGCGGCCACCGCTCACACCCGCGACTCTGGCACAGCGCAAACGCCAGGTCACCAGCCGAGCCGCAGAAAGTTTGTTCTGGCTGGGCCGCTATACCGAACGGGCCGAGAATGCTGTTCGGCTGGCACGCCTGACGCTGGAGTGTCTGGGTGGAGAAGACCAAACATCAGAATCACTCCTGGGCTGGCTGGGGCAATTGGCGCTGCGCAACAACCTGGTTCTGGCAGGCGTTCCTGCACTCACGCCAGCGCCACATGCTCGCCGCGTATTTGAGCGCTCGTTGATTGCCAGTCTGGGCAGTAGCCAGCAAGCCACCAGCGTGGGCTACAACCTGCGCGCGGTTCGACTGGCGGGGTCCGCGGTACGCGAGCGACTCTCGCAAGAACACTGGGGATTGATGCAACGCACCGAAGAGGCGTTCTTCGAGGCGAGCAGGCACGCGTTAAAGGGTGCCGACTATTCCCCGCTGCAAGCGCTTGATGCGCTCAAGGCAGCCAGCGACCAATTGGCAGCCATCACCGGTTTGCAGACAGACCGCATGACACGTGACGATGGATGGCGCCTGCTGAGCATCGGTCGCCACATCGAACGTCTAGTGTTTTTGTCCTCGTCACTGAAAGCCGGGTTTGACACTGGCAGTGTTCACCACAAAGGCGGCTTTGAAGCCATGGTTGCGCTGTTTGACAGCACCATTACATTCCACGCGCAATACCAGCAAAGCCACGATATCGTTGCATTGGTTGATCTGCTGGTGCTGGATCGGGACAATCCCCGATCGCTGGGCTGGGTAGTGCACACTTTGCGCGGACGCCTGGCCAAATTGGCCGGCAGTGCACCAGACCAACTTAGCCTGCTATCGCATAGCATTCCTGATCCAGACCTATGGCACATGGAACAACTGTGCGAACCAGACGCACAAGGTGACTACACGCTGCTGGTCGACTTGCTGCAATCCGCCAGTGAAGCGGCCTACCAAACGTCTGAAGGAATAGGGGCTACCTACTTCACCCATTCCTCTGACAGCGGACAGAGCCTGGGGGCGTAGGCGCAAATTTCCATGCTGCTACAAATCACCCACGAGACCTGCTATGACTATTCCCCCATGGTCAATATCGCCCAGCACGTCGCATACCTCAAGCCACTGAACACGAATGCGCAGACAGTGCTGAGCCACAGTTTGGTCGTCGTGCCAGAACCATCGCAACAATCGTCTTCCATCGATGTTTTCGGCAATACACGGCAGTTCTTTTCGTTGCAATCTGCACACAGTGAACTGGTAGTCACTGCCCGCAGCATCGTCGCCACCTCGGGCCCTGAGCACTACCCCAGCCAGGTCACCTGGGAGTCTGTACGCGAACGCTTTCGCTACGTTGCCGACAATCCTTACGATTCCGCTGCAGAATTTGTCTTTGCGTCTCCTTATGTTCCGCGCCACAGCGAATTCGCGGCCTACGCCAGGCCCAGTTTCATCGCAGGCGCACCGCTCGTAGAGGCAGCGCGGGACCTGATGCAACGCATCCATCGTGACTTCACGTATGAGAGCCACAGCACCGAGGTCAACACGCCCGCGTTGCAGGCGCTGGCGCAGCGCAAGGGCGTGTGCCAGGATTTCGCACACATCATGATCGCCTGCCTGCGCGCCTACGGAGTGCCCGCACGCTACGTGAGTGGCTATCTATTGACCCATCCCGCTCCTGGGCAGCCGCGGCTGATCGGCAGTGACGCGTCGCACGCCTGGGTATCGGTTTATCTGCCCGACGGACCAGACTCGCCCGCAGGTGCGCGTTGGCACGATTTTGACCCGACCAATAATCGCGATGGTTGGGGCACGCCCGGCGAAGACTATGTCACGCTTGCCATTGGCCGTGATTTTGCCGACGTCTCCCCCGTGCGTGGCGTGATCCATGGTGGTGCCAACCACACGTTACGGGTGGGGGTGACGGTGGAGCCTCTGGAAGCACCGGCTTGGGAAGGCCAAAGCCAGACGCAAAGCCAAACGCAAAGTCAGAATCAGTCACAATCACAAATTCAATTCACCTCAAGACCCTAATCTGCTATGTTTTGTATAGCTGCTTATGCATATACAACGAGGGCTACGGGCTGATTTGACCAACCTTCTTCGCAATCAGAGAGACTATGAGCATCTACACTGCACTTTCCAATCTTGGCATCACATTGCCACCTGTTTCGGTTCCGGCAGCTGCCTACGTGCCGTTTGTACAAACGGGCAACCTGGTTTTTCTCAGTGGCCATATTGCCAAAAAAGACGGCAAACCCTGGGTAGGGCAGTTGGGGAGAAACATGACCACTGACGAGGGCAAGGCTGCTGCCCGCGCGGTTGCCATTGATCTGTTGGGCACGCTCAACGCAGCCGTGGGAGACTTGAACCGAGTCACCCGCATTGTCAAACTGATGTCCTTGGTCAACTCCACAGACCAATTCACCGAACAGCATCTGGTCACCAATGGTGCCAGTGAGTTGATTGGTGAAGTTTTTGGGTCCAAAGGCGCACATGCGCGCAGCGCGTTCGGCGTAGCCCAGATTCCACTGGGAGCTTGCGTGGAAATTGAACTGATTGCCGAACTGGGCTAAAAGAGGTTTCGGTCAGCATGCGTCCGGCCAATAGCATGCAGTCCTCCAATCAAAACTACTACATTGCTGAATCGCCAGCAACAGTTCCAAACTAGTATTGCATTCCAGCAAATTCCGGTGAGATACTAGCGCGAAGCTGCTTGGATTCCGATTCAGTTTGCAAAGGGAGTTTATGAGTGACCTGCCATTGTCTGACGACGATAACTGGCTGATCGACGATGATCCGCTGGATGCCATCGTGGAGCAAACGAGTGCAGCGCCTTGGCGCATTCTGGTGGTCGACGATGAGCCCGATATCCATGTGGTAACCCGCAGGGCACTTGAGAAGCTGGTTTTCAAGGAGCGCCCAATTGAAATATTGTCTGCCTATACGGGCGCTGAAGGCTACAAAGTGTTGGCCAGTGAGCCAGATATCGCGCTCGTTTTGCTGGATGTTGTCATGGAAACCCCGGATGCGGGACTTAAGCTCGCACATGACATTCGCAACTCTCTCAATAACCAGGTTGTGCGGATCGTCTTACGCACAGGGCAGCCTGGCAACGCTCCTGAAGAGCAGGTAATCGTTGACTTTGATATCAACGACTACAAGTCCAAGACCGAACTGACCAAAAGCAGGTTGTTCGTCACTGTTGTTTCCTCTTTGCGTGCCTATGAAGGACTGGTCGCCATTGAGCACCATTACCAAGAACTGCGGCAACGTGAAGCGGAGGACCTAGAACTGCGCAGTGCAAAAGAATTGGCCGAAACCAAAGCAGCAACCAAAGGGCAATTTCTGGCCACCATGAGCCACGAAATTCGCACACCCATGAATGCCATTCTGGGCATGCTCAAGCTGCTGCACGACACTGAATTGTCACCGCGCCAGCTCGACTACACCGACAAGACCGAGCGCGCGGCAAAGTCGTTGCTGGGCTTGCTCAACGATATATTGGATTTTTCCAAAATGGATGCGGGCAAAATGATTCTGGATCCGCAACCTTTCGCCATTGACCGTTTGATGCGGGATCTCGCCATCATTTTGTCCGCGTATGCCGGTCAAAAGCCATTGGAAGTGCTGTTTGACATCGATCCGAATTTGCCCAAGGCATTTGTTGGCGACGCCATGCGCTTACAGCAGGTGCTCATCAACTTGAGTGGCAACGCCATCAAATTCACCGCGATGGGCGAGGTTGTCGTCAAGATCACCTTGGAGAAAATGTCGGGTCTCTACGCCACACTTCGCTTTGCAGTGCGCGACACCGGCATTGGCATTGATGCAGAGAGCCAAGCCTACATATTTACCGGGTTTTCACAAGCAGAAGCTTCGACAACGCGGCGATTTGGTGGCACCGGATTGGGTCTTTCGATCTCCAAGCGCTTGGTTGAACTGATGGGCGGCACTTTGGAACTGGAAAGTGCGTCAGGGAAAGGCAGCACATTTCACTTTGAGCTGACATTGCCCGTGGCAGACGCAGCTGAACTGTCCGCGTTGCCTGCCCCATTGCCCGTGCGCAAAGAGATGGACGTATTGCTAGCGGATGACAATCCACTCGCCTGCCGTTTGACCGCAAGAATGCTCCAGTCTTTAGGATGGAAGGTTGACGCAGTCAGCGACGGCCCACAAGCCGTTGCCCTAGTACAGGCCCGTGTAGCAGCCGGAAAGGCCCCCTACCAAGCCATATTTGTTGATTGGGAAATGCCTGGTATCGACGGGTGGGCGACGCTGGACCAGATACGCAAGCTCATGCCTGCGCCGAATACGCCAATATCCATCATGGTCACGGCGCTGGGGCGCGACATGTTGTCACAGCGAACCATCGAAGAGCAAGCCAACCTGCAAGCGTTTCTGGTAAAGCCGGTTACCGCATCCATGCTGTCGGATGCAGTAGCGCAGGCGCTCGCAGGACGCAGCAATGTGCGCACTACTCCACGAGCCAAAAGCGACAAGCCCAAGCGTCTAATGGGATTGCATTTGCTGGTGGTAGAGGACAACTTGATCAATCAACAAGTCGCACGCGAACTCTTGCAGGGCGCGGGAGCAGTTGTCGACGTTGCTGAAAATGGGGAGCTCGGTGTGCAGGCCATTGCAAAGGCAAGCCCGATGTACGACGCCGTTTTGATGGATATTCAAATGCCGGTCATGGACGGCTACACGGCCACACAGGCCGTTCGCAAAGATCTGGGGCTCGATCGGCTGCCGATCATTGCCATGACCGCCAATGCCATGCCATCGGATCGAGCGGCGTGCCTGGCTGCCGGCATGAATGAACACGTAGGCAAGCCCTTTGATTTGGCGCACCTGATTGAGGTCTTGTTGAACCATACCAAGCGCGCGACCGGTGGCGCGTTTCAGGCAACCACACCCTCAACGTCCGCACACGTCGAACCTGCCGCCTCCGACTTGCTGCCTGCCGTGGATGCTTTGGACGTAGACAGTGCGCTGGGCCGAATGGGTGGCGACACCTCGCTGTATCTGGAGGTCTTGCAAGACTATTTACGCGATCTCAATGGCCAGCCTGACCAATTGGACGCACTCTTGAAAGCTGGCGATCTGGTTGGCGCGCTGCGTCTGCTGCACACCATCAAGGGCCTGTCCTCCACGGTTGGCGCTACCTATATGGCAGCAGTCGCCCGTGACGCAGAACGCAGCGTCAAACTGGCCGACGTCAATTTTGAACACCAGGCGCTGCGTGGTGCGTTTCGCGAGGCGGTGTCTTCCACCGGCGTCATTCTGGGAACGGTGGCGTTGCGCTTGCGTGAATAAGGGTCTAGCCCAGCTTGGTGATGGCTTGTGCCTTCACGGCATGCAATTGCTCTGCGGTTACACAGGCAGGCGCAATTTCCGCCAATGGCACCAACACAAAGGCCCGTTGCGCCATGCGGGGATGCGGAATGGTGAGCGCATCACTGTTGACCCGTCCATCACCGTACAACAAAATATCCAGATCCAGCGTTCGCGGTGCGTTGCGGTAGGGCCGCACGCGGCCCGCTGCGTGTTCGATGGCATGCAATTCACGCAATAGCTCAGGAGCCGTCAATACCGTGCGCAATTGCACCACCGCGTTGATGTAGTCGGGGCCTGAAGAATCCACCGGTGCCGTTGCGTACAACGATGAGCGCTTGGTGACAACAACCCCTTCGACACTGTTTAACTGCTCGATCGCGCCAATCAGCGTGGCGCGTGCATCACCCAAATTTGCGCCTAAGGCAACAAAGGCGGTCACGGGCTCACGGATGGCGTCTATCTTCACCGGGTCAAACTAATTGCCGCCATCACCTTCACCGGCGTCGCTGGCCGCGCCCTTGGGCGCACCGGTGCGACGACGGCGACGCCGCTTGCGCGGTGCACCCGTATCCGCATCGCCAGGAAAGCCAGAACCTTCACCGTCAGGCTGCGCAACACTGGAGGCATCTGAATCCGCCGCAATCGCAGGGGCAGAAGCACCCGCAATGTCGGCACGGGGTGCACGGTGAACGCGTGGCGCACGTTGGCGTTTTTGCTGTTCTTCACGCACGATGTCCACCAGGTCCTGGCGCAAATTGTCATCCGCCATGCTGAATTCCTGCCACCAATCGGCCAACAATTCATCCACCTCGCCGATGTCTGCGCGCAAGCGCATGAAGTCGAAAGCCGCCCTGAACCGTGGCTGGTCGACCATGCCAAAGGGCGCGCTACCCACCCGTTTCTCGAAACGCGGTTGCATGACCCAAATTTCGCGCATATCACCTGCAAGCTTTCCACCGCCCGATACATCGCCAATGCGCGCATGGAACACATCGTCAATCGCGTCCATCAAGGCAGGATGTGAATGTTGGCGCAACTCCAGTCGGCGCGCCCATCCGTCACGCACATCGGCCCACAAAACGCAGGCCAACAGGAAACTGGGGGCGACGGGTTTTCCCTCGCCAACCCTGCGATCGGTGTCTTTGAGCGCGGCATTGACAAAGGGCTGCTCGGACCGCTCAACCACCACGTCAAGCAGTGGGTAAATGCCACGCGCCATGCCCAGCTTCTTCAACTGCTCGATGGATGCCAAGGCATGCCCGGTTTGCAACAGTTTGAGCATCTCGTCAAACAAGCGGCTCTGTGGCACATCCGCCAATAGCTCTTGGGACTTGACCAATGGGGCTGAAGTTTTGGACTCCAGCGCAAACCCAAGACCACTGAGTTTGGCCGCAAAACGCACGGCGCGAATAATGCGCACCGGGTCTTCGCGGTACCGCGTGGCCGGGTCACCAATCATGCGGATGACGCGGTTCTTCACGTCTTTGAAACCGTTGTGGTAGTCCACCACCACCTGTGTCTGTGGGTCGTAGTACATGGCGTTGATGGTGAAGTCCCGGCGAACCGCATCTTCTTCCTGCGGGCCCCACACGTTGTCGCGCAAGACACGGCCTGTCGAATCTACCGCGTGTTTCATGCCCGCCAACTCGCTCT
>CAYXWW010000143.1:0-9511 GCA_964468905.1 uncultured Rhodoferax sp. | reverse complement strand
AAGCCGAAGCCTTTGGAGCGGCCAGTGTCACGTTCCATCATGACTTTGGCGCTGGAAACGGAACCGTAGGCTGCAAACGCTTGTTGCAAGTCTTCATCACGGAAAGAATAAGGCAGATTGCCTACGTAAAGTTTGTTGCCCATGTAAGGACTCCTCAAAATAACTCAAAACGCGATGGTGTCCAAACCCGCAATCAACAAACCAATGAAGACTTAAAGCAGACGCGAAACTGGTAAATCACCGCAAACCCGTACACCGAAATTCCGGCAATACTGCACCATTATGCGGGGTTTTAAGGAAGTCGCCTAATTTTTATTCGACGAATTGACTATTTTTGCGCAGATTTTTCCGAGCCGGTGTAATTTCGCCACTGACGCATGCTGTTTTGCATACTCAGTATTTGTCGCTCAAAATCAGGGCATGCGTCGCACATTGCAAGATGGATGCGCAACGCGACGCGCTCAGTTAGCCCCAACGCACGGTCTTCGCGCGCTATCAAAATTGCAGCAACTTCCTTGCAGCTTCGCTTGAACGGAATCATGTTGGTTGTGCTTTCATGAACCAATTGAACTCAAGACACTCCCGAAGACGCAAGCGTGCCCGGTGCAATTGCACATAAAGGTTCGTCGGCGTAAGTTGCAATTGATTACAAATTTCTTCGCTGGATAGCTCCAGCCACTCGCGCATAAGAAACAAACGGCCTTGTGAAGCTGGCAATTTGCTCGCGCATGCCTCCAAAATCTCAAAGAACTGCTGGCTGCTGAATTGTTGCTCTGGATTACCCCAATCTGCGGGCGGCTCTGCGAAGTGACCGTCGGCTTTGAATGCAATCGACTCCAGTGGATCGGCCTCTTCGTCAGCACTGTTGTCGGATCCACACACTTCCCGGTGGTGGTGGCGCAAGGTGTCCACTACTTTGTGCTTCAAAATTCCCACCAGCCAAGTCTTGAGCTGTGAGCGATTGCCAAAAGACTGCGGCTTGGCCAACGCTGCCAATACGGTTTCAGACACAACATCCTCTGCCCAGGCGTCGTTGCGCAACTGCAGTCGTGCGAACTTCATCAGGTAATCCCGCAGTGCCACAATTTGTTCTTCAAAATTAGTCATTTGAGATTTTCATCCAACACTGTAAGAATAGGCCGTTGCACCAGACTAACCCATGACCAGCAAAAACGTGCAATCTTGCCAAACTTCGTCTGGTACTACTTTAACCTGTCTACCCAAGGAGCTATTCAATGACCCAACGCGCAATGATCGCTGCAACCGCTGCAGCTGTAATGTCCCTCTCCATGGTTGCCATGCCAGCAGCTGCACAACAAAAGGAGAAGTGCTATGGAATCGCCAAGGCTGGTCAAAATGACTGCGCCAACGCCAGTGGCTCCCATTCTTGCGCCGGCCAGTCCAAAGTGGATATGGACAAGGGCGAATGGAAGTATGTTGCCAAAGGTAGCTGCAGCGCCATGAACGGGCTGACTGCTGAAGAGGCGAAGAAAGCCAAGAAGGGCTGATGCGTTTTTAGACGGCGCCTGTTTTGTCTAGTGGGTTATCCGCCGTGCCACGCCTGTTGACTGACGACCACCCATCGTTGATTGGCGACATCGGTATTGGCTGGCGGCACCCACATTACCAGGAACTGCTAGAGCAACCCCGAGACTTAGGCTTTTTGGAAGTTCATTCGGAGAACTTTTTCGGCTTGGGAGGAGCGCCATTGGCGGTCTTGGAGGCGGGGCGCACGCACTACCCCATTAGTTTGCACGGAGTTGGGCTGTCGCTTGGTGCAGCCACCGGTGTTGATACCTGGCACCTTGAACGGTTGGCGCAGCTGGTCCAGCGGATTGACCCCGTCCGTGTCAGTGACCATGCGTCGTTTGCCAGGGGTCAGTTTGAAGGCTCCTCGGTCCATGCGGCAGATCTTTTGCCGCTGCCCTTTACCGCTGAAGCTTTGAGTGTTCTGTGCGGAAATGTGTCCCGTGTGCAGGACCGGTTGAAACGCGTTTTTATGGTGGAGAACTTGTCTGCCTACCTGCGATGGAATACCCCCGCCGGTGAGCAGGTATGGCTAGAGACCGAATTTCTAAACAACCTGGCACGTCGGACGGGTTGCCAGCTGTTGATAGACGTGAACAATATTTACGTCAATGCGCTGAACGCACAAATACGCGAGGGCCAGACTGGCGATCCACTGGACCACTGCCGGGCGTGGCTCGATGGTATTCATGCGGCTTCAGTAGGAGAAATCCATCTGGCGGGGCATTGCCGAGTGAACGATGCCCATGGCGAAATTGTCATAGACGACCATGGCAGCCGGGTGAGCGGCCCGGTATGGGACTTGTATCGCCACGCCATTTGGCGCTTTGGCGCGGTACCAACCTTGATCGAATGGGACACTGACGTTCCCACGTTGGACGTCTTGCTCGACGAGGCTGCTTCCGCGCGCGACCTGTGTTCGTGCACATTGGGTGACGAACAGTTGGCGAAGGCGACGCATCGATTGCCGGCGGTTGCGGCATGAGCACACTGGCCAGCCAACAGCAAGCACTGTTGAAAGCATTGTTTGCATGGCCTCCATGTGATGCTATTGAAAGCATAGCTACCTATGCAATAGATCCGAGGGCTAGGGGCTTAAAAGCCTATCAGGCAAATGCCCACAGCCTGGCGGAGCGTGCCTTGCAGGCCGCTTACCCTGTGTTGTCAGAATTGTTGGGTAGCGAAAGCTTCGCCGATTTGTCGCGCGCACTATGGCATGCCCATCCGCCCGAGCGTGGTGATATTGCTTGCTGGGGATCGGATCTGGCTGCATTTGTTGCGTCCAGCAACCAGCTGCAAGAAGAACCTTATTTGGCAGACGTTGCGCGTGCCGAATGGGCGCTGCACCTCTGCGCGAGTGCGCTGGACCAAGTGACTGATTTGTCGACCATCGGCCTGTTGACAACGCACGAACCCGACATGCTGCGGTTTGAATTGGCGCCCGGGTGTTTTGTCGTGCGCAGTGGGTGGCCGATTGCCAGCATTTTGACTGCGCACCTAGAGGCAACGCCTTCCTTGCAGGAAGCAGGCGCGCTGGTGCGTGCCGGCGTTGCCCAAGACGCGGTGGTATGGCGCTGTGGCTTGCGCCCCAAGGTGCGTGAGGCACTGCATGGCGAGGGCGATTATTTGCAGGCATTGCTGGCAGGCGCGAGCTTTGGCCAAGCGTTGGATACCGCGCCGCAACTGGATTTTGGGCAATGGTTGCCCATGGCTGCGCAATCCGGCCTTGTGTTGTCGGTACAGGCGGTGGGCGCATGACCCGCGGCTGGTGGCCACAGCGTATCGGCTGGCGTTTGGCCCTGGGATTTGGCGTCCTGGTTGTGCTGATGCTGGCTGCGCTGGCGCAAGCGGTCTTTCAGATTCACCACATGACGGGAGTAACGCAACAGTTTGCCACCCGTGATATGCAGCGACTGCTTCGGGTGCAAGCCTTGTCACTGCAAACAGAGGGCCTGGGTAATGCCCTGATTCGACTGATCAATGCGCCGCGTGCGCACCGCGTCGCAGAGTACGCGGATGTCGACGAGCGCAACCGGCGCATCGACGGCATTGTGGAATCGCTAGCACGGGAACTTGGCGACGATGACCAAGGGATGAATCTCAAGCGCCTGCAGGAGTGCCGGGCAGCTTATGTAGAGGCATTCATTGCAACCGCTGACGAAATTGAAGGCGACGACACGGTTGCTGCGTGGAAGGTATTGAATGAGCGGGTCAACCCGGCGCTCAAGACCATGCTGCTGGAGTCCAATGCCTTGCTGCAACGCGAGCGCGAGCGGATTGAGACGCAGCTGGGGGAGGCGCAACGGTTGTTTGACCGGGTGGCCATTGCTGTTGCAGGCCTGTCAGTTTTGGCGGTCGCGTTGGCCGTTTGGCTTGGCGTGCGAACCACGCGCAGCGTAGTCGGTCCCTTGGCACAGCTAGAGCGTGCCGCGCAGCGTATCGCCGGCGGTGACTACAGCCAGCACATGCCCACTACAGACACGCAAGAAGTTGATCGCGTAGGGCAGGCACTCAACACCATGACGGACGCGGTGGCCCAACGTGAGCGCGATATTGCGCATCTGGCATTCCACGACCCGCTGACTGGATTGCCAAACCGCACGGCCTTGTTCAAGACGTTGGCCGATGCAAATCCTGCGCCCAATTGTCTTGCACTCATGGACTTGGCGCGGCTCAAGGCCATCAATGAGACGCTCGGATACACCACCGGTGATAGTTTGATACAGCATGCTGCGCAGCGTGCTGAAAAGGCTTTGCAAGAGGCTGTTGCCATGGGACTCATTGGTCCAAAGCCTACTGTGGCACATCTGTCTGGTGGCGTGTTTGCTGCGGCCTTTTCAGCGTCCTCCCGTGCGCAAGTCGAATTGCTGCGCGAGCGCATCGAGTTGGCCATGGGCGAACCTGTGCACTGTAGTGGCCACACGGTCGACTTGGGTCTGACCTATGGCCTTGCCGATTCCGGTGCCAACCATGCTGACGCCAAGGTTTTACCAGTCGAGCTGCTGCTGCGCAATGCAGAGGTGGCCCTGCACACTGCGAAGCGCACGGCTTCGGGTTTCGCGTGGCACAGTGAAGCGCAAGAAGCGGCGCGTTTAAGCCATTTGAGTTTGCTGTCCGACCTGCGTCAAGCGGTTGCGACCTCTCAACTGCAAATGTGGCTGCAACCCAAGTTTTCGCTGGCAACTGGGCACGCGGTCGGCGCAGAAGCATTGGTGCGCTGGCAGCACCCCACGCGCGGTTTTGTTTCCCCTGCGGAGTTCGTACCTTTTGCCGAGCAGTCGGGCTACATCACCATGGTGACGAATTGGATGTTGCAGCAGGCATTGCACACGCTGGCACGTTGGGCACCAGCGCACCCGGAGCTGAGCATTGCGGTGAATGTCAGCACCCGAGACCTGCAGCACAAGGGGTTTGCCGAGCGGGTTGCGCGCATGATTGACGCCAGCGGCGTGCCTGCCAAACGCCTGCGGCTGGAGATCACCGAGAGTGGACTCATGGACGACCCGGCGCACAGCATTGCGTTGTTGCACATATTGCGGGATATCGGAACGCCTCTATCCATTGACGACTTTGGCACAGGCTATTCATCACTTGCCTATTTGCAAAAGTTGCCCGTGAGTGAGCTCAAAATCGACCGCAGTTTTATCGACAAGCTGGACCAGTCACCGGGCACCCAAAAGCTAGTGCACGCCATGACGGAGATGGGGCACGGACTCGATTTGATGGTGACGGCTGAAGGTGTGGAAACAGAAGCCGAGCGTGACACGATTACCCGGCTGGGGTGTGACGTAATGCAAGGCTATCTTGCGAGCCGTCCATTGCACGGAGACAAGCTGCAGGCCTGGTTTGATGGCTTGCCTGCGCCTCTGGCGTGAGGCACCTGCCACGATGCAGCACATGCCGTTGGATTTGCATGGAAAAACGCTGGTTCCTTTTCAGTTCGCCCGAGGCCGGTTGCATCAACAATTGAACGAACAACACAGCAGAGGCACTCCAATGATCGTAGGCACCAATCAGCTCACCACCCATTTGTTGACTGGTCGCGAATTGGCAAACCGCTGGGGCCGCTCGGAGTCGGCGATAGTCCTGGCATCTGCCCTGGGTGTGGGGCCGCGGTACTTGAAGATCGACGGCTCGCTCAAATACCCCCTGCATGAAGTACAGCAGTATGAACAAGCCTGCCTCTTGCCCGAGCGGGCAGAAGCCGCGAAAGAGACCATGAACTAATGCGTGCTGGCGCGCGCTAATGGAGTTGGCCCAGCTAAACGCTCTTATCCCTTGGAGTGCGCGCGACTCTTAGCCGCTGACGATGTAGCTCGACTCTTGGCTGCACCGCTGGTTTTAGCACTCTTGGCGGCGGAGCTGGTGGCTTTGCTTTTGCTAGCACCGCTCACGTTTTTGTTGGCTGCGAAAGCCGAGCCCGCAAAACACATGGCAGAAATGGCGGCAGCAATTGCGAAGTGTTGGGCGAAGTGTTGGGCGAGGTGTTTCATGGTGAAGCTCCGTGCAAGGTGTTGTTTATATTTTGCGCACTGTATTGCGACGCGACAAGTGGTCTGGAGAGGCGAGAACTGGGGTTTGCACCTCAGTCTGAAGGCATCCATCAAAAATCCAACCAACGAGTGTCGCTATATATTTTATAGCACACTGCGCACATTCCACGAGGGCTAGCACCCGAAAGATCTTCAAACCCTATTTGGTGAGGAAGTCCAGATACTTCGTCGCAAACTTGCCATACGGTGGCCATAGGAATTTCACCGCGCTGAAAGTAGCCTGGTAAAAAACTGGCCGCATTTTGGAGAAGGTAACGAAGCCTTCATAGCCGTGGTAGTGGCCCATTCCGCTCTCGCCCACGCCACCAAAAGGCATATCGTGCTGGCCAGTGTGCAGCACGATGTCGTTGACCGTGGCACCGCCCGACATGACGCGGGTCAGCAGGGAGCGGATCAGGTTCTTGTCATTGCTGAACGGGTAAAACGCCAGGGGCCGGGGCCCGGCGTTGACGGTTTGAATGACCTCTTCCACGGTGGAGTAGGCGACCACGGGCAGCACAGGGCCAAAGATTTCGCGGGTGCGCAGTTCGCAATCAGCTGGTGCGTTGAGCACAATGTGCGGCGCAATCTTGCGCGTGGTGGCGTCCCATTTTTTACCGGCTGTGAGTTGCACCAGCGTGGCCCCGTGAGCCTGTGCCTCGTCCATAGCGCGGGTGATGCGGTTGAACGCGCGTTCGTCGATAACAGAGGTGTAGTCGGGAGTGTCCAGGTTGGCGTAGCGGGCCGATACAACGGACTTTGCCGTCGCCACAAATTCATCCACTTTGGCCTGGGGCACAAACACATGGTCGGCGGTGGTGCAAATCTGGCCAGCGTTGAAATACTTGAAGAAGGTGATGCGCTCTACGGCGGTCTGCAACGGAAAATCGTCGCACACCACGGCCGGCGACCTGCCACCCAGCTCCAGCGTCACAGGGCATAAATTTTGCGCAGCGGCGGCCATTACGGCGCGGCCCGTGCTGCCCGATCCGGTGAAGAGCAAATGGTCAAAAGGCAGTGCAGAGAACGCGACCCCCACACCACCGGTCTCGTCAAAGAATGCCAGCTTGTCGGTGGAGAAGTAGGCAGGCATGGTGTCGATCAACAGCCGAGCCAGGTGGCGGGAGTTTTCAGACATCTTGACCATGCACCGGTTGCCCGCCGCAAAGGCCGACGTCAAACCACCAAAGCACAGAAAGACAGGGAAATTCCACGGAACGATATGGCCCACCACGCCCAGCGGCTGCGAGATGACGCGGTTCTTGGCACCCAAGAAGTTCTTCAGATCGATACCACGGCTTTGCGCCTTCATCCAGCTTTTCAGGTGGTTAAGGGTGTAGTCGATGCCATCCAACGTGGGGTAGATTTCGGCAAACAAGGTCTCGTGGCGCGAACGATTGCCGTAATCGGCAGCAATGGCATTCAGCACGGCCTCGCGGTGGTCTTTGAGAAAGGCCTTGAGCTGCAGCAGGTCGGCCTTACGCTCGGCCACGCTCGGATAGGCGTGTGCAAAGTAGGCAGCCCTTTGCAGGGCCAGAATTTCTTCCAGCTGCGCGATGGGCGAACCAATTGCTGTATTTGTGGCGGCAGATGTAGCGGACATGATGGACGCTTTCGTGGGGATGGGGTTGGCCGGCAAACTCAGTCTAGCTTGCGCACACTTATTCGCTCAATCGCTGTGCGGCCCACAGCACCTGGTCGACGACGGCTTGCACCCCACTGCGGCTCGCATCGGTGTGCAACGCGCCAGTCGCGTCAAACGCTTCGCTGGCACGGCCTAGTGCGTATTGTTTGGGGCAAACCCAGCATTGCAGTGTTTGCAGCAGCGGGTTGAGGTGGCTGAGGGATCGCAGACCGCCCAGTGCACCGTTGGATGCGCTGAGCAAGCCCACCACTTTGCCCGCAAATGGTTTGTTGCCGGCTGCCCAGACCGGGTGGCCTTTGACAGGGCTGGAGGCCCAGTCGACAGTGTTTTTGAGCAGACCGGTGTAGCTGCCGTTGTATTCAGGCGAACAGATGATCCAGGCGGGGTGGGCATCCATGATTTCCTTGAGGCGGATCACATCCGGTGGCGTGCCTTGGGCTTCAAGATCAGCGTTGTACAGCGGAATGTCTAGCGTAGACAGCTCCAGGTGGGTGACCTGTGCACCTGCCGCGCGGGCCATGGCAGACGCAGCGGTGGCGAGCTGGCGGTTGAAAGAGTGGATGCGGGTGCTGCCCGCGAAGACTAGGAGTTGGGTCATGGGTCTATTGTCATTCGTTTGCTTGTGCTTTGGTTTCTTCTCTCGCGCTTCTCTCGGACTTCTCCTCTCTTGCACGCACCAGGCAAGGCATGGGTATTTTGCTCCGTGTCCCCCGCCCTCCGGCATTCGCCTGCGGGCTCCTCCTTGACCTGCGCAAAATACCCATGCCTTGCCTGTTGCTGGGGTTAGTCTGGAGTTTTGTTTAGAGCTCTGCCGGCCACGCTACGCCAGATCTGTTGGGCTGTGCGTTTTGCGAAGGTCAAGGAGGAGGACCTGCCTGCAGGTCCGGGGGACACGTAGCAAAACGTGCAGCCCAACAGATCCACCAAAGTCGCAACCCAGCCCAGGTGAATTTTCTCGACATGCCAAAAAACCAGGCAACCGGTAAAATCGCGGACTATCCCACATTGGGCGCACGCTGAATGCCTTGCGCCCACAAACTGAACACCATGCTCTATCCACAAGAATTCGACGTCATCGTTGTTGGCGGCGGCCATGCCGGAACCGAGGCCGCACTTGCGGCTGCCCGCATGGGCTGCAAGACATTGCTGCTGAGCCACAACATCGAAACGCTGGGGCAGATGAGCTGCAATCCGTCGATCGGCGGTATTGGCAAAGGCCACTTGGTCAAAGAGGTCGACGCGTTGGGCGGCGCCATGGCGCTGGCAACGGATAGTTCAGGCGTGCAGTTTCGGATCCTCAACTCCAGCAAGGGCCCCGCCGTGCGCGCAACCCGGGCGCAGGCGGACCGCATTTTGTACAAAGCGGCCATTCGCGGCATGTTGGAAAACCAACCCAACCTGTGGCTATTCCAGCAAGCGGTCGATGACCTCATGGTGGAACCCACAGGGACTGGTGACCGGGTGGTTGGTGCTGTCACGCAGGTCGGCATTCGTTTTCGCTCTAAAACCGTGGTGCTGACCGCCGGGACATTCCTGGATGGCAAGATCCACGTCGGGCTCAACAACTACGCAGCGGGTAGGGCGGGAGATCCGCCAGCGGTCTCTCTGTCGGCACGCTTAAAAGAACTCAAGCTCCCACAAGGCCGCCTCAAGACTGGCACACCGCCGCGCCTGGACGGCCGCACCATTGACTTCAGCAAATGCATTGAGCAACCCGGTGACGGCATGCCCGGCGGCATGAGCACAACGATGCCGGTCTTCAGCTTCATGGGGCGGCTGGACATGCACCCGCAACAGATGCCCTGCT
>CAYXWW010000142.1:0-9593 GCA_964468905.1 uncultured Rhodoferax sp. | reverse complement strand
TGGCGCAGGCCCAGCATGTGCCGGGCGATGTGGCTCCAGGGTGTGCCGTGCTCGGCCAACTCACGCGCCATGTAGTCCACCATGTGCTGCTCGACCGATTCGCGGGTGATGTCGGCCTGTGCAGCGCCATAAAACGCGGCGTCCCACTCGCTCAGAATCCACGGGTTGTGGTACGCCTCGCGCCCCACCATCACACCGTCCACCAGCTGCAATTGTTCTGCCGCCAGCACGTTACTGGCAATGCCACCGTTGATGGCGATGGTCAGGTGCGGGAACTCTTGCTTTAGCTGGTGCACCAGCGCATAACGCAACGGCGGCACCTCGCGGTTGGCCTTCGGTGACAGGCCTTTGAGCCAGGCATTGCGGGCATGCACAATGAACACATTGCACCCCGCCTCGCTCACCGTACCCACAAAATCACGCACAAAGTCATAGCTCTCGGTCTTGTCGATGCCAATGCGGTGCTTCACGGTAACTGGCACGTCCACCACATCCACCATGGCCTTCACACAGTCGGCCACCAACTGCGGCTCGGCCATCAGGCACGCACCAAACGCACCGCGCTGCACCCTCTCACTGGGGCAACCGCAGTTGAGGTTGATCTCGTCATAGCGCCAGTCTTGCCCCAACTTAGCGCAATGCGCAAGATCAGCAGGCTCACTACCCCCCAGCTGCAGCGCCACAGGGTGCTCTTGCGCATGAAATCGCAAATGCCGCGCCACATCCCCATGGATCAACGCGCCCGTGGTCACCATTTCGGTGTACAGCAAGGCGTGGCGACTGAGCAGGCGGTGGAAGTAGCGGCAATGGCGGTCTGTCCAGTCGAGCATGGGCGCGACGGACATGCGGTGCATGGTAGGGGGTGGGGTAACGGAGAGTGGGTTCACACTGGGCTGGCTTTCTGAGCCCAATTATCGCCCGGCGCTTTTCACAGCAATGAACTCGCACCTAGAGGGCGCTTCATACGCCAACACCGGATCAACATGGGAATGCCTAGTTCCCTAACGCAAGACATACAAACTTCTGAGCCGATAGCAGTAGAAGGTCATTGCTGTTGTTATTGCCGCCAAAACCAGGGGCATCAACCATAGATCGCCCATTGCTTCGCGCCCAGCGGAAAGCACAAGAACGTACAGAATGTAAATCAGGCCACCGATGACCGAGACTGCAAAAAAACCAACTGCAAGGCGATGACGTAAAAACAGTGCGACAGCACCAAACAGGCTGCCCCACACGGATAGTGTCCACCCCACGACGGCCCATATTGGAACCGCTAAAAAGTAGGCAATTTGAGCATCTGTCATGCCGGACGCTCGGTAGTAAATTTCACCTTGATAGATGCTCATTGCATAATCGTAAGCGGCCGCCACGCCATATAGCAAAAGAATGCCGCCAAGCAACCAAGCATGCCACGGCAGGCCTGATTTTTTCGACTTTTCAATTCCGGCAATCGTTTCCATACTTCACCTTCTATTTTTGAATTTGAATTCTCTTTGACACAACCACCTGCACGCTTTTAAGGGTGCAGCAGTACGGCACGTCTCAAGGGTGCGCAGTCCATCAAGGCATTTATCGCACGGGCACGACCACCGCACGTTTGCGCTTGATCAGGATTCGGCCCATCCAAAACAACATGCTCCCGAGCACCAAAAGGACCGGTATTGCCAGTATTGGAAGGCCCAGCACGGCCGTCGTACTGACTACTTTTGGGAAGACTTGCATTTGCCCCATGAAGAAGGATGCCGTTGCAATCAACATTGCAAAGCTCATGCGCCAGAGATGCCGAACCAATCGATGGCCACCAGCAATCTGACCGGCCCACAACAGGCGAATATCCAACGCCGCACACAAAAGGCTAATGGCGCCAAAAACAACCAGCGCCTGAGGGGGGCTATTCTTTGTAATCAGTGTTTTCGGATCCATCTGAAAATCCAGCCACAAACTAAACGCATATGCACCCAGAACAGCCGCTGCCAGCGCAAAACCCGTCAAAATCGCACGACTATCTTGTACGGTCCGCTTCGTTGCTAACCATGCGGTGCAAACCAGATAAATAGTTAACAAAGCAACGACACCGGTAATGTGATCGGTGCGCAAGAAAAAGGAAATGATGGCCGCGCTCAAGGCCATTGCCAGCATCGAGACAGTAAAAAAAGTTCCAGATTTTCGGTGCAGTGGCGACCCTTTAGCGGCATAGAGTGCGACGGCACCTGATGCAATGGCCAGCAAGCCGGTGATGACGTGTATCCATTTCATGATGGCTCCTTGATAACTCAGTAGCAAAAGAGCGCCATGCTAGATTGACCTGAAAACCAAGGGAAGCCGATTGTGATGAACGACAGATTGGTAAGACAAACAGCTATTTCGTGTGGATGAGCGGTACTGTTTGCGCCCAACAATAGGCACCCGCGACCCAGCAAGTACGTGACATCACTCGCTTCACTGCCTGTCAATGAGCGGGCAACCTCGGCACATCAATCTCACACCGACCAGAAATTTATTCAGCCAAATGACTGCATATTGCAGTGGCAGCCATGGTGAATGCTGCAGGTAGACCTTGGACCATGGCGATGCATGCTTGCGCGTCACCAGCCCGACCAGTGGTCTCCAACCTTTGGCACAAATCGCCGAGCGCCAAAGCGCCTACGCTGCGTGCAGCACTTTTCAGGGTATGCGCATCGCCCGCCATAGCATCCGTATCACCAAGGGATGCGGCCGCGGCGATCGCTTTGGTTTGTACTTCAGCGTTGCGCAAAAACTCATGCAACAAATCAGCCAGCATGTCCGGGTCGTCGCCTACCAGTTCACGCAGCGTGTTTTCGTTCCACACCGGCAAACTATCTTCTGCCCTTGCACCGTGTGAAGTCGTGGCTTGCACCACGTCCAAGGGTGTGGCCTCGGGCTTCGATGCAGGCTCTGCATTTGGCATCCACTTGCCCAGCATGGCAGACAACTCCTGCATGCGCAAAGGCTTGGACAAGTAGCCATCCATACCGCGCTCATAGCAGCGCTGGGCTTCACCCTGCATGGCATTTGCTGTGACGGCGATGATCGGTAGGCGTGTGTTGTGGTCTTCTTGCGCACGTATGGCAGCGGTCAGCCCGAAACCATCAAGATTGGGCATGTGGCAATCACACAGAAGCAGCGCATAGCGGCCAGGATTGGTGTCCCACATTTGCAGTGCAATGGCTCCATCTTCGGCCACTTCGCAGGCGTAACCCAGCAGGCGCAGTTGTTGTTGCATCACATTGCGGTTGGTTGGGTTGTCTTCTGCCAGCAGAATCAGCCGGCGGGCTTGCAATGCCTCATCAACTGTTTGTGCAGCGGGACGTGGACGCGTGCGACGATCGACCGCACCGTCGGTGCGAACTTTGTGCGCGTGCGCGCTGGCAATGGCATGGATGAGGTCAGCGTAGAGCACGGGGTATGTCGCCAAAGTCACCTCGGATTCAAATCGGTCGCTGCCGCGTTGAATCGCCCGCACGACGCCAACCCCGGGCGGCAAGTCCAGCGCGCGCGTCGGGTTGGTGTTTCCCGCATCAACAAGCACCACAGCACTGGGCCAACGCTCTGGTGCTTGCAAAAGCAACGTTCTTGCCGCCGCCACATCAGCAACTGTAGTCACCGTGGCACCAGCCGCCTGTGCATAGGCTGGCACCGCTTGCAAGGCGAAGGGATCAGCGGCAACTGCAATGACCCACACCCCTTCCAAACTGGGAAGAATGGGCACTTTTCGACCGGGCTCACAACTCTGCAAAGGCAAATCTACTGTGAAAACAGAACCTTCGCCCAAGGCGCTGGTGACCGAAATGGTCCCGCCCATCAACTCAACCAGGCGCCGGGTAATGGACAGGCCCAGCCCGGTTCCGCCATATTTTCGAGCTGTGCTTTCATCAGCTTGCATAAAGGGCTGAAACAGGCTGGCGATCACATCCGCGCTCATGCCAATACCTTGGTCCGTGACACGGATGCGGACACCAGCCTCCCCGCCAGACAGTGCGCAGGGCTCAACATGCACATCGACCCGCGGCCGATGCCCCAAGCGCGAGAACTTCACAGCGTTGCCTACAAGATTGAGAAGAACCTGACGCAGTCGCGTGGGGTCGCCCATCACCCAAAGAGGCAGTGCGGGCGATACAAACACAGACAGATCAACAGAGCGCGCGTTGGACAGAAACAGCATGAGCTGTACAGAGCCCTCCGCAACTTCGCGCAAATGGGTGGGTGTGCGCTCCACCTCCAGCTTGCCCGCTTCTATTTTTGAGAAATCCAGAATGTCGTTCAAAATATCCAGCAGCGCTAGGGACGACTGTTGAATGGTCTCCAGCATGCGATGTTGCTCAGGCGACAGAGCGGTTTCCTGCAATATGTCGACCATGCCGACAACCCCGTTCATAGGGGTACGAATTTCATGGCTCATATTGGCCAAAAATTCAGATTTGGAACGGTTGGCGCTTTCTGCCAATGCTTTGGCGGCCTCCAAGTAGGCTTGTTGACGTTTGCGTTGGGTCACATCCGTAATGAAGGCACTGAATGTGGTGCCTACTGGTGTGACGATGGGCACCACTGCCAGCTCAGTGGGGAATATGGTTCCATCGCGGCGCAGCGCAAGAATCTCGAAGCGCTTGTAATGTTCCATGCCGTGTTGATACACCTCGCGATACTGCTCTGGAATGATGAACGTATGCAAAGGCTGCCCTTTTGCTTCAGCAAGTGTCCAGCCAAAGGTAAGCTCAGCTTGGCGGTTCCAATCCGTAATACGACCCTCACCATCCATGCCAACCACTGAATCCAGGCTGTTGTCAATAATCAGGCGCAGGTGCCGCTCACTCTGAACCGCAGCCTGCGTCTTTTGTTGAACCCGCTTTTCCAGCTGCAATTGGTGTTGAATCAAATCAAGCTCTACTTGCTTGCGCATCGTGATATCGGACCGAATGGCAAGGTACTGCTCGGGTTTGCCATCGCTGCCCATGACCGGCACGATAGTGGTGTCTACCCAATACAACTCGCCATTCTTCGCTTTATTGCAAATTTCATCGCGCCATGTTTTTCCAACCGCGACGGTTCGATACATTGCTTTAAAAAAGCCGTGTGGGTGCTTGCCAGAATTGAGAACGCTATGGTCTTGCCCCAGCAGCTCGCTGCGCGTATAGCCGCTGATGGCGCAAAACTTGTCATTCACGTAGGTGATCCTGCCTTGAACATTGGTGGTCGCAACGATGGCATGCTCATCCAGTGCGTACTTTTGCAAGGTCAACTCGTTCATCAGTGCCTGCGCGCCCTCCTCGGCCTCACGCAGCTCGGATTCGACCTGCTTTCGGACTTCAATTTCTGCCCGCAAATCCTTGGTCATTTCCAGAGCACGCGTCTCCGCGAGTTGTTGGCCAATGAGCCGTTGGCGTAGCAGCAGTGACAATACAACGCTGAGCAGGCAACCCAACGCAAAGATCGTGGTCAGTGTGTCGCCAGTGACCTTTGAATCAAACGCGCTGGTGCTATTGACGCGGAGTGTCAGGTCGCTCCCAGCCAGTGTGAATTTCTGGACGGTGGAAAAGCGCCTGTCTGCTACTGAACTGTTGGGCCTGGCATCGCTGCCACTGCTGTGCCAATCGGAATCAAAGAGTAGCGCGCCTTTGTCGTCGAATAGCTCAAAGTCGACAAGCCCATCGCGCGCCGACGGCATTCCAGTCAGCAACTCGGACATCACGAGCGGTGCACTGAGTAATCCTTTGAGTGCCGCCCGACGTTCCGAAACTGTCTTTGGCTGTGCCCCATTGGCATACACCGGCACGAACAGGAGCACGCCGGGCGTGCGGTGTTGGTCCTGAACCAGGGTAATTGCCGAAGAAATATGCGGCTCACCCGCATCGACCGCAGATTGCGCCGCCGCCCGCCGAATTGCTTCCGAGCCGATGTCCAGGCCCTGAACGCCAGGGTTGGTGGCTGCTGGCTCCATAAACTTAACGATGTAGAGATCTTCGTGGCTCTTGTCCTCCAACTGGCGCACCGCAAACTGCGGCGAACCATCGGCTTGCTCAGCGGCCACAAACGCGTCAACGTTGGGCCGCAAGACGCGCTCAATGTAACTAAAGCCGCGCACACCTACGAACTCACGCGCCATGTCGCGCGACTCCACGTAGGCCCGAAATTCCGACCGATCCACGGTTTGGCTGGCCGCAAACAGGCCACGCGCACCGTTCAAACCATAAATGGCAAACTTTGCACGCGCTGCTACAAACTCCTTGACGGCCTGTTCATGGAACTTGAAACGGACTTCTGCCTCGGCGACGAGTTGTTCTTTTTTCCAAACTACAGTGCCTACGGTCAACCCCAGCCCAACCACAAAAGCAACCAGCGACACCTCCGCGACTTTCCAAGCGCGCCATTTGAGCAAGCCCGGGTTTGCGGGCGTCTCGAGCGTGGAGTGGGGGTGTAAATTTGGCATTTACATATTGCTATTATTTTGGTAGCGCATTGGGCAATGTATACGAGGGCTATCGGCCAAAATGATCACTAGTCATGGTGTCTGGTGTGTTTTTCAATGGCATTTGACGCTCGTACATCACAGAGGGAATGCAAACCCGCCTAGTAATGTTCCCGAAAGTCCGGTTTGTATGATGGCACTAAATAGCACCGCGCGGAAACTTTAAATAGCGGATACTGTTCCCATGCATCCGACGGATGCCAACCCTGCAACCAGAGGCCATGTGTCACCATGACTAGTCCAAGCATCAAAGCCACGTCTACGACGGCACCCGGAGCCAATGCGCGCGAAGCGCTCAAGGTATTGCTAGTGGACGATGATTCGTTTCAATTGAAACTGATGACTGGCATCTTGCAAGGCTTGGGCGTGACCGATATCACCGCAGCAACCAGTGGCCCAGAGGCCTTGCAACAACTCAAGTTGCACGGGCGCTTCAACCTCATGTTGCTCGATTTGCACATGCCGGGTATGGACGGCTTTCAGTTCATGGAATCCGTTGCCAGTGTTGGCTACCGCGGTGCACTGATCATTGTTTCAGGACAAGGCAACGACGTCATGCACTCTGCCAGCCTGGTCGCGCAAATTCGACGTTTTACATTGCTCGGCACGGTATCCAAGCCGGTTGGTCGTGCAGCACTGGCAGGCTTGATTGCCAAAATGGGCTAGTCGCGCTTAACCGACATCCTTACTCAAGAAATCCACCAGCGCCCCATTCACCCCGCGCAGCCGCTCACTCAGCAGCCGGGTTACGCGTAGCAGCAACTTGATGCCCAGCGCCTCGTTCACCAGCAAGATGCGTTCAAACTGGGTCTTGGGCAACAAGGCCAATAAGCAGGGCTCGGTAGTGATGCAGGTGGCAGAGCGTTCTTTGCCATCGATTACCGCCATTTCGCCAAAGGTGCGGCCGGCTACGATGTGGGTCACGCATTGCGACACACCCGCGGCGTCTTGTTTGCGCACTTCAATTTTTCCGGAAAGCAACAGCCCCATCGAGTCGCCCTCGTCACCCTCTTCAAACAGCATGTCGCCCGCCGCCGTGCGGTAGCCTGCCATGTAGGTGCTGAGGGTGTCGAGCTCGTCCCAGGTCCAGTCTTTGAACAGGGGCGAGTGCGAAAGCGACTCGCAAACCTCAATGCGAAAGGCGCGGGATTTAGGGATGGATTCGAGTGATTGGGTGTGCATGGCGTGCCAGTTTATCCCACGGTCACACACCAGGGTGCCGCGTTGTGGGCCAGGGCCATCCACAATGCCCAGGCCGAACTGGCAGCCAATGCAGCCCCTGCCAGGCGCACGCCCCACTGCCCACTGCCAGGCAAAGCTGCAGAGCCACGCAGGCGCAACCAGAGCCACGGACCGGCCAGCATGGTCACACTAGTACCCAGGGCAAAGAGCGCCATGACTGCTGCCCCTCCAACAGCACTACCCGCCAAGGCTGCGACCAATAGCGCGGAATACAACAGCCCACACGGCAATAACGCCCACATAGCGCCCAGCACCAGCGGTGCGCCGCCATGCCACTGGGGCGCCACCATGGCCGCCCATTTGCGCGCCCGCGCCCACACTGCGCGTGCGGCGTCTTCCAACCAAACGGGTTGCCGCGCCTGCCATACCAACAACAAGCCCAGCACCAGCGCCGCCACATGAAACAGCGACCAGATTGGGCGCAGCGCAGCCGACTGCACGGTGAGCCACCCGAGCCCTTGCAATGATGCAGCGGCCAGCCCACCCAGCAATGCATAGCCGACGATACGCCCCAGCTGAAACAGGAGAAGCGCAGCGTTCTTGTGCGGGCCTGCGGCCTGCCCAATGCCAGCGCATGCTGCGCCGCACATGGCAACACAGTGCGGACCACCTACCAGACCCATGAGCAGCGCGGTTAGCGCCAGAGAAGATTGCATCCGCGGATGCTAAATGATCTTGGAGAACTGCGCGCGGGTGCGGTCTGTCTGCAAGTAGCGGTCAAACACCATGGCCACGGCACGTACAAAAAACCAGCCCTGTGTGGTGACTTGTATCCCCGTAGTGTCCACGGTCACCAGACCTTGGTCTACCAAGCTTTGCAGCGCTGACAACTCTTTGGAGAAGTAGGATTGAAAGTCCACCAGATAGGCCAGTTCAATCGATTCAAACAACACCTGCCCTTGGCACATCAGCGACATGATCACAGCGCGGCGCACCAGATCATCCCGCGACAAGGCCAGGCCACGTACCACGGGGAAGAGACCTTGGTCGAGTGCATCGCAATACTCTTCCATGGTCTTGGCGTTTTGGCTATAGGTGGCACCAATGCGGCCAATGGACGAGACGCCCAGACCAATCAAGTCGCAATCGGGCTGGGTGCTGTAGCCCTGAAAGTTGCGATGCAGACGCCCCTGCCGCTTGGCGATGGCAAGTGCATCATCGGGCAACGCAAAATGGTCCATACCCACATAAACATAGCCCGCTTGACCCAAGGCTTTCATGGATTGGGACAGCATGGAAACCTTAGACGCACCACTGGGCAGCTCTACCGTGGCAATACGCCGCTGGGGCTTGAACCGCTCGGGCAAGTGGGCATAGGCGTACAAGGCAATACGATCGGGTCGCAGTTGGTTGATCTGGGCCAGGGTTCGTTCAAACGACTCAGGGCTTTGCCGTGGCAATCCATAGATCAAGTCCACATTGATAGACTCAAATCCGCGCGCACGCGCGGCCTCCACCAGCGCAAACACCTGCTCGGCCGGCTGCACACGGTGCACTGCCTTTTGCACCGCTGGGTCAAAGTCTTGCACGCCAAAGCTCAGACGGTTGAAGCCCAGCTGGGCCAGGCTGTCGAGCCGAGAGGCATCTACTGTGCGCGGATCCACCTCAATGGAGTATTCGCCACCGGGCGTAAACGTAAAACTGCGGCGCAGCATGGCCATCAGTTCGCCCAACTCATCGTCGCTCAGAAAGGTGGGGCTGCCGCCGCCCAAATGCAACTGGCTGATGGTCTGACCCACACCCATGTGCTGCACGTGCAACTCCACCTCTCGGCTCAGGTAGCGCAAGTAGCTGGCTGCACGGTCATGGTGTTTGGTGATGATCTTGTTGCAGGCACAGTAGTAGCACAGCGATTCGCAAAACGGGA
>CAYXWW010000141.1:5434-9761 GCA_964468905.1 uncultured Rhodoferax sp. | reverse complement strand
ACATCAAGCGCAAGGAAGGCATCATCCACAGCATGACGCCACTGGAGCGCCGCAAGCCCGACCTGATCAAGGCCACCCGCAAACGCCGCATTGCTGCCGGTGCTGGCGTGCAGGTTCAGGAGGTCAACCGCATGCTCAAGGAGTTTGAGCAGATGCAGACCATGATGAAGAAATTCTCAGGCGGCGGCATGATGAAGATGATGAAAAAGCTGGGGGGCATGAAGGGCATGCCCAAGATGCCGTTCTAAGAGAAAACAGGCGCTAGCCCTCGTGGAATCTGCGCAATGCGCTATCAAATTGGTAGTTCAAAATGCGCGATTTATCGCGTGGCACGATAGGAACCTGGTGCCTCCTTTTGGGCGGCACCGCCCACTCATGTGGGTGAATTTGCTGGATCAACCAGCAGCATGGAGCGCCAATAGTCGGTCATGAAGATTTCATCCGGATCGAACTCTTTGCGTTTTTGCAGCCATGCGTCAAATTTGGTGAACGATTTTCTGCAATAGTCTGGTCCCATGGTTCGTGGAATTTGATTTACACCCTCACCAAAGCGCTGGCCGAATGCTGGCACGTGTTTGCCCCAGTGCAACCGGGCTGATGGAAATTTGGAAAGAAGGGGCACCCAAAAGCGGTTGAAGAAGTCCTCTAGCGTTCCGCGACTGTTGTACTCCAGCCAATAGGGATCGATGCGGATGACATCCCGCCCATGCGCCATACTCATCCAAAATGGAGATCGCTTTGCCGGGTAAATTTCGACCCCGAACGAGCCGCAAGCGATCTCGTCGACGGTGAAGAGCTCTTGCAGGGTCTCAATGACAGCGTCCGCTTCGGCGATATCAATCCAAACCTCCGTGAACTGAACACGCACCCACGTATTGATCGAAGCCAGGTCGTCGTTCGGCAGCACGCGCCACCAGTGGTCGGTGAAGTTTCGTGGTCGTGCATCGTTTGGGTTTAACAGCAGGAGCAAGTGTTTGACTACCGTGTGACGACCCCGCATCAAAGCTTGGTTCACCATCCGGACCACCCAATGTGCGCCTATATTGAGCCATTCACTGCTCAACGGATGGAAATAGGGCACCATATTGCCGTATGCATTGCTCTGACTGCCAACGAATTGCAGTACGTTCTCTACTCCCTTGTTGGGAAGCCACAGTACATGCATGTAGTCGTTGCTGCGGCAAGCCTGCAGAAATGCGGTACCGTCTCGAACCATCGATTCCCTGTAGGGCACAGTTTGTTCGGTGCCTTTTACCAGGAAGCGAGGCTGCAGGCGAAAAGTCGCGCTGATAACGATCCCAAATAACCCCATCGATACGCCAGCCGCTTCAAAATCTGCGGTGCCCCGGTTCAGCACACGCAACTGTCCACGGCCATCGATGATTTCAAAACTTTCCAGGCAATCAGCCAGTCCATATCGGATCGATCCACCCGACGAACCGGTTGCCATGAATCCGGCCACGGTTTGCGCGGACATGCCGCCAAGCAGAGGAAGTGCGTAGCCGTCTGCATCGGCTATCCGGGCGAACGAATTGGATTCATTGGAGCAGGGATCCATGCCATCCACACCGAAATTGCATCCGCCACCTACGCGGTAGAGTCCCGGAGACAGGTGTTCAATGCGGCGCAGCGCCCCCTCCAGCTTGACGCGAACAACGCGCTGTTTGGTGCATGGATCAAACACGGCACGTTGCATGGAGTGCTGTGATCCGCAAACGCGAATAGTCGTTTGGCTCTCACGGGCCATGCGTATAGCCTCGATGACTTGATCAACGCTCGTGAGTTTGGTGATGTTCTCTGGATCGGCTGGCCACCACTTGGTGCGCTTCTTCAGCCAATTGCGCGTGAAGGTTCTATACAGGTCGTTGAGGCTTAGCATGGTTTGTCTTTCTTGATGTTGAATATCTCGCGCCAAAAGTTCGAGACAAATATCTGTTCCGGATCGAATGCCTGGCGCATTGCAAGCCATTCGCCCATTCGCGGGTAGGCGCGCGTCAGAAAATCAGGACCAAAGGCCTGTCCTATGGGAGGCAGTTCTTTGCCCCAGTGCAGTCGCGCCGTTGGGATATTGAGCAGTGCATCCCAAAACCTCGCAAAATAGTCACCGGCGCTGCCTTCCTGGCAATCAGGCCACCACAGCGTGTCGACGCGTATCTGGTCAGCGCCAAAGGCCGGGCTCATCCAAAAGGGCGATCTGGCAGCGCAAAAAATTTGCAAACCACTGTGGCCGCAAGCGATGGGATCTCGCTCAAATAGCGCGCGGCAAGCGGCCAAAACTTGGTCGGCGTACGCAATGTCAAACCAGATTTCGGTGGATTCGAACCCGCGCCGTGTGGCAATGCCCACCTGGTCGTCATTGGGGCCAGCAACATTCCAGTCGTCACAGAAGTGCTTTGCCATTTTTTTTGGCTTGGCGAATAGCTGCAATAGACTGGCTGCGGTTCGACTATGGCCGCGGTGAATGGCCCAGTTGACTGCGCGCATCACAACCCTGTAGCCCTGGTTTTTCAACGCACCTTGCAACTCGTGCGCGTAGGGTCGTCGCGCTTGTACGGCATTGACGCGATCGGCCACGTAGGATTGAACACTGTCAACACCCCGGTTGGGAAACCAGTAGGCATGCACGTTGTCGTGCGCGGAATGCGCCGCCAAGAAGGTCGCACTGTCGTTCAAGATGGAGTCTTTGCGGCGCTGCGTTTGCTCAGTGCCCTGCAGGCGGTATGCCGGGAGCAGCTCCAAAGTGAAGCCTGTAATCACGCCGAACAGGCCCATCGAAACACCTATGGCGTTGAACGCGTCGCTCCCCTTGTGCAGGGTATGAAACATCCCGCGTCCATCAACCAGATCGAACGACAGGATGCACTGCGACAGCGCATGTTGAATGGAGCCACCCTCGCTGCCTGTCATGAAAAAGCCGCCGAGCGTCATGTTTGACGAACCGCCGACCAAGGGCAGCGCGCAGCCGGCGGCCATCAATTGCGCCATCAATGTTGTTTCAGGTCTTGAAATCGGGTTCGTCGGGTCGTGGCCGATCAAACAACCCGCCCCTACGTGAAAGACCTTTGCGCCGTTGTCTTTTGTTTGTAGCAGCGTGACCGCGGTCAGTTCACCATCCAAGATCAGTCGCACGTGTGTACTCGAGTCGAATGCTGCGGAAGAAGAAGCCGCCAAGTTGCCACCGCATCGCACGGTGCAATGCGGTGTCCTTCGCAGCACCTGCCCTACAACCGCCTGGACCTGTTCGACGCTGCTGCAGCGGGTCGCTTGGCTAAACGCGGCGGCAACGTTTCGGCTCTTTTGTGCGGTGTTTGGGAAATGGGTGGCGGCAGTACCTGCGCTGTGTCGTGCCGTCATAACACCGCCATTTCACGCTGCTGCTCAGTGCTCGCATCATTCTGGCTAACTGGCGCAGTTTGTTCGCGCGCGCTACGCAGCCATTCAACGACGGACGCCAGCGTCTGATCTGCATCCCTTGGGGCAAACCCCAGCTCACGCATTGCCTTGGACGAGTCCATAAACCAATACAACGTGGCATAGTCCAGCACATCCAACGCAATGGGTGGCTGCAGTCCGGCATCAGCCATTGCCAGACACAGCCGAACGGCAGCGTCATTTGGAATAGTGAGTACTGATGTTCGACGGCCAGCGAGTCCAAGCACCTTCTCGGTCAATGCATGAATGGTGAGGTTTTCGCCGCCCAAAATGTAGCGCTCGCCGGAGCGTCCATGCAATAGGCCAGCCACTATGCCGTCAGCCACATCGTCTACATGCACGACAGAAACGCCGCCATGGCACGCTACCGCTGGTGATGCATCGATGATGTCGGCGATGTTTCCGGCCGTCACGTAGCCCGTGTCATGGGGTCCATACACCTCGGTCGGCGACACCACAATGACTTCGAAATCCTCCGCCTTGGCTTGCAATACCAGCCGCTCCGCATCATGCTTGGCCAAACTGTATGGCAGATCGTGACTGCCTAATTCGTAGTCCGATGCCTCGTCATGTTCGATCGGCTCGTTGCTACCGTTCACAGCTGCGGCAGACGAGACATGCACGAAGCAGCGCACTCCAGCACGGCGTGCTGCCTCCATGGTGTTGCGCGTTCCGTCAACTGCTACTGCCCGTATGTCACTACCAAGCCCCCTAATGTCGGACCATGACGAAGCGCACGCCAGGTGGATCACTGCATCGCAATGGGCGGCACCGCGCGCAAGCGCAGCCTGATCGTGAAGATCGCCGATTTCAACTTCGTAAGAGATGCCCTCCAGTCGCGCACAGGGCGTGGTCGTTCGCATGAGGCAGCGAACCTCTATGCCCTGCGCTACCA
>CAYXWW010000141.1:0-5424 GCA_964468905.1 uncultured Rhodoferax sp. | reverse complement strand
AGCTTGCGCACAACGCGTGACCCGATGAATCCCGAGCCACCAGTCACAAAGACTTTTTTGATGGTCCGCGCAGCGGCAAGCGCTGGCGTCGGAGGCGCCTTTCTTTCCGCTCTCAAGGTGGCGGGTTGGGATACAGGGAATTTTTCCAACGCAGCTGCCAAACAGTCGACGGCTTTGCCAATCTGTTCTGGCGTGTGGAGTTGGCTAATGAAGAACCGCAGCCTGGCCGCGCCCTCTTCAACGACAGGGTAAAAGATAGGAGGTGCGTTGATCCCCGCCTGGCGAAGTGCAGCCGACACCTGCAAACAGCGGACCGAAGCGCCAACGATCACCGGAACAATTGCAGTGTGGGCGCTCAAACCCGTATCGATCCCATGTGACGCACACAGGCGGCGAAACAGATTGGCTCTTTCAAGCAGCTGATGCACCAGTTCGGGCTGCCCCTCCAGAATGCGCAGCGCGGACAAAGCGGCGGCTGCGTTGGCAGGGGAGACAGCGGCTGCGTAAACAAAGCCACCAGACTTGTATTTGAGCAGTTGAATCAATGCCTTCGAACCGGCAATATAGCCGCCACAGCTGGCCAATGACTTGGATAGAGTCCCCATCCATACATCAACATCGCCGCGTGCGACTCCGGCATGTTCTCCGATACCGCGTCCGGTAGCGCCAATGCAGCCCAAGGAATGCGCCTCGTCGACATAGAGCATGGCCCCATGCTTCTTTTTCAAGGCAACTAACTCAGCCAGCGGTGCTACGTCGCCATCCATGCTGTAGACGCCTTCCACCGCAATCAGTGTGCGCCGCGCTTGGCCGCGTCGCTCAGTCAGAATCCGGTCGAGTGCGGCCATGTCGTTGTGAGGGAAAGCGATACGCCGCGCGCCGGAGAGTTGCGCTCCTGCCAGGATGCAATCGTGCGCCAGACTGTCGTGCACCACCAGATCGGAGCGCCCGAGCAGCGTGCTCAGCACCGTGACATTGGTCGCGTGTCCGCTGGCATAGACCAGCGCATCGTCGCAACCCAAAAATGCGGCAATGCCTGCCTCCAACTCACGATGCACGCTACGATCGCCTGATGCAATGCGGCTGGCAGAGGCAGAGGTTCCGTACTGTGTGATCGCACTTTGCGCCGCTGAATTCACGCGCACGTCACCTACCAACCCGAGATAGTTGTAGGTTGCAAAATTGATCAGTGTTTTTCCATTGACGGTGGCGACGTCTGTTGCGGGCCCTTCGAGCATCGAAAAGTACGGATTGCCAACGCCCAGTGCGTCAAATAGCATCAGCATGGAAGATAAGTCCCGTGCTTCTGCAAAGTCCTCAATGCGAAGCTCCGCTGCAGTGGGCTGCTCCGTGGCGGGGCTTGCCACCAACAAGCCTGTGTTCAATTGATACGGCGCCAATATTTCCTCCATCCGGGCCGGGTCCGCTCGCACCTGAATGAGGGCAACTAGCTGAGACAGTGTGGTCGTGTTGTTGACGAACTGATCGTCACCCAGTGGCCCAAACACATCTTCCAACCCAATGGCCGCGTCCAATATGTCCAATGAATCCCAGGACAAGAGTTCAACCAGCACCGGGTCCCCTGAAAAGTCTGCAGGTTTACGGTCGCTCATGCGGGCCAGTATGTTGACCACAGTAGTCGTGATCGCGTCTGAAATGTTGCGGGAAACGGTAGTCATAAAAGTCCTTTGGTAGATGTTCTGAAGAGAGGATTCGGGGCGAATGTCACCACCGGGGTGGCCACTGTGGCTGTTAGGGTGGTGGGTGAATGCGAGCATGGGGTTGTGTGCCTCCGTTGCGTGGAATGGAGGGAAGTATTCCGGCTTTGCTACGCGCGCACAATCGGACCTTGGACCCGAGACCAGGTCTCGAGACCAGGTTGAATCACCCAAGCTTGGGAAGCGCTTTCAGCGTGAAAGAGCCAAATGGGTCGAACCACTATTGACTGGAATGGAACGGATGCGCAGCATGCGCTCCAGACTATCGTTGCAAGAGAAAATAGCCGATAGCCCTCGTGGAATGTGCGTTAGATGCTATGAAATATATAGTGAATATTTCGGGTCTGCAAGCCCACACATCAGGCGATGTGACGCCGCCCAATACAGTGCCCAAGAAGGTAGAGGCCTACCCCCAGCCATTGATTAATGATGGCCATCGCTGGGGCCGGACCCCACGCGTGTTGCGTGTTGCGTGTTACTTGTCGGCCTTGCAGGTGTCCAGTGGGAACCTGAGGTCTTGCTCGGTGTGCGGTTCGCCTTCGGGGGCCTTGACCGCTTGAATGCTGTAAACATGCGCCTCACTTGCCTTGCCGTCGCGGTCAATGGTCCTCTCATCGACCTTGCTTCCGAAGATGCCCCACACTGCATGGGGCGCGAGGCAATGAAAAATCAGAGGGTTGCCGTCAAAGACACAGGTTAGGTCCTTCTTGGTTTTTGGTGCACCGTAGGATTCGTAACGCGCGGTGTAGGTTCCGTTGCTCTGGCGTGAGAGTGTCACCGCGTTCTGCCCTGGCAAATTCGGAAATGCGCGCTGACTGCAAAGCACGCGCGCTGGTCCGTCAGCGGCCTGGGCCAAGGGCGCAAGAAAAAGCGCTTCGACAACAAGAAGAAGTGCAAGAACAACGGTGTGGCGATGGGTGCCAAGCGTGGAGGTGGTTTTCATGGTGCGCCATCATACCGGCGCCCACGGGAAGCACATGCGGGTAATGCTGCGCAGCCGTGTGGCAGTGCAATCGTGGAGCGGGCTGGATGCCATCACACCCCAGCCAGCGCATTCAATGGGCTGCATGCACCACCAGCCGCCACCTTGAGCACATGGGTGTAGATCATGGTAGTGCTTACATCGCTATGCCCCAGCAGCTCTTGCACGGTGCGGTGTCGCCAGCTTTGAAATTGCAGCCACTTGCACCGCGTGTTTGAAAGCACGCTGAAATGTCTGGTCATAGGCGTGGTGCCTACGCACAGTCTTGCTGCGTGGCTTTGCGCAAACTGACCTTTGAGTGCTGGCACCAAGCTCTTGGGCAACATCACTACACGATGTTTACCGCCCTTGCCATCACGAACGATGATGACGTTGCGGTCAAAATCAACACCCTTTACCCGCAGGCGCAGGCCTTCCATCAAACGCATGCCGCAGACGTAGAGCAACGATGCCAGTAACTTGTGCTGCCCATCGAGCTTTTCCAGCACGGCCTGAACCTCTGCACGGGTCAACACCACAGGTATCCGTTTTTTGGGTACAGGCCGCGCCAAGTCGTCCATCCAGGGCACTTCAATAACAAGCACTTTTTGGTACAGAAAAAGTAAAGCACTCAAGGCTTGCCGGTGCGTTGAAACGGACACCTTGCGCCCAGTGGCCAAGTATGACAAGTACGCTTCAATCTCACCCTGCCCCATGTCGCGTGGATGCCGCAGGCCATGAAATCGAATGAAGTTTTTGACCCAGTAAACATAAGCCTCTTCGGTTCTGAGGCTATAGTGCAAGTAGCGAATCTGCTCACGTAACTGATCCAGCAGCCGGGTTGACTTGAAAACCGGCGTGCTGGTTTTTTTGGAAGTTTTATGGCTGTTCATCCATACAGTATATCGACCGAAGGCCTTATGGCAAGAGGGTTTGAGCTGAAGTTGCTCAACCATGTTAGGGCGACAGCCGGAATGTTAGGGAGACACGAACGTGTCTCCCTATATTGAGTTGGGCGGAATCATGAAAGCAGCACTGGTTTTTCTCATGAGCTTGGTGCTAGTTGGCCGTGCGACCGCAGACGAGCTTGTGAATTCCAAGTTAGCAGTGAAGGCTGCGGTTGTTCTTCGAGTCAAGTTGCTTGCTCTTGGCCTCGCCGACAAGTATGCGTGGTATGACGTGGAGATTCTGAAAGTCCTGAAGAATGATTCAGCGGAAAAATTCGGCAAGAAGGTGAAGATCGCCGCTTACAGTTGGAAGCCGGGCATCCCGGAAGGCGAGTCCACCGTGTACTTAGAGCAATACAACGAGTCGAAGAAAGGACTTTGGAAGTTGGTCGGAGGGGAGGCAGCTACCGGAGTTAGTCACGTCCAGAAGCCGGTAGCAGCCCAACCAGACGGTGGAGCGAACGGGGCTGCGCCCCATCGCTCACCTTGAGCGTTAGGCGGCAAAGTGAATTCGCCGCACGACGACGTTGAACTTAGAGCACCAGTTTGGGAGGCGCTCGGTGAGTTCTTTTTGGACAATGAGCCAAACTTGGAATATGTAATTCGCGTCTGCTCGGAATCTCATTATTCACTGAAGGAGCTAGATCAAATTCTCTTTGGTGAGGTTTGGCCTGTGCTAAGTCCAAACCTTGTGTCTATGGCCGGAGAGTGGGCAGGGTGGGACCGTGAGTGGCTTTCTCAAAGGGTGTTGGCGAAGCGCAGCACTGGCTCTTCTAAATTTTGGTGGCTTAATCCAGCCAAGCTGTTGTTTTGTTCGGCATGGCTCCCGGTTCGTAAAGAAATCGAAAAGAAGCGCTCCAATGAACCAGCAGGCCTCTAACACTGCGTATATGGACTCTCCCATAAGCATCGTATTTGTGCCGTGCCGACATGGAGTGTGCGTCACCGCTGCGCCAGTCGCGACGCACGGCAGGCAAGCTGCCGCAAGGTGGGTCCACCAAACGGCCCCTTGTCTCTGAGCGCGGCATAGCAACTCCGCCCCGGGTTGCTTGCCACCTTTGACGCGCACAGCACGCTCCTGGCGCCGTGGCTGAGCAACATGTGAAAGGGTAGGCTGTGCTTGTCGCGCATGCGCCCTCCTACAAAGGCTGCTGGGTGGTTACGGCATGGCGCTACGTCAAACAACGTATTCGCGCCACACAGCGCGGTTTTCATAATGGGTCTCCAGACGTTTCATCGAAAAGGAGCCATCATGATTCACGGCGACATTTCAAGCAGCAAAGACACCGTGGGCGTGGCGGTGGTCAACTACAAGATGCCGCGCCTCCATACCACGGCCGAAGTACTGGACAACGCGCGCAAGATTGCCGACATGCTGGTGGGCATGAAGGCTGGTTTGCCCGGCATGGATTTGGTCATCTTCCCTGAATACAGTACGCACGGCATCATGTACGACGCGAAAGAAATGTACGCAACCGCAGCCACGGTGCCGGGTGCCGAAACCGAAATCTTTTCAGCTGCATGCCGCAAGGCCAAGGTGTGGGGCGTGTTCTCGCTCACCGGCGAGCGCCATGAAGAGCACCCCAACAAGGCGCCGTACAACACGCTCATCCTGATGAACGACCAGGGCGAGATCGTCCAGAAGTACCGCAAGATCATGCCCTGGGTGCCGATCGAGGGCTGGTACCCCGGCAACTGCACCTACGTGAGCGACGGGCCCAAGGGCCTGAAGGTCAGCCTGATCATCTGCGACGACGGCAACGACCCCGAGATCTGGCGCGACTGCGCGATGAAGGGG
>CAYXWW010000140.1:0-9802 GCA_964468905.1 uncultured Rhodoferax sp. | reverse complement strand
GCCGGTGGAGCCCTGGGAGCCGGGCAACATGGGCATCCCCGTGTGCGACGGGCCCAACGGCAGCAAGATTTCGCTGATCATCTGCCACGACGGCATGTTCCCCGAGATGGCGCGCGAGTGCGCCTACAAGGGCGCCGAGCTGATGATCCGCACCGCCGGCTACACGGCGCCGATCCGCCATGCCTGGCGCATCACCAACCAGGCCAACGCCTTCCAGAACCTGGCCTACACCGCCAACGTGTGTATGTGCGGCAGCGACGGCAGCTTTGACTCCATGGGCGAAGGCATGTTTTGCAACTTCGACGGGACGGTGCTGGTGCAAGGCGGCGGCCGTGTCGACGAGATCATCACCGCCGAGTTGCGGCCCGACCTGGTACGCGAGGCCCGCAGCGGCTGGGGCGTGGAGAACAACATTTACCAGCTCTACCACCGAGGCTATGTGGCGGTGAAAGGCGGCGCGCAAGACTGCCCCTACACCTACATGCACGACATGGCCGCTGGCCGCTACCAGTTGCCCTGGAAGGTAGACGTAACCGATGGCACGCCCTGTGGTTTTGCGCCGCCCACGCGCAGCTACATCGGCCCCGAAGCGCACCCGCTGGTGCCCGACGCTGCCGCACTGCCAATGCAAAAGGTGGCATAAGTGGCCAAGACTATTCAAGCCAACCCCTACGCCTGGCCTTGGAATGGCGATCTGCGCCCCGACAACACCGCGCTCTTGGTCATCGACATGCAGACCGACTTTTGCGGTGTGGGCGGCTATGTAGACAAAATGGGTTACGACATCTCGCTCACCCGCGCCCCCATAGAGCCGCTAAAGGTGCTGATGGCCGCCATGCGCAAAGGCGGCTACGCGGTTATGCATACGCGTGAAGGGCACCGGCCCGACCTGTCGGACCTGCCAGCCAACAAGCGCTGGCGCTCGCGGCAAATTGGTACCAACGGCGTGGGTATTGGCGATGCGGGCCCCTGCGGCCGCATCCTGGTGCGCGGCGAGCCGGGCTGGGAGCTGATCCCCGAGTTGGCACCCCTGCCGGGCGAAGTGATCATCGACAAGCCGGGCAAAGGCTCGTTCTACGCGACCGACCTTGACATGGTGCTGCGCACGCGCGGCATTACCAACCTGCTGCTAGCCGGTATCACCACCGACGTGTGCGTGCACGCCACCATGCGCGACGCCAATGACCGTGGCTATGAATGCCTGCTGCTGTCGGACTGCACCGCCGCCACCGACCACGGCAACCACCTGGCCGCGCTGAAGATGATCACCATGCAAGGCGGTGTGTTTGGCGCACACGCGCCGTCTACAGCCGTCTTGCAAGCGCTGGCCAACGCTTAGCACTCCATGGACAGCACCCCATGAGCGCAGACCTGATTCCCCCACCCAAACCAGCCACCGGCGCGCTGGCGCTGGAGACCTACCAGCTGACCAAGCGCTTTGGCGCATTCACCGCCATGGACCAGGTCACCATGAAAGTAGAGCCCGGTACCGTGCACGCACTGCTGGGTGAAAACGGCGCGGGCAAAAGCACGCTGGTCAAATGCGTGGCGGGTTTTCAGCAGGCCGAAGAGGGCAGCATCCTGATTGATGGGCGCGAGCAATCCATTGCCAACCCCATCGTGGCCCGTGCGCTGGGCATTGGCATGGTGTACCAGCACTTCACATTGGCACCCGGCATGACCGTGGCCGAGAACCTGCTGCTGGCCGCCAATGAAGTCCCGCTGGTCATTGACTGGCGCGCCAAGCGCGCCGAGCTGCAAGCCTTCTTGGCCACCACACCGTTCAGCTTGGACCTGGATGCCTGCCCCAGCGAACTGGCCGCAGGCGAGAAGCAAAAGTTGGAATTGCTCAAGCAGCTGTACCTCAAACCCCGCTTGCTGATTCTGGACGAGCCCACCTCGGTGTTGACACCGCAAGAGGCTGACGAAGTGCTGGGCCATGTGCGTGCCTTTGCCCGCAGCGGCCAGTGCACGGTCATCATCATCACGCACAAGTTCCGCGAGGTCATGGCCTATGCAGACTCCGTGACCGTGCTGCGCCGTGGCCGCGCCGTGCACCATTGCAAGGTGGCCGACACCACACCCGCGCTGCTGGCTCAGGCCATGATGGGTGAAGGGGCCGCAGACACTGCTGCAGCAGATGGTTTGGAGCAAAATGAGGCTCTATCCCTCGTAGAACATGCGCAAGCAGCTACGCATTTGATAGCAACCGAAGGGGCCGCACATGTTGCAGGCGGCCCGCCGCTGGCCAAGGCTGTGCTGCAGGTTAGCGCGCTGACGGCCTTGGGCGACCGCGGCACGCTGGCATTGCACGGAGTGGACCTGACGGTTAACGCTGGAGAAATTTTGGGTGTAGCAGGTGTCTCGGGCAATGGCCAGCGCGAGCTGGTCGAGGCCCTGGTGGGCCAGCGGCCCCGCCTCGGTGGCCAGGTGCAGGTGATGGGCGAGCCCTACAACGCCGCACGCGCAGAAAACCACCGCCTCAAGGTGCGCAGCCTGCCCGAAGAACCCTTGCGTAGCGCCTGTGTGGCCAACTTGAGCGTGGCCGAGAACATGGCCCTGCGCGATTTTGACCAGCCGCCGCTGCTGCGCGGTGGTGTGCTGCGGTTCTCTGCCTGGCGCGCGCGCGCGCGCAGCTGGATCGCCGAATACGGCATCAAAACCCGGGGCGAGGGCGCGCCTATTGGCAGCCTGTCAGGCGGCAATGTGCAGCGTGCCGTGCTGGCGCGTGAGCTGGCCGGGGACATCAATGTGCTGATAGCTGCCAACCCTGTGTTTGGGCTGGACTTTGCCGCCGTGCGTGAGATCCACACCCGCCTGCGCCAGGTGCGAAAGCAGGGTGCCGGTGTGCTGCTCATCAGCGAAGACCTGGACGAGCTGCTGGAGCTATCGGACCGCATTGTGGTCATGAGCGAAGGCCGCATCGTCTTTGAAACCACGGCTGCACAGGCCGACCGCACCGTGCTGGGCGCCCACATGGGTGGTGGCCATGGATAAGGCTCCCGCCCGAAGCGCCTGCGGCGCCTCCCCCTCAAGGGGGCAACACCAGCAGCCCGGCGAAGCCGGTTCTGCGGTGTTCCTGGTAGGGGACATCTCGCGCCCATATTGAAAGTCATCACTATCATGCAGATTCAAGCCAAACCTTTCCCTTTCGAGTTTGACGTGGCCAGCACCGCGCTGGTCATCATCGACATGCAGCGCGACTTTGTAGAGCCGGGTGGCTTTGGCGCGTCGCTGGGTAACGATGTGTCCTTGCTCACCGCCATCGTGCCCGCCTGCCAGGCAGCATTGCACGCCTGGCGCGCGGCTGGTGGCTTGGTGGTGCATACCCGTGAGGCACACCGTGCTGATTTGTCTGACTGCCCGCCCGCCAAGCGCAACCGGGGCAACCCCAGCCTGCGCATTGGCGACGTAGGGCCGATGGGCCGCGTGCTGGTGACGGGTGAGCCAGGCAACCAGATCATCGCTGAGCTGGCCCCGGTGGACGGTGAAATCGTGATCGACAAGCCGGGCAAGGGCGCTTTCTACGGCACGCTGTTGCAGACCATGCTGGCGCAGCGGCACATCACGCACTTGCTGTTCATGGGTGTCACCACCGAGGTGTGTGTGCAAACCTCCATGCGCGAAGCCAATGACCGTGGCTATGACGCGCTGCTGCTGACCGATTGCACCGAGAGCTATTTCCCAGAGTTCAAAGCCGCCACCATTGAGATGACCCACGCACAGGGCGGCATTGTGGGCTGGACAGCGCCCAGCGCCGCGTTGCTGGCCGCACTGCGCAGCTAGCACGCACCGCGAACGCTGGTAGAGTCTCCCCTTCATGCGAACCGCGAAAGTATCTCCCCCCAAAGCCGCGAAAAAGGCAACACCCAAGCCAGTGCCCGCCGAGCGGCACTCCCGCGTTGACGAGGTTTACGAGCAACTCAAGCGCGACATTGCCGACTTCAAGCTGGTGCCCGGCGACCGGTTTACCGAGAACTCGGTAACCGAGCGGTTGGATGTGTCCCGCACACCCGTGCGCCAGGCACTGGCCAAGCTGCAACAAGAAGGCTATGTGGAAGTGCTGTTCCGTAGCGGCTGGCGGGTGCTGCCGTTTGACTTTGCCAAGTTTGAGCAGCTCTACGACCTGCGCATGGTGCTCGAGACCACCGCCGCCCACCGCCTGTGCGAAGAGGGTGCCCGCAGCCCCAACCCGATCAACCGCGTCTTGCTCGATGAACTGATGGCCCTGTGGCTAGTGCCCGCATCCAAGCGCAGCAGCGATACCGTGCAAGTGAGCCAGTGGGACGAAGATTTTCACTGCGCACTGGTCACCGCCGCCGGTAACCCCGAGATGGCCCGCGTGCACCGCGACGTGACCGACCGCATCCGCATCATTCGCCGGCTGGATTTCACCAAACAGGCCCGCATAGACGCCACCTACGAAGAGCACGGCAAGATTCTCAAAGCCATCCGCGCCCAACGCGGCGACCAAGCCGCCCTGCTGCTGCGCGCTCATATCGAAACCAGCCAGGCCGAGGTGCGCAAGATCACGCTGCACCAAGTGCATTTGGCGCGGCAAGCGGCTTGAGCTTTCGGCGTGGGGGTCTGCTCAAAACCGCGCGGTCAGCGTCACTCTCAGACTCCGCGGCTCCACCGGGTGGAAGTGGCGGTCTGCCACACCTTCGGCAGGCTCGCCGGGCAAACGCGAGGTGTAGTAGTAGTCGATGTCGCTGGCCTTGCTGTCAAACAGGTTAAACACATCTAGTGCTAACTTGGTCTTGGCGTTGATCTGGTAGCCCAGCCGCAGATAAGCCAGTGTGGTGGCTTCGGAGCGTTGGCTGTTGTCCTCAATCAAGGGGCGCGGACCAAAGTAGCGCAACTGGAACTGGCCCGACCAGGGGCCGCGGTCACTCACCACGGCTCCCAATGAGACCACCGTTTCCACCGAGCCAGGAATGCTGCGCCCGGCGTTGGGCGCGTCACCCTGCGGTGTGGTGAACTCCGCCTGGGAGAAGGCCAGGTCGGCATCCAGCAGCAGCCACGGCGTGGCGCGGTAGTGGTTGTTGAACTCCAGCCCCCAGCGACGGCTGGCGCCGCTGGCTCCGGTGTCACCGGCGTCGCCCGCGAATACCAACTCCGAGCCGATGTTGAGTTGCCACAGGGCCAGCGAGCTTTGCAGGCCGGGGATGACTTCCGTGCGCAGCCCTAACTCGCTGCCAGAAGTACGCACCAGGGCAGGTGAGGGATCAATTGGCGTGCCTTCCTTGGGTGACAGGCGGGCGGTCACGCCGCGCGCATCGTTGCTGTGAAAGCCGCTGCCCATGTTCACAAAATATTCGGTCTTGTTCCATGGGCCCAGGATGACAGAGAGCTTGGGGCTTGTCAGGTCGGCCGATTGCTGGCCTGAGTTGTCGGCAATAGAGGTGCGCACATCCACATCCAGCCTGTCGTGGCGCACACCCAGCAGGGTACGAAACGTGGGTGTCCATGCTGTGGAGTTTTCCGCATACAGGCCCAGCAGGCTCTGGCGCACCTGGCTCTCCTGCACTGTGGCCGTGCGCTGCCCAGCCAGGCCCTGGTACAGCCCCACGGGGTCGAGTCGGTCCATACGCACGCTGGTGCCGATAGTGGTGGTGCTGTCGTACCGGCCAAAGGGCGTGGCAAAGGACTGGCTGGCACCCCCGCCAAATACCTGCCGGCTCTCAGCTTGCACAAACTGGTCGGCGTTGACCGGTGGCTCGCCCTGGTCCAAGTTATAGGTGAAGTTGGACACCAGGTTGAGCCGCGACGCAATGGCATAGGCGTTGGCTTTAAGGAGGCCTGTGTCCGTCTTGCGCTCGGTCTGAAACGACAGGCTAGTGCGCTCGGTGGTGCCGCCATCGGTGGGGTCCAGCGCGCCAAATCGGCCCACCAAGCCCTGGTCGACCGCGCGCTGTGGAATCTGGTCGGTGGAATGCCATGCAGCGCTATAAGCCATGGCGGTGATGCTGGTGCGGCTGGAGTCGGTGGTAGTGCTGTAGCGCAGCACGCCGTTGGTCCGGTGAAAGCCCTCGGGCAGCGTCCACGGGCCATTGTTCGCAGCGGCTTCTAGCGCGTACAGCAACTTGCCGTCTTGCCACGGTACAGACTGCGTTAGCAGCGCGCGGGCATAGCGGTTGTCACCCAACGTGAGCGAGGCGATGCCGTCTGGCAAACCGTCAAACAACCCCAGGCGCGCCACCCCGGCCGAGCTGAAATCACCCTCGTCGGCAAAATACGGCCCCTTTTTGTAACTTATGCGGTTAACCAGCTCGGGGATGAGCCAGTTCAGGTCGCTATAGCCATGGCCGTGGGCGTGGGTGGGCATGTTGACGGGCATGCCGTCTACAAAGGTGGCGAAGTCTGTGCCGTGGTCTAGGTTGAAGCCGCGCAGGAAATACTGGTTGGCTTTGCCGTCGCCACTGTGCTGGGTGACGATGACACCGGGCACAAACTCCAGCACCTCGGCCGGGCGTAGCGTGGGGCGGTTTTCGATCAGCTTGGCGGTGACCACGCCCTGGCTGGCGGCGTCGGAGGAACCCACGGCATTGTCATAGGTGCCCTGAACAACAACGGGTGCCAACTGCGGCGCTTGTTGCGCAAAGGCGGTGCCCATGGTGCAGACGGTGCACGCCAGGCAGGCCTGTGCGATGGCACTGCGGCCACGCGGGAGAGGGGAGTGAGTTTTCACAATGAAATCCTGAAGAATGGGGTGGATGCGTGTTGGCAAAGGCGGCACGCAGTGTTGCCACGAGATGACGTGGCAGCACTGCAGGGCCAACTACAGAGGCAGAGACAGAAATGGCATGCCGTGGCGCAGCGCGGTAGCATTACCGCGCTTCCAGGCGTGGACGTGCCTTAGCAGGCTGGCGGGCGCAGCAGCGGGGCAACGCTGCGCGACTTAAAGGTAGCAAAGCGGTCCACAGGCCAGGGCCCCCGCTCAGCTGCTACCGCCAACACCACTAGCGCCCTGCTGGGTGTGGCCACGGCCGTTAGCAAGACCATCCCTGTTGTGGTGGCGTTGTCGGCAGCATCAGCCGCGCCATCTATTGATTCCACACTGGGGTCACCCGCCGCATGGTGGTGGCGCTCCAGGTCGCCGTGGGTGTGCGGCACGTCAGTTGCCATGTGTAGGGGCAATGCACCGTGCCCCCAGCGCTGTTGCTGCCGCCAGCGGTTGAGCCAATCACTGGCCAGACTGGCGGTAACCGACGCCAGCGTAGACGGGCCTTGTACCGTCGCCTGATCATGCCGGTGTAAGGAGCCCAGCGCCTGCTGCCGTGTCACAGTTAAGCCCATCAGCGCCAGGGCGAGCAGCAACAGCCACAGCAAACTCTGTGTGCCGACGCTGTGCATGGCGCGCGGTGGGGTCATGGGGTGGATGTGGGTTTGGGTTTAGAAAGCAGGCTCCATCATGGCACAGGCGAATGGAGGTCCATCGCATTCGTTGCGACCAAATATTGTCAGTATTCTGTACATGTATAGAATACTGGTCATGAACTCAGCCAGTCAAAGCATAGGCGCAGCCCTGCGTTCCGCCCGCATTTCCAAGTCCCTGTCGCAGCAGGCACTGGCTGAAGCGGTCGGCATTAGCCGCACCACGCTCATCCAGATCGAAAAGGGCAAAGACGCCCAAATGTCCAACGTGGAAATGACAGCGCAGGCGCTGGGTGTCGAGTTCGGCATCCTGCATGAGTCCGCGCAGATGGCGCGGCGTCGAACGGCGCGCGTAGAACACCAGGCCAAGCTTGCGGCATCACGTGAAAAGCATTTGAAGATTGCGGTGCAATTTGCGCTGGGTGGCGCACAGGCCGCACGGTTGAAGACCGACGCACTGCGCATGGTCCAGCTTTGGAAAGACAAACAACTGTGCAGCCCGGTCTACATCGATCGTTGGCAAGCCATCTTGCATGCCGAGCCTGCGCAAATTGCCCAAAGCCTGCTGGCAATGGACGACGCGTGGGGCCCTGCCCTGCGCCAGAACACGCCGTTTGCGGTGGTCATGCCATGAAGATCGAAGACATAGACCTGCTGTTTGGTCAGATACGCGATGCCAGTGGTTTAGATGAGTTTGTAGTGATCGGCAGCCTGTCCGCATTGGGCTTGGTTGGTGACGACCTGCCGCCGCGCATGACCTGGTCTATGGAGGTGGACGCCTACCCCGAACGCGACCCAAAACGTGCCCAAGAATTCTCTGCACGGTTTGGTGAAAACAGCAAATTCCACCAAGCGCATGGCTACTACTTTGACGCCGTAAGCCCCGACCTGCCCACCCTGCCCGAAGGCTGGGCGCAGCGCATGCTGCGGCAGGTATTGCCCTGTGGAGTGAAGGTGAAATATCTAGAACCCAATGACTGCGCAGTCTCCAAATATGCACGCTCGGAACCCAAGGACAGGGAATGGATACGCGCTGGTATAGAAGCAGGCATCTTGTCCCTGCCCACCATCGAGTACCGCATGCGGGAAACGCGGTTTATGGATGATGCGGAGCGCGCCATGGCCAAAACGTCTGGGGCCGAGGACAAGGTTTGGTTTCAGGGGTTGCGGGGTAGGGGCGGCGTGTTGTGAAATATTGCGTCATTGGTGCGTGCGGCGGCTGTTGCGGGTCCATCAGGGGTTGAAACGTATTTCTGTTTTAGACGCATGGCTGTAGTAGCGATTTGCGATCTGGTTACTCCTAACCGGTCACTGGAAACCGGGGATCGACGGACCGCTATGGGGTCAGCCCTTCGTCAAACGGAGCACCCGCCACGGGCTGGAAGCGGACAGTCAATAGCGAAATGGCGATTCACGCTTTCGCGGCAAATGTGATGCTCAAAAATGCCAACCGAAGGAAATCTCATTGAACGTTTGTAAGGGACATGATGGGGGCTCCCTATTTTTGAGTGAACATGCTTGAGAACGCCAACTCTTCCTTGAGCGGCAAATTTATACCCGTTTTTGGGTCGGCCTGAGGGAAATCCTCTGGGCAGCGCATTCCAGATGGAGCTGCAAGTAATGTCTTGTCACGATCAAACTTGCTGTATCCAAAAGTTGTATATGTAGCGGCAATCTTTGAATTGCGCAGGTCAATCACTTCGTTTAAAGTGGCGGACATGCGAAGCTCGTCCTTCAGGACTTCGTGGTGCCATCGATATTCGTAGATCACCGGCTTGCTCATATCCGCTGGCTGCTGCGCCAAGCCATCATCGCCGACCTTGAGTTTGGGCACTCGGTAAACGTCATACCACTGACCATCCTTCTCATTGCGGTACCGCACGAACGCAACTTCAGGATAGATAGCAGGCATGCCTGTATCCTGCATTCGCCCACGACCGACTGTCCAACCTACATTGCGCTCTAGCGGCTGGTAGACGCGAACACCACTATCTCTCGCACATATTTCTTTGAACCGGTAATAGCCACGTATATTGCTGGCAAAGAACAATGTGATGACCAAAACGAGGCCTATTGGCCAGATCAGTATTGTGAGAAGTTTCTTTAGATTCGGGTTCATGGCGTTTTCAACGGTTTCAGTCACCGATTCGTTTAGAAGGTGCCGACTGCGGCGCCTGCCAAGTTAGATGATGACGTATGTCCGCAATCGCGGCAAACACGAGGTACACGAATGCCCGCTGGCAGACGGCTCGCTGAACTTCCCGTAACCTACCGTACGTGGCCGGCTGGTTACGCCCCCGAACGGAAGTCTGCGTGCTCTTGTCACCTTTCGCATTTCTACAAAGTTACTCACGGGTTTGGGGTTGGGGTCCGCGCCGATTTCTGGGCATTTGACAGTATGAGGCGCGGGCCCCAACCCCAAACC
>CAYXWW010000139.1:0-10003 GCA_964468905.1 uncultured Rhodoferax sp. | reverse complement strand
TAGGTCATCGTCAGGCTATTAAACCGAAAACGCCCAGTCAATTGACTGGGCGTTTTTTTTGGTCTTTTGTATTTCGTCATTGTGGATTCAGCCAAATCCGCTATCCTTACACCTCCGAAACAACGGTAGGCATTACCAAACCATCTGTGTCAGACTCACACCACGCGCGCGCCAACGATAAAGAAGACAAGCGCACCTTTTTGCGAAAGTTGGCTGAGTTCATTCATCCAGGCCCCGACTCCACCGCAGAACTGATCGAAACCCTCGCAGAGGCTGAGGACAATAACATCATCGCCGCAGACTCCCGCGTCATGCTCGAAGGAGTCATCCGCATGGCGGATATGACTGCGGGTGATGTGATGGTGGCAGCCACCCGCATGGACATGATCAACATCCAGGCGCCGATGGACATGCTGTTGAACACCGTCATCGATACAGCCCACTCGCGTTTCCCTGTCTATGACGGCGAACGAGAGAACGTCATAGGCATCTTGATGGCGAAGGACCTGCTCAAATTGCAACGCGCTCCAGAGCTCAACATACGGGCACTCTTGCGGCCAGCGGTGTTCGTCCCTGAAACAAAGGGCTTGAACGACCTATTGCGTGACTTCCGTGGAAACAGAAATCACCTAGCGATCGTCATCGATGAATTTGGTAGGGTAGCGGGCCTGATTACGATTGAGGATGTACTGGAACAAATCGTTGGCGAAATCGAAGATGAGTTTGACATCGCAGAGGACCATGGCGACATATTTGCCCTGGCAGACCGCACGTATCGGGTGAGTGGTGATACGCCGATTGAACGTGTCAACGACGCATTCTCGGTAGCGCTTTCCGCTGTGCACCCCAGTGATCAATTCGACACCATTGGCGGCCTAATAGCCCATGAAATGGGACATGTGCCAAAACGTGGCGAGCGTTTCACAACGCATGGCCTGGACTTTCTTGTCCTGCACACCAAAGGCGGTGCGGTCAAATGGTTCAAGGTTGCACCTACACCCAACGTGAGCAAGTGATCGCCAACGGCACCCGCGTGATTGGATTGTGCATTTGAGCAGGGTCACAAAGTTCCTAGTGTTTGCAATTGCGTCGGCCTTAGCAATGGCATTTGCCACTGCATGGCCCTTGTCAATTGGCCCTTCAGCTGGTGAGCCATTATGGTGGATGCAAGTGCTGTCGCTTGCAGCAATGGTGAGTTTGCTGAACCGCTCAACGCAACTAAAAGAGGCTTTGTTTGTAGGTTTGGCATTTGCCACAACTTGGCTGTGTGCCACGTTTTGGTGGTTGCATATCTCCATGCACGTCTTCGGAGGACTCAATTCACTCATCGCTGCTATGGCAATTCTCGCCTTGGCCCTTGCGCTGGGCGTCTACTATGCACTTGCTTGTGGGGTGTATTGGCTACTGCGACGACACGGTGCTCTGAGAGCAGCAGCGTTGTTCGCTGCGCTTTGGACCATGGCGGAAATGGCACGCGGAACCTGGCTTACAGGCTTTGGTTGGGGCGCGGTAGGCTACGCTCACGCAACTGGGCCGCTGGCAGCCTACATACCGTGGCTCGGGGTTTACGGCGTTGGGGCGCTTGCAGCAGGGATGTCTGCAGCAATCGCAGCAACCTTGCTAAACACCCAACGTAACTTAGCGCTGGCAGCCGTCATCGGCGTGGCAGCTATAGGCGCACTGTTAAGATTTGATGCCCATGTATGGACGCAATCGACTGGCCATCTCTCGGTGGCGCTATTGCAAGGCAACATTCCGCAAGATGAGAAGTTCCAACCAAGCACAGGCGTGCCGTTCGCATTGCGCTGGTATGCAGAGGAGCTGGAGCGCAACCAATCTGATTTGGTCGTAGGACCTGAAACCGCGATTCCACTACTACCCCGCGATCTACCGGAGAACTATTGGGAGACACTGACCGCGCGCTTTTCAAATCGAGAGCAGGCAGCGCTGCTCGGAATACCGCTAGGCGACATGGTCACCGGGTACACAAACTCAGTGGTCGCTTTGGCACCGGTTCAGCCTGCTGGATGGCAATACGACAAACACCACCTCGTGCCATTTGGAGAGTTCATCCCGCCACTCTTCAAATGGTTCACCAAGATGATGAATATCCCGTTGGGAGACTTCAACCGTGGAGCAATCGGTCAAGCCTCCTTTCCATGGAAAGGACAAAGGTTGGCACCAAATATCTGCTACGAAGACCTCTTTGGGGAGGAGCTAGCGGCACGATTCAAGGACGCTGACAGCGCGCCAACCATTTTTGTCAACCTCAGCAACATCGGGTGGTTTGGAAATTCAATTGCCATCGATCAACATCTGCAAATCAGTCGCATGCGCGCATTGGAGTTTGAGCGCCCCATGATTCGTGCGACGAATACCGGTGCAACCGTAATCATCGATCACAAAGGACAGATCACAGACGCACTGCCGCGCCACACGCGTGGTGTCTTGACCGGTGAGGTTGACGGCCGCACCGGCACCACACCGTTTGCTTGGTGGGCCGCCCGCTTTGGACTATGGCCAATCTGGCTAGCAGCGATTGCTATTGTTTTGCTAGCTGCTCGTGCAGGCCGCATAAGGACCAACTAGCGCCTCCGCCCCTGTAAAATCGGGGGATGCTTACTTTTCAACAAATCATCCTGAAACTACAGGCCTATTGGGCCGATCAGGGCTGCGCACTCTTGCAGCCCTACGACATGGAAGTAGGTGCGGGCACATCGCACACGGCCACATTTCTTCGCGCCTTAGGACCTGAGCCCTGGAAGGCTGCATATGTGCAGCCCAGTCGCCGCCCCAAGGATGGCCGCTACGGCGAAAACCCCAACCGATTGCAACACTACTACCAGTACCAAGTGGTCCTGAAGCCGGCGCCGAGCAATATTCTGGAGCTCTACCTGGGTTCGCTTGAGGCTCTGGGGTTTGACCTGAAAAAGAACGACATCCGATTTGTGGAAGATGACTGGGAAAATCCCACGTTGGGTGCTTGGGGTCTAGGGTGGGAAGTCTGGCTCAATGGTATGGAGGTAACGCAGTTCACGTACTTTCAGCAAGTCGGCGGAATCGACTGCAAACCCATCACCGGCGAGATCACGTATGGTCTGGAACGACTCGCGATGTACTTGCAAGGCGTCGACAACGTATACAACCTGACTTGGACTGATGGGCTGAGCTATGGCGACGTGTACAAGCAAAACGAAGTGGAGCAATCGACCTACAACTTCGAGCATAGCGATGCCGATTTTCTATTCACCGCATTTGCCGCACACGAAAAGCAAGCCAAACACCTCATGGAAAACCAATTGGCATTGCCCGCGTATGAACAAGTCCTCAAGTGCGCGCACAGCTTCAACCTGTTGGATGCACGTGGCGCCATTAGCGTGACGGAGCGTGCCGCATATATTGGTCGAATTCGCAACTTGGCCCGCAGTGTGGCGCAAAGCTATTACGAGAGCCGTGAGCGATTGGGATTCCCCATGGCGCCGCGTGAATGGGTGGAACAGATGACGAAGAAGGCTGCGTAAAAGTGATGACCATGACAACCCAAAACCTTCTCGTCGAATTATTTGTTGAAGAGCTACCGCCGAAGGCCCTCAAAAAATTGGGTGAAGCGTTCGCGACGATACTTGCAGAGTCTTTGCGCGGCCAAGGTTTGAGCCATGCCGACTCCGTAGTTACATCCTTTGCGTCGCCGCGTCGTCTCGCGGTGCACATCACGGCCGTTACTGCACAAGCGGTGGACAAAGCGGTCTCGCAGAAGCTGATGCCGGTCGCAGTGGGCCTGGACGCTTCTGGCAATGCAACGCCCGCCTTGCTGAAGAAGCTGCAGGCTTTGGGTGCTGATGCATCCGCCGTTTCGGGCTTGAAACGAGCGCCCGATGGTAAAGCCGATGCGTTGTTCTATGACAGCACCGTCAAAGGTACCACCCTGGTAGCCGGGCTGCAAAAGGCATTGGAAGACGCTATTGCCAAGTTGCCCATCCCCAAAGTCATGACCTATCAGTTGGAGAGTGGTTGCGAGTTGCCGGGTTGGAGCAGTGTGAGTTTTGTGCGCCCGGCGCACAGCCTGATCGCATTACATGGTTCCGAGGTCGTGCCAGTGCAAGCGCTGGGCTTGAAGGCTGGCAACACCACGCAGGGCCACCGGTTCGAAGCCAAGGTGTCGCCTGTGGTGTTGAAGGATGCCGATAGCTATGCGGCCACGCTGGCGCAAGACGGCTCTGTCATCGCCAGCTTTGCTGAGCGCCGCGCCGAGATTGCGCGCCAACTCGCTGCTGCAGCGGCCAAGGTAGGCGGCGCGAACGGGAGTTCGCACCAAGTGCTCAAGCCCATCGAAGATGACGCACTCTTGGACGAAGTGACTGCATTGGTTGAACGCCCCAATGTGCTGGTCTGCGAATTCGAAAAAGAGTTTCTCGATGTGCCGCAAGAGTGCCTCATCTTGACCATGAAGGCCAACCAAAAGTACTTTCCGTTGCTGGACGCGGCCAACAAATTGACCAATAAATTTCTGGTGGTAAGCAACATCAATCCTGACGACGCCAGCTTTGTCATCGGAGGAAACGAACGTGTGGTGCGTCCGCGTCTGTCCGATGCCAAGTTCTTTTTTGACCAGGACCGCAAGAAGACACTGGAGTCGCGTGTTGACGGACTCTCCAAGGTTGTTTATCACAACAAGCTGGGCTCACAAGGTGACCGCGTGGTGCGGGTGCGGGCCATTGCCAAGGCGATTGCCGCGCAGTTGGTGCAGCACGGCGCTGGCGATGCAACGTTGGTGGCGCAGGCCGACCAGGCCGCGCAACTGGCCAAGACCGATCTGGTCACCGACATGGTGGGCGAATTCCCCGAGTTGCAAGGTACGATGGGCCGCTACTATGCGCTGAATGACAAACTGCCAGTTGCAGTTGCTGATGCAATCGAAGACCACTACAAGCCACGCTTTGCGGGTGACACTTTGCCGCGTGGTGACGTAGGCGTGATCGTCTCGCTGGCAGACAAACTGGAAACATTGGTTGGCATGTTTGGTATTGGCAACGTGCCAACGGGCGACAAAGATCCGTTTGCCTTGCGTCGACATGCGCTGGGGGTGATTCGTATGCTGGTGGAGAAGGATCTGCCGATCGAATTGACCTGGCTGCTCCACAACGCGGGGGACCCCTTTGGACAGCTGATTCGGGCTGATCGGGGCGCACTTGTTAGTGAAATATTGGTGTTCCTCTATGACCGCCTCGCCGGCTCCCTGCGCGATCAGGGCTACAGCGCGCAAGAAGTGGACGCTGTCCTGGCCCTGCAGCCGCAACGGCTGGGCGACGTCCTCAAGCGTCTTGCTGCCGTGCGTGCCTTCGCCGCACTGCCAGAGGCCGCTGCACTGGCAGCAGCTAACAAGCGTATCAGCAACATTTTGAAGAAGGCACAGGAAGTGGATGCGCACGTCAGCCCTGTCCTCCTGCAGGAGCCAGCCGAGATTGGACTGTATTCGGCCATGCAAGCCTGTACGCCCAAAGCGAATGAACAGTTTGCGGCCGGCGATTACACCGCTTCATTGCAAACCCTGGCAGCTTTGCGCGCGTCGGTGGATGCATTCTTCGATGGCGTCATGGTGAATGCGGAACAGCTTGACTTGCGCCTCAATCGCCAGGGTTTGCTCAAGAGTCTGCAGGTTGCCATGAACCGTGTGGCCGACTTGTCCAAGCTGGCTACATGAAAATAGGCCCCCACGTTTTAGCGTCGCACACGTCGCCGCACTCCGAGGGTGCGGCATGCCTTGGGGTGCCACGGTGGTAGGACATTTCTTTACGAGAAGCTTGATATGAAACTCGTCATCCTAGACCGCGACGGAACCATCAATGCTGACAGCGATGAGTACGTCAAATCGCCCGGTGAATGGCAACCCTTGCCGGGCGCGCTGGAGGCCATCGCGCGGTTGAACCACGGGGGATGGCACGTAGTCGTGGCGACCAACCAATCCGGTCTGGGCCGAGGCTTGTTTGATGTGGCTTCGCTCAACGCCATGCACGCCAAGATGCACAGCATGTTGGCGGCAGTCGGTGGGCGTGTAGACGCAATTTTTTACTGCCCCCACGCGCCCGATGAAGGCTGCCGCTGCCGCAAGCCTGAGCCGGGCCTGTTCGAGCAAATTGGCGAGCGGTATGGGATGGATATGTTCGGCGTGCCCGCCGTGGGTGATGCGCCGCGTGATCTGGTGGCTGCAGTTGCTGCGGGGTGCGAGCCACATCTGGTCATGACTGGCAAGGCAGCGGGCTATCGGGGTCGCGCATTGCCGGAAGGCTACCCCGCCGATACCATGGTGCATGCAGACTTGGCAGCGTTTGCCGAGTATCTGGTCGGGCAGGACGCCCAACCCTCGCAAGCTGCAGATCTGTGATGCTATCGTTGAAATAGCAAGAAACACAATAAATACAAGGGCTACAGGCCCATAAGTTTACATATGTCGTTTATACGTTCGGTTCTTCACATGCTGTGGATGACAATTACTGTCATCCCCTACACCCTGGCCATTGTGTTTGGCGCGCTGTTTGGTATGGGGCGTGCCCAACGCTACCGCATTGCTTCAGCCTGGCTGGGTTTGAGCAGTGTTGTGTCGGGGCGAATCATTCTAGGTATCGAGACTCGCATCACCGGCATGGAAAATCTGCCAGTGGGCGAGAAGTCCCCAGCCGTGTTGCTCGTCAAACACCAATCCACCTTCGAGACCTTTTTGATGCCGGCCATCATGCCGCACCCGCTGGCCTATGTGTTCAAAAAAGAGCTTCTCTATGTACCCTTCTTTGGCTGGTCGATTGGGCTATTGGACATGATTCACATCGACCGCAGCCTGCGCACACAAGCCTTTAAGAAGGTTGTAGCACAAGGCAAAGAGCGTTTGGCACAGGGAATCTGGATCATCATGTTCCCTGAAGGCACGCGCATTGCACGTGGCCAAAAAGGCGTTTACGAAACCAGCGGCACGCGACTGGCCGTGCAGACCGGTGCGCCAGTGATTCCCATTGCCGTCACCTCGGCAAAGTGTTGGCCCCGCAAGGCCTTTGTCAAAACCCCGGGCATCGTGGATGTCTCTATCGGCAAACCCATTCCCAGTGCCGGGCGCCACCACAAAGAGCTGATGCAGGAAGTTGAGAACTGGATCGAAGCCGAAATGCACCGCCTCGACCCTGAGGCCTATCGCAGCTAACGCGAGCCACATATTCTTATGTCCCCGCTGCGCAGCTTTTTCCAATATACCTTGGATCTTTTTGATGCGCCAGCCCTCGTATCTACTCCTGCACCAGCTATAGAAAATATAGCACCCATTGCGGCGCCCGGCGTCAACCATAGCGATGCCCAACGGCTGGGGCAAGCCATTGCGCCGGCTGACTTTGCCCACCCGCGTGCCAATCGGCGTTTGCGTTTGGGTGACGCCACCATTGGCTATCTCTTCGAGCGCGCCAAGCGCCGGACCATCGGCTTTGTCGTGGGCCCTGATGGCTTGGTGGTCCGTGCGCCCAAGTGGACGCCTGTGGCTGAAGTAGAAGCCGCATTGCATGAAAAGTCGCAATGGATTACCCGCAAGCTCAGCGAGTCACGCGAGCGCCTGCAGCGCCAGCACGAGGCGCGCATCACGTGGTGTGATGGTGTTGTACTGCCCTTGTTTGGCGAGAACGTGCAGGTCGTACTAGACCCCGGTCACGCCTTTGGTGCCATTGGCGCGCAACTTGATCCGCCATCAGAGCATACAGGCGACATAGCAAGCGAACCGCAGGCCATGCGCAAGCTTCGCGTGGGCTTACCCACCAGTGCCACGCCCGAGCAAATGCGCGATGCAGTGCAAGCATGGCTGATGCGCCAGGCACGGGCACACTTCATCCAGCGGCTGGACCACTTTGCACCGCAATTGCAAGTGCGGTGGCACAAGCTCAGCCTCAGTTCGGCCGGCACCCGCTGGGGTAGCGCGCGGGTAGATGGCTCCATTCGCTTGAACTGGCGACTGATCCACTTTCGCCCCGCAGTCATCGACTACGTCGTGGCACACGAACTCAGTCACCTACGCGTGATGGACCACAGCGCGCGCTTCTGGGACACGGTCCGCACCGTGGTGCCAGACTACGCCGATCTGCGTGGCCAACTCAAGGACGATGCGATCCCCAAGTGGTAGTGCACAATGTTGCCATCGATTGACCACATCGCTGCAGTTCGTACTATGCACCTGAAACCGATCATTCAGACTCTTGCTGTCTTAACCAGCACTTGCCATTTTGCTTTTGCTGGCGAACCGAGCGACATGATTCGCAAGGTGCTCCCCTCGGAGCGACAAACGCCACAGTGGGTCTCCAATGGCGCCAACCAAAAGTGGTCATTTGGTATTTACCGCTGGTACTACAACCCCAGTGGTCAACCTGTAGACCTCAGCACGGAGGACATCGTCACTTCCTTGCAAACGGCAGCTGCCCGTTGGGCGCAGGTTTGCAATGTGACCATTCAGTACATGGGCACCACCAGCGCAGTACCGGAGGCCGAAGTGGACGGGCAGCCTGATTACATCAACGTGTGGGGGTGGAGACCCCTGTGGGGCGACATGACCAGTACACAAGCCTACAGTGTGGCGTGGACTACGGGCGACTCCAGCCGCATTGTTGATTCCGATATCGTTATTAACTCGCGCAAACAATGGGACCTGACAAAGATCGACGGTGTTCTGACCCACGAGATTGGTCATTCGCTGGGGCTGGATCACTCGGACGTGAGTACTTCGATCATGTTTGACAAGCCCTACCACGCAGCGTCTTACCTGCGCACCTTGCGCGGCGATGACGTTGAGGGTTGCACGGCCCTGTATGGCGCAACTGCGTACGCCATGGTCGAGCGCACCATGAACTGGGCCGAGCAGGCCTATGCCCATATTTTGTACAACCTGGGTACGGCACCTACTGTTCTCAAAGATGGTGTGCGCTATCGCTACTACCAGTACTCCAGGAATTACGCCATCGAAAAAGGTGGACGCGCCTACTACATGGACGCCAGTGGAGCAATGCAAGACTTGGGTCCCGTCAGTAACTTTGAAACCCAGGTCAAAGCTGCGGGGTTCTAGTAGCGCTCGGGGCTCAAACCTCGCCCATTGCCCGACAATTGACCGTTCGGTGAGCGCGTACAAGACAGGGCGGTCCCGGCTGATGTATTCCAAACGCCTGAATCATTGCCTGCTCACCCCCATCACATCACGTGGAGCCAGCCATGCACAACCTGCCCGGACTCAACTTCCAACTTGGCGAAGACATCGATGCCTTGCGGGACACCGTGCGCGAATTTGCCCAAGCCGAGATTGCCCCGCGTGCCGCCGCGATCGACCGTGACGACCAATTCCCCATGGATCTGTGGCGCAAGATGGGCGATCTGGGGGTGCTGGGCATCACGGTGGGCGAAGAATATGGCGGTGCCAATATGGGCTATCTTGCACACATGGTGGCTATGGAAGAAATCTCCCGCGCCAGTGCCTCCGTGGGCCTGTCGTACGGAGCGCACAGCAACCTGTGTGTGAACCAGATCAAGCGTAATGGCACCGACGCCCAACGCGCCAAATACCTCCCCAAGCTCATCAGCGGTGAGCATGTGGGTGCGTTGGCGATGAGTGAGCCCAGCGCTGGGTCGGATGTACTGTCGATGAAATTGCGGGCAGAAGACAAAGGCGGCTACTACTTGCTCAACGGCAACAAGATGTGGATCACCAATGGCCCAGATGCCGACACCCTGGTGGTCTACGCCAAAAGTGAACCAGACGATGGCGCGCTCCTGCGCGACGCAACCCCCAGGCACGGCGCAGTCACAGCCTTCCTGATCGAAAGAGGCATGCCCGGTTTCAGTATCGCCCAAAAGCTGGACAAGTTGGGCATGCGCGGCAGTCACACGGGTGAGTTGGTCTTCAACAATGTAGAAGTACCGCTGGCCAATGTATTGGGCCAGGTCAATGGCGGTGCCCGGGTGCTGATGAGCGGGCTGGACTATGAGCGTGCCG
>CAYXWW010000138.1:0-10004 GCA_964468905.1 uncultured Rhodoferax sp. | reverse complement strand
AAAAAAACTGATTCAATGCAAGTACTTAGCGCATTTTTTAAATGTGCTTCCTAACTCACAAGGTCATCTCATCGTTTATAGAAAAGCCATTCGAACGAATTTATTGCTTACTTGGTATTCGCTAACATTGAAAAAATTTTTTCCTATAAGTTTTATGAGTAATCCATTCATCATGGCTGGCGTCATGGGCTGGCCAGTCGCACATTCACGCTCACCTCAAATCCATAATTTTTGGATTCGCCAATATGGCTTGAGCGGTGGCTATGGGCGCTTCCCCGTCGCTCCCGATCAACTTGAAGAAGCCATTCATGGCATTCGCGCTCTTGGGTTAGCTGGAAGCAACATCACGATTCCTCACAAAGTCGAGGCCATGAATTACATGGACTGGATTCATCCCTTGGCTTTACGAGTAGGCGCCATCAACACCATCGTGCGCCAACCGGATGGGTCCCTGCACGGTTTCAACAATGACGGGTTTGGCTACATTGAGAGCTTGCGAGAAGCGCAACCCAAATGGCGCGCAGACAGCGGGCCCATCGTGATCCTTGGCGCAGGTGGTGCCTCACGCGCCATCGTGGTGAGCTTAATTGATGCCGGTGTAAAGGAGATTCGTCTACTCAATCGCAGCCGCGACAAAGCAGACGCACTGGCTGAAGAGTTTGGCGCCCCTGTTTCAGCTCTCAACTGGGAAGAGAGAGAAAATGCGCTTTCAGGCGCAGCCCTGTTGGTTAACACCACCAACCAAGGCATGCATGGCGAACCACCACTGGACATTGCGTTGTCACAGTTACCAACGACAGCACTGGTATCAGATGCCATTTACGTACCACTGGAGACGCCACTGCTGGCAACCGCGCGACTTCGCGGTAACACCACGGTCAATGGGTTGGGAATGTTGATTCATCAAGCGCGGCCCGCATTTGAAGCTTGGTTTGGTGTGATGCCGGAAGTTACCCCTGAGCTCTATGCTGAAGTATTGGCGAGTTTGTAAAAATTCAATTGTTGAATCTCGTCGTATATCTTCGTAACTTCAAAAGTTGCCAAGAGTTGATCGCAAAGCTCAAATTCATAAGCATCACCGAAATTGATAAATTCTGGAAGATAATCAATTCATACACTCAACCATGAGTGGCGTCCCTACTGCAAACCAACTTCACTTACCCTTGGAAATTCCTATGAAAAACAAAAAATTAGCAGCTTGGATCGCGACAGCGGCTATGGCGATGACGACATCAATTTCTGCACAAAACATCACACGTTTGAGCATTTCTCCTGCAACAGTCGACAAAAATATGCCAGTCAGTCTCCAGATTGAATTCAACAACACAGGTGCTCGTGCTTGGTGTGGCTTGGATGTGTCTTGGGGCAATGGCAGCGTCTCCGACATCCGGGTCGGCGAAGATAACCGTAAAGACTCTGGCTTTGTTCTCCAAAACACCTACCCTGCCGCTGGCACCTATACCGTTAGCGTTCAAGGTCGCACCAAAATCCGCGGTTTGAACAGCGCCACCTCATGCGACGTATCTGCATCACCGGTTGTCGTTGTGGTCAAAGACCCCGCCATTGAAGCTGCTGCTCAGCGCGAAAAAGAGATGGCTGCAGAGTTGGCCCGTATGCGGGAAGAAGCTGCAAAGAAAGAGTCGGCTCTGCAAGAGAAAGAGTTCCAACTCAGAGCTAAAGAAATTGAAGCACGCGTTAAACGTGAAGAAGAACAGCGCCGCAAAGCAGCTCCCGCACCAGCAGCAGCTCCGGCTCCAGCGCCAGCTCCTGCGCCCGCGAATCGCGCCGTGAAGCCAGCAGACGGCTTCTAATCTTCATCGGACTGCTTCTATGCATCAAGCATGTGACATTCACATGCTTGATCTTTGAATTCAGTTGAAGTGCCTTCGATCAGTAAGGCAAGTCGCTCGAGCCGACCTTGACAAAGGTTGGCGGCATGATAGTGGGGGCAGGCACTGCACCCACCAATTGGTAAACCCAAGGAATAAAGTCAAACCAGCCGGCAGACTGCACGGAGGCAAATGAAACCTGGTCTGAGGGATTCATGAAAAAACGCCTGATCTGTGATCTGACCTGGCGGTCTACACCTTGCCCCATCTGATGCAACCAGATAGCAAATAGATGGCGTGGATCCTTCATCTGCGCACGGCCCATCACATAAGTGATGAAAGCGTATTCGGTATCGGCTAGGTTGGTGCTCTTGATCCAATCCAAATAAACTGCCAGCTCGCCTTGCCCCACCTCACTCATGTGGGCATAGCGCAGGTCGTTTTGTACGTCACTCATTGTTTCGATCCCTTCATAGCCAATCAACCGATTCCCGGAACAGGCTCAGGTAGTTTTGAAGCTCATTGTGAACATAGTTCTCAAAGTAATCCCATTGCAGCACTTGAACTGAGTAGTCCACGTAACAACCACGGATCAAATAATTCATGGGTGTGCCCAACCACAAGTCGGGGCCATCCGCACGCACGATGAGATTCCCACCGAGCTCGTCAAAAAAGCGCGGCCAACCCAAGAACGAGTTGGCACCATCGAGCATGTAACCACCCGAAGCTTGTGCCACCATGTGGAAGACGCCCTGAGCACTCAAGGCCGACGCCATACCTTTCCAACCCACCAGCAACCCAGACTCATCGATCAAAGCACAACCTGGCTCCACACACACCACGCGCATGCCACTACCCGTGTTGTAGGCGGCATCGTAGATGGCCTCGAGCAGGTCATCGTGAATACGGTCACGGGTAAACACGCAGAGAGCTTGGTTCTCATCACAACGCTGCAAAGCAAAAGCAAATTTGCCAAAGAAGCTTTGCATCCTGGATCCGATTTCGTCGAGGGTTTGCTGTCTTGCCTCTTCAACAGCATCTTCATCCTCATCGTCATCTTCCTCATCCCAAGTCGAGTCTACCTCCGCAACGTTGTTATGCCCTTCTGGGGCAAACTCTTCATTGGCAAGGCCTTGATCTGCTTGTTCCGTCTGGTCTTCGTGAACGGTGTCGTCGAACTCTTCGTCTTCATCCGTCTCTTCGTCGTCTTCGTCTTCCTCAAAAGCCGGCACCAATTCGTACAGACGATTGAGCCAAGCCTCAGCATCGGCAAGCGCCTGGGCGACAGGGACATCGCCTTGATATTGGCGCAAGTCAAACTTGCAGCCTGGCAGGGTCTGACTCAGGGAACCATCACCAAAGGACACAACGTACTTATCTTCGCCAAAACGGCGCGAGTAAAAGCCCCATCCTAATGAGGCAGCCTCACCCCAGCTGTGCGAAACATCGGCATTGAGGGTGTTATCGGAAATGCTGACCTGGGTGATACCAAAGTCAGACACCACGAAAGCGTTGCCATTAAAGTTGATGACGCAGTTGTGTTGGTCAAAAATGGCCGTGTCACCGTCTTGAAACACCATCCCCAGCACTGCATCCTCGACAGGGTCGGGGACATTGTGAAAAACCAAATCCAAGAAATCAAGGTCAAAACGGTCAGAGGTAATGACCGTGTTGGGCTTGCTGATCGTCGACGCCGACGCAAACCAGGCCAAGCTCTTGAGAACTTGATTGGCACACGTGCGTTCATCATTGCATTGGCTGGGGTCTTGTGACGATGCTGAGCGGCCCATAACGGCCTGAGCTTTGGCCACAGGCATTTCATCGATATCGGCGGGCTCGGTCGAGTCAGCAATGGGGGCGGGGCGGGGCTCTGGCTCAGGCTCAGGAACTGGCGTTGCAGCTTGAGGTTGTTCTTTGGCTTCAACTGCAGCCACTGGTGCTGGCTGCGCCACAGCCACGGTAACCAATGCAGTTTCGGGCTGACTCGCACTTGGAGCGACGATCAGATCTTCGATCTGGTCGGGTTTTTGCACAGTAGGAAACAGACTGAGCTTTTTCCAAATCGCTTGACGCCCCACATTGAGAGGTGCGCCATCGGCATCAGCAAGGTTGGTGGAGTTGTCCAACACCCCGCGTTCCATGGAGATGTTGTTGGTGATGTTTTTGCTGATCTTCTGATCCGGATTCCGGACGTTAAAAACCATCGGCTCGATGATGAACTCGCCCACATCACCCCATGGAAGCTCGACCCGCAGTTGCATGCGATCGATTGATTTCGGGCCGAAGCGCATGAACACGTGACTGCCTTGCAGTGAAGCAGTACCCCCTGGACGCACGGCCATGGAGGTGGTAGCGCGAAACGCACGACCCGAGGCAGAATCCGGATCGTCCCAAGTCAGCTCAACAGATTTAAGCTGCTCGGCACTGGTGTCATTGATCAAGCGAAATTGCAATAAGGTGTCTTGCTCAGCATACGCGTCGCTGTCGTTTTGGTTGAACTCCAACGTGAAGTTGTGCATGCCCTCGACGATCTGCAGTCGCTCGCGCAAATCTTCGATGATGCGTTGATGAGTCCCGTGCGAGATCTTAAAGCGCTCACGCATCTTCTTGATCAGCTTCTCGGTGCTGTCGTCGAAGTTGCTCGACTGCACCGATTGGTATAACGAGTCTACGTAACGATGGACGTCGGCGGCCTTATCCACAGCCTGGTTGGCTGGCCAATTGTTTCCGCAATCTGTACAAAACTTGCGATCAGCGTTCTGTTCAGTGGATCCGCAAAAAAGACATGAGCTCATGCTGGTTTTAAGTCAATCAAGTTGCTTGTTGGTTGTGGCCGCAGCCTGGGCAGAACTTCATGGGCTTGTCAAAGACTTTATCGCATGAGGTGTTCACACATTTGTATTTTTCAGGTTCCTCTTTTTCATTCGAAACCTTGCGACTTGCCGTGGCAGTAGCCACCTTGGCCATGCTGTCCATCGACTTTTCATTTGTGCTTTTCGCGATCTCAGCAGCCGACTTGAAGCCTTCGAGCGATTGGGCGTTGGCGGCGCCTGAAACCTTCGCCATCTGCTCCATGGCTTTCTCGTTCACGCTTTGTGAAATCGAGGCTGCATTTTTATGCGCATCGATAGTCGCTTGCGTGCTTTGCTCCTGCATCTTGAGCATGCGCTCGTACATTTCTTCCTTGATACCAGAACCAGCAGCTTCTGCCTTGGCCTTTTCGGCATCCGCCTGAGATTGAGCGATGGCCTTGACGATATCGGCAGCTGCAGCTGCACCACCCGCCTGGGCAAGTTCGGCAGCTTGGATGGCCAGCATCTCGGCGGCACTGAGGTCTTTCATATTCTCACGCTTCGCCAATTCGTGATCTTGCTCTTGCTTGGCTTTGCTGAGTTCGTGTTTTTGGTCTTGCTCGGCCATCTTGGCCTCAAGCTCAGCCATCGCACGCAGTTTGTCGATCTGGCGGTTTTGATCGCGATCTTGAACGCTTTGCTGTCGCTCTGTTTGGCGATCCACCAAGTCCTCTTCGATATTGCCCATCTGCTTTGCGCGTTCGGCATCTATCCGTAACTTCTGGTCGTCGACGTAGAACTTGTCATCGATCTCACGACGGACTTGACGGCTTTCTGCCTGACCAGCCATGTCCTTCAAATCAATGTCGTGACCCGCAGCTTTCTTCTCCAGAGAGATCTCGTGATCGACCTGCGAGTGCTCGTCTTGACGAAGCATTTCGTCGGTCTGACGGTCGCTGGACATGCGCTGGCGCTCCATGACAGCGCGCTCGCTGTAGGCCTGGGTATCGAGTTGCTCTTTCTTGAGCTCGGTCTGGGTTTCCCGGGAATGGTCCTCCAGCTCCTTGGCTGCGTCCAGTTCTGCCGCCTTGCGAGCGGTCTCATACTCTTGGCGCTTGCGCGTGAGGTATTCATCATCGCGGAAACGCACCTCACGCATGGCCAAAGCAAGCTTGACTTCTTCGAGGTCAAGCTCGGCTTCACCAATCGCCAAGGAGCGCTTGTCAGCCTCAATCACACGCAGCTGCTCAGCTACCAGTGCATCGGTGCGGAAGAACCAATCAGCTTCAGTGGTACGCAGATCGAGGACTTCGAAGTCCTTCACAAAGCCTTGCCAAGCGGTCGGCAAGTGCTCATTGAGTGCAGCGCTCAAGGTTTTGAGATAGCCTTGAGACAACATCTCATCAATTGGTGTGCGACGAATCAAAGGCTCCAATTCAGTCACCACCATGGTTGTGATGATGTCATCGTCAAAAGGAACTTGGACATTAGGATCCGTGCGATCGCGCATCAAGCTCAATCGCAGAGTAATAGATTGCCCCTCTTTGGAGGCCAGGGGTCGGTACATGTCAACCCACAACGCAGTGGGTGTCAGATCATGACCGCACTCCTCGCAGAACTTGACCTTTGCGGTGTATTGCTTGGAGCAAGACGGGCACGCAACGGGGCGTACCGCTTTAGAAATGTCGAATTGGTAACGTTGTAACTTTCGCCCGCTTCCCAAAGTACATCGGCCGCTGATACCGGTCAATTTCTCTAAGTCGGCCATCAACTGATTGCGCGCGCCTTGATCTGCGACCAGCTGCTCCATCTTGTAGCCAGCCAACAACAATTCCAACTGCTCAGTCGCGATGGACTTGAACTCGTTGAAAGTCAAACCGGCCTTACCAGAAACAAACTTTGTCAAAAAGACGCCGATGTTGTTCAGGATCTTGGCCTTGGCAGGATCAGCCGTCTCAGTCTCACTGATCACAATGTCTTGTTCAGGATGGGTGATCCAGAACTCGAACTTCAGCATGTCATCGAGTGAACCCGGGATATTGGGTTTACGCGAGTAAGTAATCACCGGAAGGTCGCGCAAGGAGCTGATCACGTAAGTCAGCAAGTTCTGGCGGTAGGCCACAAAATCCTTCACCCCTCCCACCAAGCGCTCGTACAAGTCCTTCAGCGGGGTAGATTCTGTTTTGTTCGCTTTGATCGTGGCGGAGACTTGGTTGTACACACGCTCAACACGACCATTCACTACAACCACGCCGATGCAGCCGTAAGGGGGAAAGCGTTTGTCGTGCGAGTCCTTGTGCAGTTGCTCCTCGCCTACGAAATAAACAAACTCATTACCCAAGGCGGCAGGTTTGGGCTCCACCTGTTCAACCTTGGGCCCCGATACGGATGAGGGACCACCCTTGATAGAAGTACCGCATTCGGTACAAAAGGTTGAATCCGCAGGAATCGAGGCACTGCAGTGAGGGCAATTCGACTTGACTTCGGTAGAAGTTCCGCAGTCAGGACAGAATTTGGCACCCTCAAACAGTTCGACTGCACATTTAACGCATTTCATTTTCAACCTCCACTTTTACTTGCGATCACTTGTCGCAAATCACCCTGGTCGTTCAGGACCAGGATCCACTCTTGTTCCCGGTTGGTACCGGCATGTCCTTCAATCAAAAAACCCGCATGGTCAGAATGCTGAACCTGATGCAGTCGCAAATTACTGGCCTGCACTGAAGTGCGATTCAACACGTCAGAAATTTCAGGGTTTTGCAACCAAACTTGCAAACGGCTGGCAGCCTCTGCGCTAGGCACCGTGCGCTGGAGCAACGGCACCCTCAATCGTTCACGGTAACTCGCTCGCAAAGTATTGAGCAAGCTGTCATCGTCGTCTTGTAAACCTTCCAAGCGAGACGTTCCCATGCGTGATCGAATGCGATCAAGTGCGGAGCCCGTCGTCGCTTCGCGGCGGGATGCAGGGGCAGGCGACTTTTCTTTTTTCATCGCATGCCACGGTGCACCGTACAAATTAAAGGAGCAAACTGTTTTGACACTGTAGGGGTGGCACAGCGGGGGATCGTCAGTGAGTACCGCCATCTTGGCCGCGGCAAAGGCCTCACCTAATTTCATGCCTTGCTGCAGACGAGAGAAAAATGCCAGCGCCAAGGTGTCGGCACCAAAAGTAGGTACGCCGTAAATTTTCACACCGGGATCGCCATAGGCCGGCACCGAGCAACCAACAAAAGCATGTCCGCCGTTGAGGAAAAAATGCTCCACCACACTGTGATCGTCATAGCCCATAGCGCCACCGAAACAAGCTTCGGTGAACAAGACAGCTGACGCAAAATCAGGAATGGTGCCGGGGGAAAAGATAGGCTCATAGCCACCCCACTCCCCCTCTCCCACCCAATCAGGCGTGTCACCGCCACCATGAACGTTGAAGTGAAGCAGACTACCCTGAGGCAGTGGATGTTTGCGTACCCAATCAGCCAAGCTTGATTCGTCCCAATCCGGTGACAAAAGCATGGCTGGCCTATTTTGAGGCTCATCATCAGCATGGTGACTCTCGGGCACCATTTGGCCTTGCATGACTGATCCCTGCAAGATGGCTTCGGAAGCGTTGAGCCATTTTTGAGCCGTAATGCTGAAGGCGAAGGCTTCCGAGGCCGTGCGGCTCGCTAGAGGCTGGAACAATACGCGCTCAATGACATTCATATCGCGCACAGGCACACGGGAGACGCAGGCGAGAGGAATGAAGTTCATCGGGTCCGAGGGCTGCCCCGTGGCTCCCCCTGCATAAGGGGAATCACTGAAGGTCGCTTCGCCATCGAGGGCGCTCTCCATCTCATAGGGGGGCACCAACTCCCAATCACCCAAGATGCACACATACCGCAAGCGGCCTTGGTGGCGAACTACCTCGCTTTGGGCGCGCTGACGCAAGGCCTGTGTATCGGATCCGCTGGCCAGACCCAACGGTGTGAGGCGGTGGGCATTCAACATGCGCTGGAAATCAGCCAACATCGACTGAGCAACCACAAAAAGGGTCTGTGACACGCTGGTCCGGACGCTGGGATCGAGGCCAGCACCGGTGAATGAATCCGCCGCACTGGGAGCAGCGCGAGGGCTAGCGTGCACAGTTGGATTCACGAAGGAAGTCGTATTGACGGGACGGCCGCAACCGGCGCAAAACTTAGCACCAGCGGTAAAGGGTTTGCCGCATTCAGAGCAAAAGGCCACCTTAAACCTCACCCTCTGAATCTATGGGCACCATCTCGATGCCTGACAGACCTACTTCGCTTGTATGTATGGTCATGCGCCAATGGCCACGCAACCTGTCGGTAGCACAGCTGACCTTGACGCGTTGCCCAAAATATGGCGCCAAAGGGTCCGCACCAGTTGGAGCATCGCCCTGAAGACGCACTCGGTAACGGGTGCCGTCTTCCGCGTCAAACACGGGATACATACCCTCGGATTTCGAGCCCACAAAAAGCCTCTGCAGTGAGAGGACTCCCAATAGAAGTTGTGGCTCTTTGTTCATAACGGCGAAGTCAATGGATGCCATCAACCAACGCCCGCTCGCCAACAGGTCGAAAACATGGCTCAATCAATAAATCAACCATATCGACCTTCGTATCAGCGAAACAAATGGCCAGATTAGGACTTAGCCGGGATGCCGCTGAGCGCAGGCAAGGTGGTGTCGATCGTTTTGCGGAACTTCTCGCTCTTGATGCGCGATGGGTCTTCGATGAACTTGCGGGCGTTGTCACGGTTGCTGGCGAAATAGTAAGCCAACTTCAGTGCCGAAGCTGCAGCTTCGGTCTTGCCCAGCTCAGAGAAAACCTCTGCGGCAGTCAACCAACCGCTACCCGCGTCAGGTGCAACCAACAAGCCATCGATCAGCACTGTGATTGCAGCATCGAATTTCCCTTGACGGGTCAAAGATGCACCCAAACCAAAGCGTGCTTGAATGTTTCCAGGATCAGCTTGGATCGCCTTGTCAAAGGCATCCGCAGCGTTAGCAAATTGTTCAGAATTTAACAACTCTGAACCTTGATCGGCCAGCTGCTTGCTTTGAGGCGCATTGGTCTTATTAACCTGCCCCATGGACTTGACCAGGTTGACCTTAGCAGGCACCTCTTTCCAACGACCATCACGGGCCAGACCCAACAATTGGTTGAGGTGATCTTTCGCAGTCAGCGCCGTCGAAGGCGCTTGCGCAGCAGGCGCAGCAACTGGAGCCTTTGGCGCTTCTGACTTGCCACCCATGGACATCAAAGCTCCAAGCACGACCACTACAGCCACAGCTACGCCAGCGATGAGACCCTTTTTGGACTCTGGCTTTGCCGCGACAGGGGCAGCTTGTGCCGCTTGAGCCGCCGGCGGGCGAATGCCCATT
>CAYXWW010000137.1:5626-10039 GCA_964468905.1 uncultured Rhodoferax sp. | reverse complement strand
GCCCATGGCGCCCGAGACCATTCGCGAGCACCTGACCAAGGTGCTGGCAGTGGAGCAAGTCAGTTCCGAAGTACAGGCGCTGCGTTTGCTGGCACGTGCTGCCCGTGGCTCCATGCGCGATGCCTTGAGCCTCACGGACCAGGCCATTGCCTTTGGCTCCGGTAAGCTGCAAGAGGCCACCGTGCGCCAGATGCTGGGCAGTGTGGACCGCTCCTATGTTTTTCGCCTGATTGAGGCACTGGCGCTGGGCGATGGCAAGACGGTGGTAGAGACTTCCGAGACCTTGCGCCTGAACGGATTGAGTGCTGCCTCTACGTTGGAGGAAATGTCTACAGTACTGCAGCGCATGGCGGTGATTCAGGCCATGGGTGGGGGCGCAGCAGCAGCGACAGCCAACGACAACAACGACAGCGACCCCGAGGCCGCCGACACCGCCCGCCTGGCCGCGCTGCTACCCGCTGATGAAACCCAGTTGCTCTACAGCATTTGCCTGCATGGCCGTGCGGATTTGGGGCTGGCCCCCGATGAATATGCCGCGCTGACCATGGTGCTGTTGCGCCTGTTGGCCTTCAAGCCCCAAGCTGCAGCAGTGGGTAACGCTGCATTGGCTGAAAAAAAAACTCTAAATAAAGTTACAGCACCGGTCGCACAGGCGACAAACCAAAGTACCGCGCCGGCCCCTGCAGTTGCGCCGCGTGTACAAGCAGTCTCCGCGCCGGCCACATCCATAGCTCCGGCACCCGCACCCGCTGCACCCGTCGCGCACGCGCCTGCCGCCTCCCCCAAGCCCGCCGTTGTGCAGCCGTGGGAAGACGAGCCAGCACCTGCGCCATTGCAAGCAGCCGGGCCGCCACCGGGCCAGCAATTGCCGGTACGCGAATCGGCCAGACCCGCAGCACCATTTGATTCAGCAGACGCCGCGCTGGACGCGGAGTTTATGGACCAGCTGGATGAGCAGTATGAACAAAATGTTCCTGTAGCCCCCGTAGAACGGCCACAGGTAGCTACTAAAGTTGTAGCGGTTCCCGTGCGCACGCAAGCCGAATCTAGGGCTGAGCTAACGGCCCCGCAAGCTCCACCCGTGCTGGTGCCCACGGAAGAGGGCGACTTTTGGCATGCCACGGTGCAGCAGTTGATCAAAGCCGAGGCCATCAACGCTTTGGTCCGTGAGCTGGCACTGCAGTCACAACTGGTCGCGCGCGATACGGACCAATGGATTTTGCGGGTGGAACGTGAATCGCTCAACCAAAGTGGCAGCCGCGATCGGCTGACGACGGCCCTGCACAATGCGGGCCATGTGGTCAAACTGGTGGTGGAAATTGGCCGCGTCACTGACTGCCCAGCGCGGCGCAACACAGCGGCTTCGGCCGAACGGCAGTTGGCCGCGGAAAAGATTATTTTTGATGCGCCGTTTGTGCAGGCCATGATGCGGGACTTTGGCGCGAAAATCGTGCCTGGCTCGATCAAGCCTCTTTGAATTAACTAAAGGAAATACATGTTCAACAAAGGACAACTCGCCGGCTTGATGAAGCAAGCCCAGGCTATGCAGGACAACATGAAAAAAGCCCAGGACGAGTTGGGCACTATTGAAGTGACGGGCGAATCGGGTGCCGGCTTGGTCAAGGTCACCATGACCTGCAAGCACGACGTCAAGCGCGTCACCATCGACCCCAGCCTGCTGGCAGACGACAAAGACATGCTCGAAGACCTGGTGGCAGCGGCATTCAACGCTGCTATTCGCAAAGCGGAAGAACTGTCCAACGAAAAAATGGGCAAGCTCACGGCAGGGATGCCAGGCCTACCAGGCGGCATGAAGTTTCCTTTTTAGGGGCTACTGCGCAAGCGTGATGCGTCGTTGCGGGGCCCGTCGGGCAATCCTCACATACCGGATGTACGTTTCGGTTCCCCGCCACCCGCGCCTCGCCTGACGCTTGCTCGCTACGCCCCCTGCTGACGCGTTTTCACTATCACGCTCTCACACATTGATGTCTGACACCAACTCCCTCGACACGTTGATCCAGGCGCTCAAGCGCTTGCCGGGCGTGGGTGTCAAATCGGCCCAGCGCATGGCATTCCATCTGCTGCAGCACGACCGCGCGGGGGCGCAGACGCTGGCCCGGGCGCTGGAGCAAGCGGTGGGCAACATCAAGCATTGCGAGCGCTGCCACACTTTTACGCAAAATCAGGTGTGCGCCACCTGCCAAGACTCTCGGCGCGACCACAGCAAACTGTGTGTGGTGGAAACACCGGCCGACCAGTCAGCGCTGGAGCGCACTGGAGCTTACAAAGGGCTGTACTTTGTGCTGATGGGCAAGCTCAGCCCGCTCGACGGCATCGGCCCGCACGACATTGGCCTCAAAAAGCTCTTTGACCGCGCGCTGGATGGCGAAGTGCAAGAGGTTATTCTGGCCACCAACTTCACCGCCGAAGGCGAGGCCACTGCCCACGTCATCAGCGAAGGGCTCAAGGCACGCGGCCTGGGCGTCACCCGTCTGGCGCGCGGCGTGCCTGCGGGCAGCGAGCTGGAATACGTCGACCTGGGCACCATTGCCCATGCGCTGGTGGATCGGCGCTAAAACCAAGCAAAAAGACCTATCGGTTTCTACTTATGCAACACATTCATTTCACCGTCGCATACTGGTGCCTATTGATTGCAGCGCTGCTGCCCATTGCCTGCGCGTGGCTGGCCAAATCGGGCATGCTGGGTAAACCACGGCGCGAAGGTGGATTTGACAATGCCAACCCGCGCGGCTGGTTGGCACGCCAAAAAGACTGGCGCGCCCGGGCCAATGCTGCACAGGCCAATAGTTTTGAGGCGCTGCCGTTGTTCATGGCGTCCGTCATCATCGCTCACCAGTTGGGCGCACCCCAGGGCTGGCTCGACATCTTGTCCTTCCTGTTTGTGGTGCTGCGCATTTTGTACATCATGATGTACGTGGCAGGCATAGCCAATATCCGCAGCATGGTCTGGGCCGCAGCGTTTGCGGTGAACTTAGGGATTCTGTTTATTGGATATCGGTAGAAATACACCACAATTGCACGACGGGAGTAACGTTCAGGAGATGTGTATGCCTGTACGATGGTTGGGTGCATTGTGCCGTGGCACTGTTCAGTGCTTGATGTTTGCATTGGTGCTGTGTCAGGCGGCACACGCTCTGGATCACGTCATCGTAGATCGGCCTCAGTCCGCACTCGACAGCCGCAACGATTACGCGATGCGCTTGCTGCAGGAAGTTCTGCAACGCACCGAGCGCGAATATGGCCCCTACCAAATTGACCTTGCGCCGGAGTATATGGAGCGCGAACGCATGCTGCGGGAGCTGGTTCGCGGAACAGTGGTCAACGTCATTGCAAGCTTGGCCCAACCCCGATGGGAGCAAAGCCTGATTTCAGTCCAGATACCTATCGACCTGGGGCTTCAGTCGTGGCGCGTGGCATTGATCAATCAAAAAGATCAGCAGCGGTTCCGCTCGGTTCAAACCGTGGACGAGGTTAAACGGCTTTCGGTAGGTGTGGGCCATGGATGGGCAAGCCATGTTCTTTTAACCGCCGAAAAATTCAACGTGGTAACGGGCGTTAACTTTGAAGGCCTGTATGAAATGCTGAACCGCGGGCGTTTTGACTATTTTTTGCGGGGCGTGAACGAAGTATTCCCCGAGTTAGACGGCCACCAATTGAAGTACCCCAGCCTTGCCCTCGACGATAGTTTTGTCGTTCGCTTGCCACTGCCGTGGCTTTTTTTCATTTCGCCAGCGAGCCCGCGCTTGGGTGAGCGCATTTCGGCCGGCATGGAGGCCATGCTCAAAGACGGTTCTTTGAAGCGCTTTATGTTGGGGTATCACAAAGACTTTTTGGTCCGGGCCAAGCTTTGCACACGGCGTGTGTTTGAGGTTCCAAATGCCAACGTTAGCTCGGTGCTGCTGGCGCGCAAAGACGTTTGGTTTAATCCACTGGACCCTGTCAATGGATTCTGTCCTGGCAAACAGCCACCGGCCAAAGGCTCAAAATCAGTAGGTTCACCAGCAAGGAAATAGTCGCGCTGCAAGCAGTTCAATCCTGTGCCAGCGCGCTTGGTCAACCAGGCGCGAAAGGCACTACCGTTCGCAAAAAATGTAGGGCCATGAGCAGGACTGGCGGGTGTCATGCGTGAGAGTGCCCCAGCCGCTGCACGATAACGCGCCAATGTTGCGGCTCCACCGGTGTGATGGACAGGCGGTTCCCCTTTTTTAGCACCACCATGTCTTGCAATTGCGCATCGGCGCGCAACTCGGGCAGGGTGAGGTTGCGTGTCTTGTGCAGCACTTGCACATCCACCAGCAGCCAGCGGGGGGAGTCGGGTTTGGAGGCGGCGTCAAAGTAGGGCGAGGTGGCCTCAAACTGGGTGGGGTCGGTATAGGCGGTTGACGCAACCTT
>CAYXWW010000137.1:0-5616 GCA_964468905.1 uncultured Rhodoferax sp. | reverse complement strand
TGAGTGGTAGAACAGCACGCCGTCGCCCACTTGCATGGCGTCGCGCATGAAGTTGCGGGCCTGGTAGTTGCGCACGCCAGTCCATGCAACGGTAGCGTTGGGTGCGGCCAGCGCGTCGTCTACCGAGACTTCGCTGGGTTCTGATTTCATGAGCCAGTATTTTTTCATGGGGTCAAGCATGCCATGGTTTATCCTAGCGCACGCAACTCTTGAACCCAAGGATTCATTTCATGAAAATCACTGTTGAAACGATTGTCAACGCCCCAATTGCCACAGTGTGGAACGCTTACGTAACGCCAGAAGACATCAAGCAATGGAACGCCGCTTCGGACGATTGGCACACCACCCAATCCAGCGTGGATTTGCGCGAAGGCGGAGCGTTTAGCTCGCGCATGGAGGCCAAAGACGGCAGCTTTGGTTTTGACTTTGCGGGCACCTACACCAAGATCGTTCCACACAAGCTAATCCAATACACCTTTGGACCCCGCACGGGCGAGGTTGAGTTTTTAGAGGGCGCAAACGGCGTCACGGTTCGCTCCACGTTTGATGCAGAGACAGAACATTCCATCGAACAACAGCGCTATGGATGGCAGTCTATTCTGAACAAATTTGCCAAACACGTTGAAAGCAAATGAGCGTTGCCTGAGGTCCTTCGAGCACTTACCGCTGTTGTTTGTGGTGTTGGCCCTCTTCGCATTCACTGCCGTGTAAACACCACGTGCGTGGCACGCGTCGTGGCCGCGTGCTGGGTGCAGGCATAGCCCAAGGCAGGGAGATTGACACCGTCAAAGAGGCGCTCACCCGCGCCGAGCAACACCGGCGATATGGCGATGTGCATCTCATCGATCAGGCGCTGGCGAAGGTACTGTTGGATCACGTTGACCCCACCGCCCACGCGCACATCTTTGCCACCGGCGGCCTCGCGGGCGCGGGCAAGCGCCACGTCGGCACCTTCTGTCACGAAGTAGAAAGTGGTCCCGCCTTCCATGACCAGCGGTGCGCGTGCATGGTTGGTCAGCACGAAGACTGGCACGTGGTACACCGGGTTGTCGCCCCACCAGCCGCGCCAGGTCTCGTCCGGCCAAGGTCCGCGCACCGGGCCAAACATGTTCCGGCCCAAAATCCAGGCCCCGACGTTCTGAAAGCCCCGCGCGGCAAAGTCTTCGTCCACGCCGGTTTCTCCACTGTCGTTGCCAAACAGGTTTTTCTGAAACGTTTGAGTTGGGATTGCCCAGCCATGCAGCGATGTGCCGCCTACGCCCAGCGGGTTGTTGAGGTCTTGGTCCGGGCCAGCGCCGAAACCGTCAAGTGAAATGGTGAAACTTTCTACGCGGACCTTGGACATGGGTGGACTCCGGGTTGCAATGGATTGTGAAATGGCTTTCGGGTGAGGTCGTCACGCGTGCGTGATGACCTCATTTTGGCTTCTTGGCGGGCAGGGCAGCCACATAACCGACACACCACGTCACCCAAGCCACAAGATCATTGTCGTCTGCCAGACCCGACGGATCGATGTAGACGTAGCCCTTCATCGGCCGCCCTGTGAACGCCATCTCTCGCACGTGGGCAAGTGCCAATGCATCGTCGTAGCGCTCGGTGCCGATTCTGGCCATCAGACGCGAGCCGGAGATGCCAACAAACATCTTGCCGTCAACCAGGAACGCCAGGCCGCCGAACATCTTTTTCTCGGTGACCGATGGTCGGTCGCCGAGAGCTTTGCGAACCCGTTGGGCTAGGCCTTCGTCAAATGCCATGTTGGACCTCGCTCTTATCCAACCAGAGCTGACGATTGTTGCGGAAGAAGCGTAGCAGTTCGTTGAACTTCGTTTCATCGTCCGCATACGGATTCGGAACTGACTTGTATGCGCGTTCCGCCGCGTCGGCATCGGACGGCGATTTGCGTACCGCAGCCAATGCTTTGGCAAGGGCTTGAGCCTCAGAGTGCATGCCAAGTTTGTCGTACGCGGCAATCGCAAGTGGCAGAAGCCGTTCGCCAGCATTTGTCAGTGCAGTCCATCCGTTGAATTCATAATCATCTTCCAGCCAAAAGATCGGGTATGCAAGCTGAAAAGCGAGAGGCCACTCATCGAACCTCGCTTGTGCATCTTCTGTTATGTGAAGTGGCATATAGCTCAAGATCTCAAGGAAGAGTTCATCGTCTTCAACCGACCAAAAGTCCATTGGTATGGGGTCCGAGTACGCTCTGTCAGGGTAGAAGCCGTGCATGTAGTTCTGCAACGCACGCAGAGACGGCTCGAGCAATGGCGAAGGCAAATAGGATGCCTTTTGGGTGTGGTCAATCGGTTTGGGCTGCATTGTGTGGAGGGAGAATATCGAAATGCATGACATCTTCTCGTGTGCCAAGCTTCGTGAAAAGCGCAACCGCAGGGTCGTCGCCGTAGTCGGCCTGGACGAAGATGACGTAGATGCCTCGCTCCGTCGCAATACTCTGTAGTTCCTTGATGAGTGCAGTTGCGATGCCTTGGCGTCGAAAGCTCTCGTTCACTGCCAGGTCATAGATGTAGAACTCGCTTCGCTCCTGCTCGAACTTGTGAAGCGTGTAGCCAGTAAGGCCGCCTACTACTTGGCCCGCGATCGTTGCAACTACAGCAGTGAACGTGTCGCTGGCCAACAGCTTTGCAAGATAGGCGTCGCTCGGTGGCTTGCGCAGATACGACTCTTTGTCGTCGAAGGCGTCAGCAAAAACCTCCTGCAAGCTGCGGAGTACCGGTACATCCGAAGCGGCGAGGACGCGTGTGATGAACTGAGAATTCATATATTTGACGTGGACGGAAGATGTGCGTTGCCTCCGTCAGGCCTGTGATTTACGGCAATAAGTCGGGAAGAGGGTGCTACACATCTTTTCATCAACGTAGTCTTGTTTTCGTCCACTTCGCACATTCCAGCGAAGGCGTTTTTCCACCCATCAGAACCAACTTCCAGTGCGCCATAGTGTGCGCAGTAAGCGGTCCGGTGATGTCGCCATGGTTTTTTGTGCGGTCCGAAGGTGGGGAGGGATTCTGTCCTTTCCACTTCAAGTGAGAACGCGTCGGAGAGCGCCTCGTCAAGAGTGGAAAGTTCAGTGTTGGCACAAATCAGGCGCTCCACTTGAGTGCCCACCTTTTTGCAGTCGAAACCCGCGCCAATTGCCAAGGTGGGAAGCAGGAGTATGGAAAGCAGAATGCCGTGCATGGTTGCTAACGCCGAACGGTTACGCATCACCGCGTGCTGGTCGAACGCCGTATGCCCGCATGGCCGATTCCACCTGCGACTGTTCTGTTGTTTCTGTCGCGTAGAGCCGATAGCTTGGTGCAACGATTGGGTCGACTGCCGTGGCGCGGATAACCAGTACGCTGTGAATGGGGAACCGGTGCCCTGCCTTGGTCAGTAGCGGAGCCGACCAACGAGAAAATTCCGCGTCTTCGCGGCGCACGTTGCGGGCCGTTCCCGTTACTTTGAATCCCTTCTGGACGAAGACATCGATGAAGCTGACGCACACCAGTGGATTGACTCCAATGTTTCGCACACTGGTGGGCGAGGCGATGTTCGCTATGACAAGGTGCTCGGTATCAAACGCGGCGAAGATTTCCTTTGGGGAAACATTGGGCTGACCATTCCCATCGACGGTGGCAAGCCAGCACAGGACACTGTGCGCTGCGGAGTTTTGAACTTCAGGCGACAACATAAGGTAGTGACAGTGAGTTTGGTGGGTTGATTGCAGTTAAGCGCCGCGCTACTCATCAAGCGATTCTAGGAACATGGCACGATAGGCACGCCAATGCAGATCGCAGATAACGAGCTCGTCGGTCCAATCGGTGCCCCCAGTTGGTGGGCCAGCTTCCAGTTCGCACTGGCTGCCAACAAGTTTCAACCACGCCCGTTGGCTTTGCCTTAGCAACTCCTGCCGCGCAGGGCCAAGTCGCGTCAAGGCCTTTTGGTACGCGGTATTCATGCGTTTATCTTGTCGCTGATTCTCTGCTCCAAGACACTGCCGCCTACCTGCGACTGATCCACCTTCGAGCGTAGCCAAGCACTTTGCCAGCTTGGGACCGATTCCCAAATCCTCTTCCGACTTTGTACCGGAAAGGTACCAGCCTCCTATGCCTCGAGCATCCCCCGCCTGCGCCGCGTTGCAAAAGCAGACTAGAACAATCAATAGTAGTTTTCCATGTTGCATGAGGCTGCACGCAGGAGCGTTAACTAAAAATGAGGCGTCGGCATGCACTTCAAAGGCCAGCAAACTCGCCACGTATAAACTGAATTTCTCGCCACTTTCCACCCTCCTGCCAGTAAAGCGTACCCCAGCCGTACTCAATCTCGGTTCGCTGCAGGCCGCTGTAGCGCAAGCAGACGGTTAACTTCTCGCTGCGATAGCACCCTTTGCTAACGGCTGAGAGCATAAACTCTCCCGCTGAAAACTTGTACTCGCCAAGCTTCTTTACCGAAGACCCAGTAGTAGCTCCAGCTGAGAAGACAAAGACACCAGCGCGATTGGCGTCTTCTTTGTGAAGCAAAACAACAGCTTGGTCGGGCTTTCCATCTCCATTGAAGTCAGCTTCTACCTTGGTCATTTCAAGGCTGATACGCTCATAGCTGACTTGAGGATCAGTGGCCTTGAGAGCTCGCCAGGCAAATGGTCTCGTTTGAGCAGTGCAGACGGTTGCCGCGATGCATGCTGCAATCCCTGCAAATACTTGCCTGACGTTCATTCTGCCGCCAAACTTAATTTAGAGTGACACATCTGTGTCACCCTACCATCGCGGCAGTCGCCCTAATATGGCCAACCAACTCAGGGTCAAACCCGCTTTCAATAAGGCTCATAGTCGCCATACCGTTTAAATGAAGGGCCATAACATTTCCAGAAAAACCAGCACGCCTAGCTATGAAGTCAACCCGGCTGTTGAATCAGTTGCGTGATCCGATTCGCTATCGCCACTATAGCTCCAGAGCCCAGTAAAAGTACTGTGGATGCCTGGCGTAGCACCGCCGGCCTGCTAGTTCCAACGCCTTGGTTGCCTACATATGCTACACATTCAATAGCTTCTCAGGCACATTTCACGAGGGCTAGAAGCCTATTTCATCCACGAAGTCGCCTGCGGACGCCCAGGCAGGCTCAACGTAGCCGTGGCCGCAGGCGTGTGCGCCACGCGCTTGCCGCGCTTGAATACCTGCAGCCGCGTGGCACGCAGGCGAATCGCCTCAACCGGGTCACGGGCTTGCAGTAGCACCAGGTCGGCGTGGCAGCCTTTTGCGATGCCGTAGCCCTGCAGCCCGAGTATCTTGGCCGGGTTGGTGGTGATGGCGTCATAGCACTGGCGCATGGCGGCCTGGCTGGTCATCTGGGCCACGTGTAGGCCCATGCTGGCTACTTCCAGCATGTCGGCGCTGCCCAGTGCGTACCAGGGGTCCATCATGTCGTCTTGGCCAAAGGCCACGGTCAGGCCCGCTGCCATGAGCTCGGGCACACGGGTCAGGCCGCGGCGCTTGGGGTAGGTGTCAAAGCGGCCCTGCAGCGTGATGTTGACGCAGGGGTTGCTGGCCACGTGCACCTGGGCCTCGGCCATAAGCGCGATGAGTTTGGAGACGTAGTAGTTGTCCATGCTGTGCATGGAGGTG
>CAYXWW010000136.1:9180-10082 GCA_964468905.1 uncultured Rhodoferax sp. | reverse complement strand
GTGCTGATATGGAAAGCTCCGGCCTGCAGCGCGGCTATGCCTTCAGCTGCCAGCTGTGGGCGGCAGTCCACCAGGCGGGCTTTTTCTGCGCCGTATTCCATGGCCTTGCGGGGGATTTCGTCGTAGTCCGCTTCGTCGGGCTGGCCCAAGTTGGCGGTGTAGGCGTAGGGCAGGGCACCCTTGCGTTTCATCCAGTGCAGGGCGGCGCTGGTGTCCAGGCCACCAGAGAAGGCGATGCCGACCTTTTGGCCGACGGGGATGTTTTGCAGGATGGTGTTTGACATAAATTGGCCTCTAGCCCTCGTGGAATGTGCGTGAGCAGCTATTAAAAATGTAGCAATTTTGGTGTGGTCACAATGACCCGAATCAACCGCTGATCAACCAAAATGGCAGATGTAGTGGTAGGCGTCAAAGCCCGCGGTCACGCGGATGTCGAACTTGGCATTGCCCGGCACGCTGAATTTGTCGCCCGCGCCAGAGGTGATCCACGCATCAGTACCTGCCAGCTTGTAGTCGCAGCTACCGGCCACGCATTCCATGATCTCGGGCGCGCCAGTGTTGAAGGTCAGGGTGGATGGCAGGATCACGCCAACCGATTTTTTGGTGCCGTCTGCAAAGGTGATGCCGTGGCTCACGCATTTGCCATCAAAGTACACGTTGGCGGTGGTGGTGACGGAGACGTCGTCGATCTTGGCGGTGGGGGTATTGCTCATGGTGCGAGATAGTGTGAAGTAAGAGATGGGCCGCTGCGCGGCGCGCCGAATGGGCGACAGCCGGGTATTTTAAGGCAGGTGCGAAGCAAAGGTTTCCGGCTTGAAGCCTACGGTGACAGCACCGTCGTCCCATTCCACCACGGGCCGTTTGACCACGCTGGCGTGGGCCAAGGCAAGGGCGCGGGCACT
>CAYXWW010000136.1:3353-9170 GCA_964468905.1 uncultured Rhodoferax sp. | reverse complement strand
CCTGGTCCACCACAGCGGATTTTGCTTCGTCGGGCAATGCCCGCCAAGTGTTGCCTTTGCGGTTGATCAGTGTTTCCCAACCCACGGATGTGAGCCAAGCGTCCAGCTGCGCTTCAGGCACGCCCTGCTTTTTGAAGTCGTGGAAAAGGTATTCCACCCCTTGATCGGTCAGCCAAGTGCGGGCCTTTTTGACGGTGTCGCAGTTGGGAATGCCGTACAGAGTAATCATGGTGCTGAAATGAAAAACAACTTAAGATGAGGCCATTGTCGCGGATGCATGTGCATCGCCTGTCTGGGTGCTGGAATGAACGAACATTTTGACAACAGAAGAGCGTTGGCCGCACTGGTTGGGGTCTTTGTTGTGGCGTCCGTCTTGAGCTACCTGGTGGTCAGGGACGCGGTCAACAAGACTATTGAGCGCCAGGCACTTGGCATCGCTGAAATTGTTGCCAGCCAGGCGGTAACGGCGCGTACCGTGTATTCCCACGAAATTGTGGACAAGCTCAAAGCCGATGGCTTTGGGGCGAATGTGGCGGCTGCGGGCATGCCGGGTCATGTTCCTATTCCCGCGCAGTTTCTCAAGCTGGTAGGGCAGGCCTCCTCGCTCAACTCCAACCGGTTGTACGAGTACAAGCCCATCAGCAAATGGAATTTGGAGGCTACGCAGGGTCTTGATGACGACTTCCTGCGTTGGGCGTGGCCGCAGTTAGAGCAGCAAGACAAACTCGATCCGCAACAGCCCATTGCATGGAAGCCCGTTTCCCGATTTGAAATGCATGACGGCCAGCGCGTACTGCGCTATCTGTATGCAGACCCAGCGTCACAAGTCGGTTGCGTAGCCTGCCACAACGACTATGAAAAACGACCGGAAATCGTTGCGCGACGCGCCGCTGCCGGTGCCGCGCCACTCAAGCAGTGGCAGCTGCACCAGCTCATGGGGGCACTGTCTGTGACCATTCCACTGGACCAAGCGCAGCGCGTTGCGGGTGGGCAGGTCAATGAATCAACCGTGTTTTTCTCGGTCATCTTGATTACGAGCTTTGTGGTCATGCTGTGGTTCAACTGGCGCTTGTCGCGCCAGACGCAAAAATTACTGGAGACTGAAGCCATTCTCCATCGCTCCCAGGCGGAGTTGGCGCGCAGCGAGGCCAATGCCACGATCACGACACTGGCCGCCAGCGTGTCACATGAGCTCAGTACCCCATTGGGCAATAGCCTGATGACGTCCAGCACCATGGTTCAGCAAGGCAAGGCGTTTGAGCAGCAGCTGAACGACAACCAACTGACCCGTACCACATTGGCCAATTTTGTGCGTGGTGTGCAGGAAGGTAATGATCTGATCTTGCGTAACCTGCACCGGGCCGATGAGTTGCTGCAAAACTTCAGGCAGGTCGCCAACGACCAGACCAGTGAAGCGCAACGCCGCTTTGACCTGGCCGCCACGGTGCAAGAGGTCTTGGCCACACTGGCACCTACGCTCAAAAAGAGTCCCAACAAAGTTGTGACTGAAATTGAGCGCGGCATCATGCTCGATACGTTTCCGGGCCCCCTGGGGCAGATCGTGATCAACCTGACCAACAACGCGTTTTTGCACGCGTTTGAGGGGAGACAGAACGGGGTGCTGACGATTCGCGCGCAGCGGTCGGGTGACCGCATCCAAATGATGTTTTCTGACAATGGTGTGGGCATGACCGATGACACCTTGGAGCGCCTGTTTCAGCCGTTTTTTAGCACCAAGATTGGCCAGGGCGGCACTGGCTTGGGCATGACGATTGTGGAAAATTTAGTGCGCAAGCTCGGCGGTGTTCTGAAGGTGCAGACGGTTCTGAACGAGGGAACCACTTTTAGCTTTGAGTTCCCAATGGTCGCCCCCGGCACACGGGCGTAATCGATTGGGCGTGCGCGCCCGTTCTTTGCCTGATATCAGGCACCAGGTGCAGACTTCTTTTGTTTCACTTGGACGGATTCTGGCTTTAAGCGTACCGATGTGGGCGACGGTGCACCCCTGCACGCAGGCAAATGCGTGCAGGCAAACCAACGGACGCTGGAGCAGGCGGTTTGGGCGTTCTGCGCAGGTAAAGGAGGAGCCCGCGTAGCGGGCGGGGGACACGGAGCAGAATGCCCAAGCCGCCTGATCCAGCCCCGCCCACAGGAGCCCGCCCCTGACCGTCGGCGACAATCTATGTCAGCATGGAAACACCAAAGACTCTTACCGACTGGCTTACCCACTGTGAGCGCCTTCACCCCACCGCCATCGACATGGGCCTGGACCGTGTGCGCACGGTCGCTCAGCGTATGGAGATCCGTTTCGACTGCCCGGTCATCACCGTGGCTGGAACCAATGGCAAGGGCTCTACTTGTGCCATGCTGGAGTCGATTCTGGGGCAGGCGGGCTACCGCACCGGTCTTTTTACATCGCCACACCTGGTGCATTTTGAGGAGCGTCTGCGACTTTGTGGCGAGTCTGTGAATGCTACAAAGTTGGTAGCAGGCTTCGAAGCAGTGGAGAGGGCTAGATGCTTAAATGGCGCAGTAATTTCCCTTAGCTACTTCGAATTCTCCATGCTCGCTATCTTCGATACCATGATGCGCAGCAATCTGGATGTGGTCATTCTGGAGGTCGGGTTGGGTGGCCGCCTGGACTCGACCAACATCATTGACACAGACTGCGCCATCATCACCAGCATCGACCTGGACCATATGGACATACTGGGCCCGGACCGCGAAAGCATTGGCCGCGAAAAGGCTGGCATCATGCGCACCGGCAAGCCAGTGATTGTGAGTGACCCAGTGCCGCCACAGAGTGTGTTGGACCATGCGCTGGAAGTGGGTGCAGACCTGTGGCGTGTGGGGCGGGACTTTAATGTGTCGGGCGACAAACAGCAATGGAGTTGGGCAGGGCGGGGCCGCAGATACAGCGGCTTGGCCTACCCGGCGCTACGGGGCGCCAACCAGCTGGTCAACGCGGCGGGAGTGTTGGCAGCATTGACCGCGATGCGCGAGCGCTTACCTGTTACAGCACAGGCCGTGCGCAATGGTTTTGCGTTTGTGGAGCTGCCCGGGCGCTTTCAGATCATTCCTGGCCAACCCACCTTGGTGCTGGATGTGGCACACAACCCGCACTCCGTGGCAGCACTGGCGGCCAATCTCGACGCCATGGGCTACTTTCCCACCACCCATGCGGTTTTTGGAGCCATGGCTGATAAAGATCTGGCCCCCATGCTGGCCAAGGTCAGCCCTGTGTTGGATCGCTGGTACTTTACGGACTTGCCCACGCCAAGGGCCGCGCGGGCAGACGCGCTCCTGGCCCAATGGCAAGCACAAAGCACGCGCAAGGAAGCTCGGGGCTCTACCCATGCCGACCCTATGGCTGCACTCCATGCGGCCATAGCCGCTGCAGACCCCGCTGATAGAATCGTTGTCTTTGGATCGTTCTACACCGTGGGTGGCATCCTTGCACACGGCGTGCCCCGCCTGCTGGCCCAACATTTGAACTCCTGAATCACCTGACCCATGGCCTTTTTCAAATTTCGCAAAGGTGGCGACGAGCATCCCGCCCCCGCTCCTGCCGCCGAGAGCGTGGAGGCCATGCGCACGCGGGCCAGGCACCGCTTGATTGGATCGTCGGTCCTGGTGCTGCTGGGCGTCATTGGCTTTCCGCTGTTGTTTGATAGCCAGCCGCGCCCCATTGCGGTGGATATTGCGATCGAAATCCCCGACAAGAGTGCAGCCAAGCCCTTGGCAGCCGCACCTGCCGCACAAGCCAGCAAGGCGGGGGCAGACATTGTGGTGGAATCCGATGCAGGTAAGCCACACACTGTCGCGCCAACCGCACCGGTTGCAGTAGCGCCAGCCGCACCTGTGCCAGCGGCGACCCCTGCACCTTCGCCGTCCCGTGCGGTGGCGGGCGCGGTGTCGGTGGCTCCCGCTGCGCCGGTTAAGCCAGCTGCCAAGCCCGAACCCAAACCTGCTGAGAAGCCTGTAGTCAAGCCAGTCGAAAAACCAGTTGAAAAGCCCGCAGAAAAGCCACAAACGCCGGTAGATGACGGGGCCAAGGCGCGCGCATTGCTGGAAGGCAGAGAGGCAGTGAAGCCATTGGTTGCACCGGCAGTTGTGGGTGCTGCGGCGTCTGCACCGGGTACGAGCCGCTATGTTGTGCAGATCGGTGCGTATTCTGATGTTGCCAAAGCCCATGAGGCGCGTGTGAAGCTCGAAAAAGCAGGGCTTAAAACCTATACACAAGTAGTGCAGCCTAAAGAGGGCAAACGCATTCGTGTGCGCGTAGGGCCTTTTGAATCCAAGGCAGAGGCTGACAAAGTGGCTGACAAGATCAAAAAGCTCGATTTGCCCGCTGCCATTCTGGAACTCTAAGCAGCTGTGTTTGCCATTGCCACGTTGGATTGGGTGTTTGTGGGTGTACTGCTGTTTTCCATGGTAGTCGGGGCGTGGCGTGGGCTGGTCTACGAAGTGTTGTCGTTGTTGAATTGGCTGGCAGCCTTTGTGCTGGCGCAATGGCTGGCACCGTTCGCTGCGCAGCGACTGCCTTTGGGCAGCGCGAGTGAAATAGTTCGCTATGGTGCCGGCTTTGTAGCGGTTTTTGTGGCAGCCCTTTTTGTGGGCGGGTTGGTTGCGTTTTTGATTCGCAAGCTGGTTGCTGCCATTGGTCTGCGCCCCGTTGATCGTGCTTTAGGCGCCCTGTTTGGCGCCTTACGCGGCGTGGTCGTGCTGATGGCGGTCACCGTTGTTGCCGGCATGACGCCGGTAAAGACAGACGCGTGGTGGCAAGAGTCGGTGGGTGCTAAAGCTGCTACGGCGGCACTGCAAGGGCTAAAGCCTGTCATGCCCCAGGAATTTGGAAAGTATTTACCTTAAATGAGAAACAACCTATGTGCGGAATAGTTGGCGTTGTCAGCAATGCACCAGTCAATCAATTGATCTATGACGCGTTGCTGCTGCTGCAGCATCGTGGCCAGGATGCAGCCGGTATCGTGACGCAGCAGGAGCGCAAGTTCTTCATGCACAAGGCCAAGGGCATGGTGCGCGATGTGTTTCGTACACGCAATATGCGCTCGCTGCCCGGCAACTGTGGGCTGGGGCAAGTGCGCTACCCAACTGCGGGCAATGCCTTTAGCGAAGAAGAAGCACAGCCGTTTTACGTGAACGCGCCGTTCGGTATCGTGCTGGTGCACAACGGCAACCTGACCAATGCCCATGCGCTCAAGGCCGAGTTGTTCAACACCGACCATCGCCACATAAATACCGAGAGCGACTCCGAAGTTTTGCTCAACGTGTTGGCGCACGAGATCGAGCGCACCACACGCGGCTTGCCCATGCAGCCACAAGATCTGTTTGCAGCGGTGCGCAATGTGCATCGCCGCGTCAAGGGATCGTATGCAGTCATTGCATTGATTGCTGGGCATGGCGTCTTGGCGTTTCGCGATCCGTTTGGTATCCGCCCCCTGTGCATGGGTGCAAACGAAACGGGCACGGTGGTGGCCAGCGAGTCGGTGGTGCTGGAGGGCACTGGCTTTCAGTTTGACCGCAATGTGGACCCTGGCGAAGCAGTGTTCATTGCGTTGGATGGAACCGTCCACGCGCAGCAATGTGCAGACCATCCGCAGCTCAACCCCTGCATTTTTGAGTTTGTGTATTTGGCCCGCCCCGATTCGGTCATGGACAACATTTCGGTCTACCAGGCACGCCTGAATTTGGGCGAGTCATTGGCCAAACGGGTGGTGTCGACGGTGCCCCCCAATCAGATCGATGTGGTCATTCCTATCCCCGAATCCAGCCGCCCCAGTGCCGCGCAGTTGGCCC
>CAYXWW010000136.1:0-3343 GCA_964468905.1 uncultured Rhodoferax sp. | reverse complement strand
CCCAGTTGTTAGGCGTGCCGTACCGCGAAGGCTTTGTGAAGAACCGTTATGTGGGCCGTACCTTCATCATGCCGGGTCAATCGGTGCGCAAAAAGTCGGTGCGCCAAAAGCTCAACGCCATCGCGAGCGAATTCAAGGGACGGAATGTGTTGTTGGTGGATGACTCCATTGTCCGCGGCACCACGTCTAAAGAGATTGTGCAAATGGCCCGCGACGCCGGGGCCCGCAAGGTCTACTTGGCCAGTGCAGCACCCCCTGTGCGCTACCCCAATGTCTATGGAATTGATATGCCGACCAGCAATGAACTCGTTGCGCATAACCGCAGTGTGGAAGAGATTCGCCAGATCATTGGCTGTGACGCATTGATCTACCAGGATGTTGAGGCTATGAAGAAGGCGATTGGTTCGCTCAATTCCAAAATCAGCGGCTTCGATGCTTCGTGTTTTGACGGTGTGTACGTCACCGGCGACATCACCTCGGACGACATTGCCCGCCTGAACGAAAACCGCGTGGGCGGTGAAGAAAATCAGGAAGATACCTCTCGGCTGGCTTTGCCCAATCCGGCCTGAGCCCATCGCACGTTACTGCCATGAAATCCCAGAAGCTCCCCGAAAACCTCCATCTGGACACATTGGCCGTGCGCGCTGCGCTGGAGCGCAGCCAGTACGGTGAAAACTCCGAAGCATTGTTCCTCACCAGCGGCTATGTGCAGCCCACTGCGGCTTCCAGTGCCGCGCGGTTTGCCATGGAAGAGGAAGGCTTTACATACTCCCGCGTGGGCAACCCCACTGTGGCAAGCATGGAAATGCGCCTGGCCGCACTCGAGGGCACAGAGGCTGCTATGGCCACGTCCACCGGCATGGCTGCGATCTTGTTGTTGGGCATGGCCGTGTTGCGCTCGGGTGACCATGTGTTGTGTTCGCAGTCGGTATTTGGCTCGGTCATTCCGCTGTTTAGCCGTGAATTCGCCAAGTTCGGTGTGGAGACCACGTTTGTGCCGCAAACCGATATTGCAGCGTGGAAGGCTGCTGTGCGGCCCAACACCAAATTGCTGTTCGCGGAAACCCCAACCAACCCATTGACTGAAGTATGTGACGTGCAGGCGCTGGCGGATATTGCACACAACGCAGGGGCATACCTTGCCGTGGATAACTGTTTTGCAACCCCGGTGCTGCAACGCCCAGCGCAAATGGGTGCAGACTTTATTGTTCACTCTGGCACCAAGTTTTTGGATGGGCAAGGCCGCGTCATGGCCGGTGCTATTTGCTGCACCCAAAAGCAGCGGGACGAATTATTCCTGCCGGTCATTCGCACAGCGGGCATGGTGCTTTCGCCATTTAATGCCTGGGTGCTATTGAAGGGTATGGAGACACTGGGGTTGCGTGTGAAGGCGCAGTCTGAATCCACATTGGCGCTGGCGCAATGGTTGGAGGCGCAGCCGCAGGTGGCGCGTGTCCACTACCCCGGATTAGCTAGCCACCCACAGCATGCACTGGCCATGCGCCAGCAGTCCGGCTTTGGTGGTGCCGTGCTGTCATTTGAAGTGAAGGCGGCAGATCCCGAGCAGGGGCGCAAGCGCGCGTTCCATGTGCTCGACAGTTTGCAGGTACTTTCGCTGTGTACCAACCTGGGTGACACCAAAACACTGGCGGCCCATCCCGCCAGCACCTCGCATGGCCGCCTGACCGAAGCACAACGCCAATTGGCAGGCATTGGCCAGGGCCTGATCCGTGTGGCCGTAGGCCTGGAGCATATTGAAGACTTGAAGACCGACCTGGCCCGTGGCCTCAATGGCTTGGACAGTCTGGACACCCTGTAATGACGACCACAAAAATTCGCACCCGCATCGCACCATCACCCACTGGGTTCCTGCACTTGGGCACAGCCCGTACCGCACTCTATTCATGGGCCTATGCCCGCCACTTTGGTGGTGAATTTGTGCTACGTATCGAAGACACGGACGTGGCCCGCTCCACGCAAGATTCGGTAGACCAGATTCTGGAGTCCATGCGTTGGCTGGGTTTGGAATATGACGAAGGTCCGATCTACCAAATGCAGCGCCTGGAGCGCTACAAGGCGGTGCTGGACCAATTGCTTGCCCAAGGCAAAGCCTACTATTGCTACAGCACACCCGAGGAACTGGAAGCCACGCGCGAGGCCAAACGCGCCAAGGGCGAAAAGACCTTGTATGACGGCCGCTGGCGCCCAGCACCCGGCAAGACACTACCCGCCATACCGGACGGCGTGCAACCGGTCATTCGATTCTGCAATCCAACCGATGGCGAGGTGAGCTGGGACGATCTGGTCAAGGGGCCCATCACCATCAGTAACCGCGAAATTGATGACCTCATCATCGCCCGTGCCGACGGCATTCCCACCTATAACTTTGCGGTGGTGGTAGACGATTGGGACATGCAGATCAGCCATGTATTCCGTGGTGACGAGCACATCAACAACACGCCGTGGCAAATCAATATCTTCAACGCACTGGGTGCGCCGCTACCGCAGTTTGGCCATTGCCCCGTGATCTTGGGTGACGATGGACAAAAGCTCTCCAAACGGCGGGGCGCGGTGAGTGTGACAGCCTATGAAGAAGGCGGCTACTTGCCCGAAGCGATGCTGAATTATTTGGCCCGCTTGGGTTGGAGCCATGGCGATGAAGAGCTGTTCAGCCGCGAGCAACTGGTGGCCTGGTTTGACGGCACGCACTTGAACAAAAGCCCCGCGCAATGGGACCCGGTGAAGCTGTTGTGGGTCAACGCGCAGTACATCAAACAAGCGGACAACGCCCGTTTGGCGCAACTGGTTGCCCAACAGTTGGACAAACTCAACATTACCCTTGATGCCGCAACGGTGGAAACCCACTTACCGCAAGTCTGCGCATTGCTAAAAGACCGCTGCGACACGACAGTTGCACTGGCCAGCTGGGCCGCCAAGTTTTATGGAGACGTAACGCCCGACGCGGCAGAACTGGCGCAGCATGTAACCGATGCCGTGCGCCCAGCCGTTGCGCTTTTGGCCGAGAAGCTGGCAGCATGCGCCTGGGACAAGACGTCCATCGCTGCTGTGATCAAAGAAGTGCTGACCGCCCATGCATTGAAGATGCCGCAATTGGCCATGCCAGTGCGTGTTTTGGTGATGGGTACAGCACAGACCCCATCGCTCGATGCCGTGCTGGAAATTTGCGGAAGAGAAAAAGTCATTGCAAGACTTGGCAAAGCCTAATTTATCAGGCTATAATTTGAGGCTCGGAAATTGAGAATGCTTTAAGAAGCTTTTTCAGGATTTAGGGGGTATAGCTCAGCTGGGAGAGCGCTTGCATGGCATGCAAGAGGTCAGCGGT
>CAYXWW010000135.1:0-10213 GCA_964468905.1 uncultured Rhodoferax sp. | reverse complement strand
TTCTGGACCAAATGGGCGCCGAGGCACTGCTGGGTATGGGCGACATGCTCTATATGCCCAGTGGGACTGGGCTGCCCATACGCGTGCACGGTGCCTTCGTGAGTGATGAAGAAGTGCACCGCGTCGTGAGCTACCTCAAGAGCCAGGGCGAGCCGAACTACATCGAAGGCGTGCTCGAAGGTGGCACGGTGGATGGTGAGGGCGATGCCGGACTGGATGGCAGTGGCGGCGGCGAGAAAGACCCCATGTACGACCAGGCCGTGGAAGTGGTGTTGAAGAATCGCAAGGCCAGCATCTCCCTGGTGCAACGCCATTTGAAAATTGGTTACAACCGCGCAGCCCGTCTCGTAGAAGACATGGAGAAGGCCGGCTTGGTCAGTTCAATGAGCACCAATGGCCAGCGTGATATTTTGGTGCCCACACGTGCTGAGTAAACACCTTGCAGTTCAGCCCCCAACTGGCGTGGCACCTGTGTGCTGATTTTTAACGGATACCTATGAAAAAAATCGCTACGTTTTTGATAGCTGCTTGTGCGCTATCTGCGGGGGCTACCGGCCTCAATAGCCTTGAAGCATTCGTGAAGTCGGTCAAATCAGGCCGATCGGAATTCACCCAGGTTGTCACTGCGCCGCCCAAGGAAGGGCAGGCTGCGCGCACCAAAACCTCCAGCGGTAGCTTTCAGTTTGTGCGCCCAAACTGGTTTCGGTTTGACTACAAAAAGCCCTTTGAGCAAACCATCGTGGCCGACGGGCAAACTTTGTGGCTGCATGACGTGGACCTGAACCAGGTCACTTCACGCAAACAAGCCACGGCGTTGGGCGCAACGCCAGCAGCGCTCATTGCATCGGCAGCCAACATGGCTGCGCTGGAGGCGGATTTTGTGCTGTCCGATGCACCAGAGCAAGGCGGCCTGCAGTGGGTGGAAGCCAAGCCCAAGAACAAGGAAAGCGCCCTGCAGTCCGTGCGTGTGGGCTTTCGGCAAGACCAGTTGGCTGTGCTCGAAATGCTGGACAGTTTTGGCCAAAAGTCGGTGCTGACATTTGTGCAATTCAAGGCCAACACCAAGCCGGATGCCGCTGCGTTTGAGTTCAAGCCACCGCAGGGCGCGGATGTGATTCGCCAGTAGACGCGCCGCACGCTGACACCCACCGTTGCCCGCCGTTCCCATGCGACACCACTTCGCCGAGACCACGGGCCACCAGCGTGTTGTCTATGCTGCAGCGGTTGGGGGCTTGGTGGTACTGTTGCCATTGCCTATTGCATGGCCGTCGCAGGTGCTGTTGTCGTGGTGTGCCGCAACCGCTACTTTTCTGGGCTTGTCTTGGTGGTTGGCTGTCCGGTTTGATGCCCAACGCACGCGCGCGCGGGCACAGGCACAGGACCAGTCGGGCCTCTGGCTTTTCGCCCTGTTGCTGCTTTCGGTCTTTGCCAGTGCCGGTGCGATTGTGCAGATGTTGCAGCATGTCAAAGACCTGGCGGCAACGCAGCGCTTGGCGCATCTGATGTTGTCATTGGCAGCCTTGGCGGGTTCGTGGTTGCTGATGCAAACTATCTTTGCGTTTCGCTATGCACTGTATTACCAAAGCCAACTGCGGGGCCATCCTCAGGGGGCTGGGTTGGTGTTTCCGGGCGACTTGCAGCCGGACTACTTTGACTTTCTGTACTACGCACACGTGGTCGGCATGACCTCGCAGGTCTCCGATGTCGTGGTCACCGCGCGCCACATGCGTCGCCTCACGTTGGCCCATAGCGTGACGGCATTCGCATTCAATATGCTGGTCCTGGCCTTGAGTATCAACGTTATGGCCAGTGCAATTCAGTAGTGTGTAGGGCGGGCGCTTGTGTCCGATTGCCCGTTTACTTGCTTTGCTGCTGACCTGCGCCCACCGTTTAGGCGTTGCTTTCCACCCTGTTGCGTCCATTGTTTTTACTGCGGTACAGCGCAGTATCGGTTCGGGCAATTAGCTGCTGGATACTGTCCCCGGGGCGTGTGATGGTCACACCAAAGCTCGCTGTGATTTGGCCAACAACGGGAAAGTGGTGCTTGGCAATATCTTGCCGCATCTTTTCTGCAAAGTCGATTGCACCACGGAGGTCAGTGTCCGGGCAGATGATCAGAAACTCCTCACCACCCCAGCGCCCCACACGATCCACGCTGCGTGTGCCTGCCATGAGCAGACGTGCGAGTTCGATCAGGACTTGGTCACCTACCGGATGGCCATGGGTGTCGTTGATCACCTTGAAGTGGTCCACATCCAACAGCACAAGCGCAAAACCATTGCCATAGCGCAAGCTGCGTTCATGTTCGCTGGCCAGTACCTGGTCCAGCTTGAGCCGGTTGCACAGGCGTGTGAGGGTGTCAGTGACTGCCAGCTCTTCCAGTTGCTTGTTCTTCTGGATCAATTCCAGTTGTGCGGCCTTCATCTGGCTCAGTGCTTGGGCGGTTGCAGCAGTCGCTTCGCGCGCCATGGTCTCAGCCTCGGTACGCATGTGGATGATCTGCTTGAGTTTTCCAAGCGTCAGATTGAATCCGCCAATCACCTCATCAAGCTCCAGGCGTTGGGTCAGTGCGAGTTCTTCCACGTGATCCCCTCGGCTCGAAGCCAGTTGATGCAATGCATCCCCCAGCCTGTGCAAGGGCCGGAAAATAATCTGCAGGCTCAGTGCCAGTACCGCCATGAGCAACAAGGCCATGACAACGACTTCCGCAATGCGCCGCACCAGCGCAGCATGCAAATCGGCATCCATTTTGGTCAGCGAAAAGTGAATGGTCACTGTGCCGATACTGATGATGCGCCTGTCATCGTCAATTTGCGATGGTGGAAAAATTGCGGCAGTGGCAGTTGGGCCAATCGCCTTCACGGGTGCACTGACTACTTGTGGCACACCCGCCGCATCACGCGCAATGCCGGCATAGAGTTCAACACCATCCGCCGTTGTGACGACGACCGCGCTGATTTCCTGCGACTGCAACTCGGCCTCCAGCTTGGCTTCTACCAGCTTCAGGTCCAGCGCCCACAGCGGATCTGCCAGACTTAGCTGCAGGCGCGATACCACGTCCGCTTGCAGATTCTTGAAGTGGGTTTCTTGCTGTGCTGCATGAAGCTGCTGTTCATAGAAGGCAACGCTTCCCAGCGCAATGGTTGTAACCACCATAAAGAGCACGATCAGGCGCAAGCGAATGGAGTGCATCACAGGGGCTTTGTGCTGGGGTTGTAGGGTGGGTGCCGCGCTATTTTCCAGCCGCTTTGTCGAATTGCATCCGGAACTGTTTTAGTTCCGGATGCGCCTCTTCGTATTTCTTGCTGAACCCGACATGCACGGTTTCAGTCTTGATGGCCATGATGCGCTTGGAGTTGTCCCGCATGCGATCCGGTAGCCCCTTGGATTCCAAGGCCGCCAGCGCTTCATTCATCACAATGGTGGGGTTGATCACGCAGTCGATATCCCCCACCAGCATTTTCTTTACCAGCGAGGAAAATTCCACTCCGTCGACCACGCTGATTTTGCGCTGCTTCACCATCTCGAAGAATGCAGGCCCTGGGGCCAAGTAGCCCCGTTGGTTGCCAAAAACCAGTCCTGCAAAATCAGCCGGGTAATTTTGCAGCTTGCGGTTGCCAATCTTGTCGCGGTTGCAGTGGACGGAAACTTCCTCTTCGTAGATAGAAGCAGAATGGTTCATATAGGGCCGCTCCGTGGGGCGGTAATAGGCGCCCATCACCCCAGCTCCCACGCCACTGCGCACCTCTTCTACCGCGCGCGCCCAGGGCAAGAAAACGATTTGAACGTCATAGCCTTTGATCTTCTTCAAAACCTTTTGCAGGCTCTCGATATAGAAGCCCTTGGCAACGCCATTTTCCTCATAGGACATGGGTCGCTGCCCACTCTCAGAGTAAATGGTGATTTTGGTTTGAGCCGACGCGCTGCCAGTCGCAATCAGCAACGCCAATAGCCATCCAGGTTTCATGATGCCGCCTCCAAGCTAACTGCCATTTTTCATCTTAGCATCGCGCGTCTGGGTGCGCATGCCTGAAAAGTTGACGCAAATCAAGGTCGTGATCGTGTGCGGGATGCGGCCAACCGTGGCTACCTTCGGCGAAACACCACCAAGCCAGTGGACAAGCTCGTGCCCACCACAATCACCACGCCACACGCCAGCATCCACGGCGTAACCACCTCGTCCAACAGTACCACCCCATAGACCACTGCAAACACGGGTATTGCAAAGGTGACCGACAGTGCGCGGGCCGGTCCCGCACGTTCGATCAGCCGGAAATACAGGATGTAGGCTACCGCTGTGCACAGAACCCCCAGTGCTACAACCATCAACCAGGCCTGGAGCGGCACCGGATGGTTGGGCCACAGCCACCACGTGAGCGGGGCCAGGCCCAAAGCCGCGCCAATTTGGCTGCCGGTGGCCGACACCAGCGACGGTAGCCCACCCATGTAGCGCTTGGTAAAGCTTGCAGAAATGCCGTAGCACAGCGATGCAAGCAGGCAAGCCAGCACGGCCCAACCGGTAGCAGCGCCTGAGGCATCTGGCCGAAAGCTGGCCTTGTCCCAGGCCAACAGTGCCACGCCCACAAACCCGATCAACAAGCCGACCATGCGGGAGCCGGTGGGCTGGTCCTTGAGCCAAAACCACGCGATGACCGCGCCAAACAACGGTACGGTGGCATTCAATATCGAAGACAGCCCCGACGTGATCGACAACAGCGCATACGACAGGCAGGCAAACGGTATGGCCGAGTTCACGAGCCCAATGGCAAATGTCATCTTCCAGTGCTGGCGCAACACGGGCCCATAGCCGCGCACAAGCAAAATCGGCAACAAAAATACTGCCGCAATGCCAACCCGCAAACCGGCTGTGGGGAAGGCGCCTAGCGCGCGTGCGCTCACGCGCATGAACATAAACGAAGCACCCCATATCGCCGCCAGCAGCACGAAGTCCACCAACCATGCCTTGGGCGCAAGTTTGCGCGTCGGCTGGGGAAACGAGCTGGGCGTTGAACTCACAGGCGGCTTTCGAGTTGTAGTAGTGCGACCTTGCGGCCCAGGCCACCAGCATAACCCGTCAACGCACCTTTATACCCAACCACGCGGTGGCACGGCACCATGATGCTGATGGGGTTGCGGCCAATGGCTCCACCTACGGCGCGCACTGCAGTGGGGTTGCCAATCGATTGGCTGATGGCTCCATAACTGGTGGTTGCACCCGGTGCAATGTCCAGCAAGCTGCGCCACACTTTTTGCTGGAACGCGGTGCCGCCTGAGAGGTCCAGCGGTACATCAAAGTGGCGGCGCTGGCCTGCAAAATATTGTGCCAGCTCATCGCAGGCCAGGCGCAGTATGGGGTGGGTGGGGGCCAGGGTCCACTGGCTGGTGTCAACCGCGTGCTTCTGTCCATCAAAGCCTACCCAGACCAGCGCATCGTCATGGGCTGCCAGAGTCATGGGCCCCCAAGGGCTGGAGAGCGTGCAACGTACCGGTGTGGGAGTGAACTTCATAGGTAAATGTGGCTCTAGCCCTCGTGGAATATGCGTAAGCAGCTATAAAAAATATAGTGAGATTTACAGGGTTAAGTATCAGTGTTTGTCGCCGCCGATGCTGACGGCGTGCTGACCAGGCTGGCCCATGCGCGCACCACGGCATAGCTGCGACCGGGGTTCCACCGCTGCGACGCCGCTTCGGCTGCCGCTGCGGCTTGCGGCGGTGTGCGGCCGGCTTGCACGCCCAGCGCCTTGTGCAACGCTACGTCACCGGCCACAAAGGCATCGGGCCAACGCAGCGCACGCATGGCAATGTACTGGGCCGTCCACGGGCCAATGCCGGGCAGGGCTTGAAGTGCGGTCAGCGTGGCGGGCACATCTACACCTGGTTGCAGCACCACGTCGCCATGGAGCACCGCCAGTGCCAGCGCCTGGATGGCACGCTGGCGTTGGCGCACGATGCCCAGTTGTCCCAGCGCTTCGCCCGTGGCCTGGGCCAATGCTTGCGGTGTGGGGAACAAGCGGCTCAAGCCCGGCGGTGCGTGGGGCAACTCGTCGCCGAGGCGCTCCACAAGCCGCGCGCCCAGGGTGCGCGCTGCCTGCACCGTAATCTGCTGGCCCAAAATGGCTCGCACGCCCAGCTCAAAGCCGTCCAAGCATCCCGGCACGCGCAACCCATCAGCCCCGGGAAAGTCGTCGTGCATGCAGGTATTGATGGCCCAGGGCTCGGCATCCAGGTCGAGCAGCGCGCGCAGGCGGGCCAGCACCTGCGGCAGCACCGCGCCTAGGCTGTGGCTGATGTGAAAGACCACCGTGCAGCTGTTCGGCACAAAGCGCGCCTGCACCCAGCCGCTGTGCGTGCGCCCCGTTATTGCGATCGACAGCGTGCGTGCCAAAGTTTGCTGCGCCATGTCTACCACCTCCAGACCTGCAATCTGTCGCGTGGCAAAAAAGTTCAACATGGCCGCCACGTCGTAGGGCGGGCGGTAGGAGGCTTTGAGCTGGATGCCCGCCATGTGTGTATGTGCTTGCTCATGTGCTTGCACCTGTGCCGGGCTGCGTTCCATGCGCAATTGGCGCGGTTGCAGGCGGTAGTGCTCCACAAAACAGGCGTTGAAGCGCCGCACGCTGGCGAAGCCACTCAATGCGGCTATCTGCGCCACCGGCAGCTGCGTGTCGGTCAGCAGCTGCTTGGCCATCAGCAGGCGGCGGGTCTGCAGGTATTGCAGGGGCGACACCCCCCATTGCGACTCAAATATACGGCGCACATGGCGCGCGCTCACGCCCAGCCGCGCGGCCAGGTCTGGCATGCTGGGTGCGCCATCGCTCCACAACGTGGGTGTGTCCAGTAGGCGGGCGGCCTGCTGCGCCAATATGGCCGATGCATCCTGTGTAGACCATGGCTGTGCTGATTCGCTGAGCGTGCCTTTGGTGGGTGTTGCGGCGGGTGCCAGCTCGGGCCGGCAACGCAGGCAAGGACGAAAGCCCGCGGATTCTGCTTGGGCCGCAAGGGTGAAAAATTGGCAGTTTTCGCGTCGCGGCGTGCGTACGCGGCACACCGGGCGGCAGTAAATGCCGGTGGACGTAACGCCGGTGAAAAAGCGCCCATCAAACCGTGCGTCGCGGGTCTTGAGTGCTAGGTAGCAGGCATCGCTGGCTTCTTCGCTGGCGCTATACGCGGCGCTGGCCTCGTGCTTTGCGTCTGGGTGTGGCGTGGGCTGCGGCATGGATTGAATCATACGCATGGCAGGGGCGGGGAGTGGCTGTTTTCGGACGTGTGATTGATTGGGTACTTGGTCCTTGCATTGCACTTTTGGTGTGACCCGGCGCGGGCGGGGCAGATGCCGCCGGCTCATGAACCTGCGGTTCCGAAATCGCCCCCAACATCCGCCCCGCCCGCGCCTCGCGGAATAGGGTGCTGAGCCACAGTGCAGATCGCCTTGTGGGTTGGGAACGGTAGCCCGCCACCGACCCGTGCTTTTTTAAGTTCGCGTTTAGCAACGACTGCGAGAGAATTGCTGCGTCATGGGTCTTTTGCTGCGCCGAGTTGAATGCGGGTTTCACGCGTCGGATAAACTGGCCGCCCGGAATATCTGCCCACTTGCATTGGATTAGGCGTCACCCATGGCTACGTTTCGACTACTTGCCCTTTTAGTCCTCATGTGTGGGGGTTATGCATGTGCCGCAGATGGAGACATTCCCAAAGAGAAAAAGGCACTGCTTGTCGTTCCAGCTGAGTTTCGGTATCTCAACTCGGTCATGGGGACCACGGAAGGCGACTTGAACGGCGACGGGGTTCTCGATTTAGCCTTGCTGGTTACTGGGCACAAAGTCGAAGGCCAACGGGAAGAGCGGCTCTTCGTTTTCTTCGGAAAAGCGGATGGTAGCTACCAGGTGCTTTCAATGTCTGATGAATTTTGTAACCCCAGCAAGTCTTATAACCTCGACATTAAAAACAATTCCTTATTTGTTCAGGCGGTCTACTACGCAGACGCAGCCCGATTCTCTGGTTTTACCCTGCAGTTCCGTTACAACGCCAGGATCAATGACCTTGAGCATATCGGAGAGCTGCAAGAGGATGAAGACTATTCCAATGACTCCTCCTACCGAGTGAGTCTCAACTTCTTGACAAGGGCTGCCAATAGTTCACGGCGCTCCGGGAAGAAATTCAAGGAAGTTAAAGGGCGCCTCACTGATGCTCCCGGCGCACTCCCGTTGAACGGGTTTGTCTGCTCAGGCTATGGCATGACGCTTTCCTCTGTCTACATTGACGACAACTTCAAGGTACATAAGAAGGGAGTAACGTCTCCATGATGCCCCTGTGGTCTGCCCACGCGGACACGCAACGTCAAGTTTTCGGGTCGCAGTCTGTGTTACGTCGTGGGGGCCTCCAAGGTTGGGCATCATGTCAATGGCCTTGTTCCGGCGGTTCGACGGTTGTTGCAGTCGCGTTCGATTCACGTCACCACTTGAAATTTGATGAAGCCAGGGTCAATACCACTCCATGACCTTGCCCCAATTTCTTCGCTTCTTTGGCAAGGTTATCAGCGTGGTGCTTGCCAGTACTGCAACATTACTCATTTCTTTGCTTATGGCATTTCATGTGGTTACTTATGGCGAGAGTCCACTGCAGGGCCTGCCCAAGGCAATGGTGTATGCCGCAGTCTTTTTGACGACGTTGACTGCACTGGGTGTTGCGTTTCGCCGGTTGACGTGGAACCTTCGCGTCCTGGCAGCGGCAATGCTTCTGGTGGGTGGTTCCTTGTTGTTGCCGCATGCGGTGCGTACTGCTGAAAATCAAACTGTGGAAGGCCGCTGATGTCCGCATCAATGTCATCATCCCGTTGTGCCAATTGTGGAACTCCACTTGCAAGTGCAGGCGCCATTTGCCTGCGTTGCGACGGCGAGTTTTCGCCGCCCGCGGTAGACCCCACAGTTGGCAAGTACCGCTGCCCCAGCTGCAGCGGTCGCTTTGATTCAACCCATATGGGCCCCTGGCCGCCCAACGCCAAGTGGTATTGGCCGCAAGACGAGAAGCCAAAATGCCCGCACTGCGGCATCTATTTCCGCGATAAAACCTTGCCGCCACTGACGCGGGTAGAAATTGCAATCGTTGCCGTGCTTTTTAACGCACTGTTTTTTCTGCCGTGGCGGCCTGTCTCTCAGCTGGCACTGCTTGGCGTCGTAGGCGCAATGGCGTTTTTTCGTAAGCGTCGTGCGAAAGCGAGCGTTGCCACCGAAGAGGATCGCTATGCCATCGAAAAGCAGTCCTCACACAATGGGTGAACTTGTGCACACCTACATCGCATTCCTCCGCGCTATCAACGTAGGCGGCACCAGCCTACTGCCCATGAAGAGCCTGGTCGCCCTTCTGGAAGGCATGGGCGCGCGCAAAGTCAAGACGTATATCCAAAGCGGCAACGCAGTGTTTCAAAGTGAAAGCTGGGACGCTTTGCAGCTGTCCCAGCAACTGGCTGCCACGATCAAACAACACCATGGGTTTGAACCGCATTGCATGATTCTCAGCTTGGAGGCCTTGCGAAAGGCCCATGCGGCCAATCCGTTTCCGGAGGTGGATGCCGAGCCCAGCAGCGTGCACCTTGGGTTTCTTGCTGCTACGCCAGAGCGTGCTGATTGGGACAAAATGAACAGCTTGAAGAAGGCGAGCGAACAGTTTTTGGTGCGCGATGACGTCTTCTATCTGCATGCTCCCGAAGGCGTTGGCAAATCAAAACTGGCCGCCAATGCCGAGAAGTTGCTGGGTGTACCCATGACTTCGCGCAACTGGCGGACCGTTTGCAAACTGCTCGAATTGGCCGCCGGTTAGAGTCGCAGCGCGGCTAAACCGGGCAAAGGCCAGTACCTGCGCCTCCAACCTACAATCCCATCCTGAGGCAAAACGCGCGTTAGCGTGTCTTTGCCACCGACCATTTGCACAGGGAAAACACAATATGCAGCTTTCAGCCAGTATCTTCAAAGCTTACGATATTCGTGGCATCGTGCCGTCCACTATCCACGAGGACATGGCGCGGGGCCTGGGCCGGGCGTTTGGCACCGTGGCGCGGGCCGAAGGCGAAACCACTGTCGCCATTGGCCGCGACGGGCGCTTGAGCGGCCCTGGCTTGGCCGAAGCCTTGATGATGGGTTTGCAGGACGCGGGCATTACCGTGATTGACGTGGGTTTTCGCTTATCCTTAAGGGGTACGCAATCATGCGAACACGGG
>CAYXWW010000134.1:0-10281 GCA_964468905.1 uncultured Rhodoferax sp. | reverse complement strand
AATTCTTGGGGTCCACCACCGTGCTGTGGATGTTGGTGAACACCTTGAACTCGGGTGCGCAGCGGATGTCGTAGCCGTAGCTGCTGGTGCCGTAGCTGATGATCTTCTTGCCATCGGCCTGCCGAATCTGGCCGGGCTCAAAGGGTTCGATCATGCCGGTGGTTTCGGCCATGTGGCGAATCCACTTGTCGCTTTTGATACTCATGGGGGTGCTGCTCCTTGTGTGGGGAGATTGTAAGCAGGCTGGTCGCAGGACAGGAATGCTATCCAATTAATAGCTGCTGACGCACATTGCACGAGGGCTACAGGCCATATTTTCCAAAAAACCTTGCCAGCAGCTCCGGCCAGTGGCTGGCGGGCAGGGCGGCGGGCAAGCGCAGGCCAAAGCCGTGGCCGCCTTCGGCAAACAAGTGCAACTCGGTAAGCACAGATGCACGGCGCAGCGCGGCGTGCATCAGCAGGCTGTTGTCCACCGGGACGGCGGTGTCGTCTTGCGCGTGGAACAAGATGGTGGGTGGCGTTTCGGCCGTCACCTGCTGGTCGGCTGACAGTGCGCGCACCTGCTCTGGCGTGGGCGCGGGCCCCAGCAGTTCATCCCGTGAACCACCATGCGCAAACGCACCCATGCTGATAACCGGATAGACAAGGCCCGCAACCGCAGGCTTGGCGGACAAACGGTCGGCTTCGTCCAGTGGCGCGTACGTGGGCAAGGCGCTGGATGTGCTCAACATGGCGGCCACATGGCCACCCGCCGAAAAACCGATGACGCCCACACGCGTGGAGTCAATGGCAAAGTCTTTGGCCCTCGCGCGGATCAGGCGCATGGCACGCTGCGCATCTTGCAGCGGCACCTGTGTGCGGTTGCGCCAGCCGTCGCCGGGCAAGCGGTAGCGCAGCACAAACGCGGTGGTGCCACGCGCACGCAGCCAACTGGCGGTCTCAAAACCTTCTTTGTCCAGCGCCACGCGCTGGTAGCCACCGCCGGGAATGATGAGGACCGCAGTGCCGTTGGGTCGATCGGGCCGGAATACTGTCAAGGTGGGGCGTGCCACATGGGTCACGATGCGGTCACGCAGCTGATGGGCAACAGCGCGCTCGGTGACCACCTCCTGTGGAAGAGGGTCGGGCGCGCCCGGTGGCGCACTGGGCCACAGCACAAGCGTCTCGGCAGCTTCAGACACTGGCTGCGCGTGCGCCATGGGCACAAAGGTTGCTGCGCCCAGCACCAGCGCCTGGCGGCGATCCAACCCGTCACTGGTTGACGTGGTATCGGTCATGCACGTGTGCCGGCTGTGGCCTGTGAAATAACGGTGCGTTCGATCAAGCGGTCATCCCCCAGCACAATCATGGAGAACAGCAACTCGTCCAAATTGGTGGCCAGCACGGTCTTGCGGGCCAGTAGCGGGGTGGCCTTTGGGTTCAGCACCACGAAGTCTGCCTCGCAACCGGGCAGCAAGTTGCCCACTATGCCTTCCAGACCCAACGCGCGCGCCGCACCGGCTGTGTGCTGCCACCACAGGTGCTGCGGGTTGAGCGACAAGCCCTGCTTGGTTTGCCCCTCGCGACCCACGTAATAGGCAGCCAACATGGTGTGGAAAGGGCTGAACGATGTGCCACCCCCTACGTCGCTGGCCAGCCCGTACTGGAAGCCCACCCGGTCTGCCCCCATGTAATCAAAAAAACCGCTACCCAAGAACAGATTGCTGGTTGGGCTGACGGCGGCGGCGGCACCGGTGTCGCGCATCAGCGCGCGGTCGTTGTCGTCAAAGTGAATGCAGTGGGCGTAGATGGCACGCTTGCGCATGAGGCCAAAGTCGTCATAGGTCGCAAGGTAGCTGCGCGACTGGGGGAACAGTTGCCGCGCCCACGCGATCTCGTCCTTGTTCTCGGCCACGTGGGATTGAATCCACACATCAGGGTATTGGGCCGCCAACTCCCCCGCCCCGCGCAATTGGGCGTCGGTGCTGGTTGGAGCAAAGCGCGGCGTAATGGCGTAGCCCAGCCTGCCTTGGCCGTGCCAGCGCTGGATCAGCGCCTCGGTGTCACGCAGGCTTTGCTCGGTGGCATCAAACCGCCCCGGCGCTGATGGCTGGTTGAGTAAATCGGTGGGTGCATGCCGGTCCATCAGGCACAAGCCGGTGATTAGGCGCAGCTGTTGGGCCTGGGCTTCAGCAAACAAAGCGTTGACCGATGTGGGGTGCGATGTGGCAAATGCCAATGCAGTCGTCACCCCATTGCGCAACAATTCTGCTACAAAAAACGTAGCTGCCTGCGCACTGTATTCGAGGGCTGCAAAGCGATTTTCTTCTGGGAACGTATAGTTCTCAAGCCAAGGCAGCAAACCCTCGGCGGGTGAGCCGATCACATTGGTCTGCGGGTAGTGCACGTGCAGGTCCACAAAGCCTGGGGCGATGATGCGGTCGGGCCAGTGCTGCACCGGCGTACTGGCGTACTGGCCTGCTAGGTCACGGTAGGGTCCCACGGCCTGCACCACCTGCCTGCCCGCAGCGTTGGGGCCCACGACCAGCAGGCCGTCTTGCTCGTACACGGCACGGGGTACAACACCCTCCTGGTGGGGCGCGAAGTAGAGAATGGATGCGCGGTAGGCTTGCATGGTGTTCAGCGTTGGGTTGCGAGGAAAGCACTGCGATTTTCCACCACATAGTTGGCCAGCTTCTCCCACACCGTTGCATCACCACTGAGCTGCGTGCTGAGTGCCACAAATGCCCCCGCCGCATCACCTGCGAGCTTCTCCAGCCACAGCGCACGCAAGGGCTCAAAAAAGTGCGGTTCGTCAAACGGAAACATCAACGACGACGCTTCAATGCAGTGCGCTGCAGACTCAGCACCAATGCGCCGGTACGCATCCGCAAAGTCTGCATAGGGCGGGTTGTTCGGGAAATCAGCTTCGTAGAAATAGGCCAGCCCGCCGTTATCAATAATGCCCTGGGCCGACTCCACCAACAGAAGCGTTTGCAACGGCGCGGGCAGCGCAGTCATGTCACCGCCGGCTGCCTCTAGGCGCGCCACGGCATAGTCATAGGGTTGCTCGAGTACCTGCCATACCCTGCTCCCATCTGGCTCTGAACTGAACGAAATCACGTTGCCTTTCGCTTGGGTTTGGTCTTGGATGTGGACACATTCAGGGCAATAGCCTGCTGGACCAAGGCGATGAACGCAGCCGCATCCACAGACTGCCCTTGGTGAATATCGATCGCACGCCGTACATTCCCTTCAAGGCTTGCATTGAACAACCCTGCCGCATCGTCCAGCGCTGCTCCCTTGGCAAAGGTGAGCTTGATCTTGTCTTTGTAACTCTCGCCCGTGCAGATGATGCCGTGGTGCGACCAGACGGGGGTACCCATCCACTTGCACTCCTCCACAACACCCGGGTCCGCCTGCAAGATCAGCGCGCGCATGGTCTTGAGGCTATCTCCCCGCCAGCCACCCAGCTCCGCAATCTTGCTGGTGATGAATTCCGATGCGGACTGCGCCGGGTTTACATCTTCCTTCTTCATACAAATCTCCTGATGGATCATATTCACCAACCGCTGCGCCGCCCATGAATCTTTGCATTTACACGTGCATCAGTGCGCCAACCAAACCGAGGCCAAAAAATACGAAAGTTGGCGCGACGGTGAGGATGAATCCGATTTGCCGCTTGGACGGATCGGCCATATAGGTCTTCCAGTACACCATGCGTCCCACCAAATAGACGACACCTATACCGGCGACCATGCTCGTTGACCAATAGTGCGCGGCAATGAACATCGTGGGCAGGAAGCCTGCCAATTGCTCCAGTGTGTTCATTTGAACCCGCCATGCGCGTTCAAATACGGCGTGACCCGAAACGGCAGGCGCCCGCACCCCATACTTTGCCCGGGCGCGACCGACCAGAAATCCAAATACAAAGAATTGAAGCACCGCCAAAAGGGCAACGATGTGAATTGCAGCCATAGACTAAACGTCCTCTATGTTTTGTTGATTCCGTCATCGCGTTGAAGTATGCCCTTCAGGTCACTAAAGCCTATGGGGGTAGAGGTGTGCTCATGAACAATCACCCACTGTCTGTCTTTTTGTTGGAGCGCCCACGTCAAACGGTTTTGCATGGCGCGCAGTTCTGCACCTTCGTGCGAAACTGCAGCGTAGCGGCCCGTTGCTGTCAGCACGGCCAGCTCATGCGCAACTGTCACTTTCACATCGTCAAAGCTCACCTTCACACGCTCACTGCCCAACGATGAAAACCAGCCCTCTATCGCCGTCTGCCGCGCGGCGGTGCCTTCGTAACACCACACACCCCAGGTGTCGTAGACGCGTGCATCACGGTCATAGAGACGCAAGAACGCGTCGGCGTTTTTGTCATAGACGGCTGTTTTGTAGGCCTCAAGTACGGCCTCTGGCGTTGTGTGATTCACTTTTTACCTTTCATGCGTAAGGGGTAAATATGTTGAGGTCATCGGCCAACAAGTGCATCAGCTTGGGGTGAATAAATAGCTTTTCATTACCCGACTGCACTTCGCGCAGGACGCCTATGGTGGTCAGCTGCTCGCACACCCATGATCTACACCTTTGCGCAAGGTAGCGGCGGGTGACAATGCCCGTCCGCTGGATTCGCTGGAAGAATTATCGGAATTTGCTATGTATTCGATAGCTTCATAAGCACGTTCCACGAGGGCTCGGCAACCCATTTCACTCAAACGTCTCAAACACCTCATCCAACCGCTGCACATACCGGCTGCGCACCGAGTCATCAATAAAGCTGGCATCAAAGCTATTGCGCGCCAGCTGGTAGGCATGCTGCGAGGTCATGCCCAGTGCAGCAAAAGTCTGGGTGAAGTTCTCATTGATATAGCCGCCAAAATAGGCCGGATCATCGGAGTTGACGGTGGCCATGATGCCGGCGTCCAGCATGCGTTTGAGGGTGTGCTGTTGCAATGTGGGGAACACGCGCAGCTTTAGGTTGCTCAAGGGACACACCGTGAGCGGCACGCGATCTTTGGCCAGGCGTTGCATCAGCGTGGCATCGTGGATGGCTTGCACGCCATGGTCTATGCGCTCCACGTGCAACACGTCCAGCGCGCTCCAGATGTAGGCCGGTGGCGCTTCTTCGCCCGCATGGGCCACCAGCCTGAAGCCCAGCTGCTTGGCGCGGGCAAACACTTTTGCAAATTTCTCAGGCGGGTGCCCCACTTCGCTAGACGCCAGGCCAATGCCCAGAATCTTGTCGCGCAGGGGCAGCACTTGCTCCAGGCATTCAAATGCTTCTTCTTCACTCAAGTGGCGCAGGAAGCACAAAATGAGTGATGCCGTCATACCATGGCGCTTCGGTGCATCCGCACAGGCGCGGTGCAGGCCGTTGACAACGGTCTCTACGCTGGTGCCGTGGCCGGTGTGGGTTTGGGTGTCGAAGAAAATTTCGGTGTGCAGCACGTTGTCAGCCTGGGCGCGGGCCAGGTAGGCATCGGTCATGTCGTAGAAATCTTGCTCTGTCTTCAGCACCGTCGTGCCCGCGTGGTAGATGTCCAGAAAGCTTTGCAGGTTGTCAAACACATAGGCCTGGCGCAGTGCCTCAATGCTGGGGTAGGCCAGCGGCACGCGGTTGCGCTGGCCCATGGCGAAAATCATGTCGGCCTCTAGCGAGCCCTCGACGTGCATGTGCAGCTCGGCTTTGGGCATGGCGCGCAGCAGTGCGGGCAGGCGGTCGGCGGGGATGGGTTTGGGGTGCATGGCGACGTTCTCCTGATCAAGGTAGCAAGACCACCACTCTGGCATTGCTTGTTCCAAAACCGTGTTGCTGCAGCAGAGCGGCCTCACGTCAATAGTCGCCCATTATCGACCGCGCGCAGGCTGTTCAAAATGGTATTCAGAACGCCGTGGTGTGGTGCTTTCACCTAATCTGTCACCCAGGACGAAACAATCACACCCAAGGGTGGTACGCGCGCGACGCCTTATTCCGGCAGCGGGTTCGGGCGTGCGGGCTTATAGCCTGCGTCTCGGATGGCTTGCAAGTCGGCCAGCGCGGCGCTGAGCTGGGCGTAGGCGCTGCGCAGTTCTCCGGCGCGCGCGGCCAGTTGCGTTTCGTGTTCGGCGGCAGCATTGCGCATGTCGGCGAGGTGCCGGGTCGTCAAATTTTCCAGCTGTGTGGTGTGCTGGTAGGCGTTCATAACCATGTCGCGCCGCTGTAGCGCCATGCTGGCCGCAGTGTCAAACCAGGGTTTCCACAGGGCAGGTACGGTCGGTGGGCGCTTGATGGTGGGCCCGTCGGCTTGCTGCACGTACTCGGCCAGTTGCAAAGCGGGCTGGATGAAGCGCCGGCTCAGCCAGAGGCTTGCCGCCAGCGCCACCAGCATGCCTGCCACGCCTGTGACCAGCATGGGCACCATCTCCCCGAGTGTTTTGCGGGTGACCATGCTGCCGGGCGCGTGCACCAGCAGGCTCCAGTCGGTGCCGCGCAGGGCAAAGCGCAGCCAGCCTGCCTCGGGCACATAAGGGCCCGCGGGCAGAGGGCCGGCTTTGGCCTCACTGCTGGCCAACACCTGCTCCTGGCTGTTGACGACCCAGGCCTTGCCCATCGGCAGGGCATGCTGCAGCAAAACAGTATTCAGTGCGTCCAGCCCCAGATCGGCGCCCACCACACCGGTGTAGCGCTCCCCGCTGTACACAGGCGCCAGCACCGAGACCACGGCGGTCTTCTTGAGCGGGTCAGTATGGGCGGCCGTCCACACCACTTCTTTTTGCGGGTTGCGCGTGGGGCCGGCTGCATCCAGTGGTGTCGTGCCACCGGCGTCCCACAGCGTAGCCAGCGCACCTACCATGTCGGCCTGGCCGGTGGCGGTGAGCAGGTTTTCGCGCGATTGAGCGGGGTAGACCCAGCGCCACTGCTTTTGCGCGTCGTAAAAATAGCTCCATTGCAAGCGCTGGTGTTGGTTGTGGGATGCTGCGACCTGGGCCAGTGCGCCCAGCGGCACTTCCACACCACGGCGGTAGGCGGCGGCGTCGGCGCGGGGGTCCACATGCACGGCACCCACCTCCTTCACCAGGTCTTGTGGCAGGCGGTCCCAGGGTGCGTCGCGCAGCGGGGCCAGGTTTCGCCGCTCCAGGCGGTCCACCAGGCTGGTATCTGCCAGCAGGGGCTGGCGCAAGTTACGTTCGATGCTCTGGCGCATGCCGGTCACGTGGCTGCGCGCCAGGTCCAGGGTGTCGTTCAGTGCCAGTTGGATTTGCTCGCCCTGGCTGCTCAGGCCCCACCACAGGACGGCACGTTGGCGCGCGTACACGCTCCAGCCATAGGCCAGCAGTGCCACGGTGAATATAGCCATGACCACTGCGAGAGCGGTGTACTGCTGGCGCTGGATGTGCCGCGCCGACGGAGCCGGCGTCTCTGGGTGCGGGACGGTGTCAGACATGGTCGCCATTGTGAACTAAACGCCGAAGCGCCGGGGCCATTTCATCTGCAACGGTTCGACCCAGCTGGTTACCGAATCTTGGCCGCCTCAGCCTCCATCTGCGTGACCAGTTCTTCCATCTGGTCCACCACCGCCTGCACGGTTGCGCGCTTGGACAAATCCACCCCAGCCTTTTGCAGCTGAACCATGGGGTGGTCGTTGCCACCGCTGCTCAGTAGCTCCAGGTAGCGCGTAGTCGCGGCTGCACGGTCGGCGGGTGCGCCAGTGGTCATATCCTTGAACAGCTTGGCCGACGATGCAAAGCAAGTCGCGTACTGGTACACGTAGTATGGTGAATTGAAGAAGTGCGGAATGCGCGACCAGGTGGCTTTGTAGGCATCGTCCACGGTAATGGCGTCACCGTAATAGGTCTTGAGCAAATTGAGGTAAATGCCATTGAGCACGGCTGCGGTCACAGGCTTGCCCTGCTCTACCAGCTTGTGGGCCTGTAGCTCAAAGTCGGCAAACATTACCTGCGTGTAGAAGGTGCCCACAATCGAATCCACCGCGTGCTGCAAGAGCAAGAATCGCTCCTTGGGGTCGGTCGTGGTCTGCAGCAACTGGTTGAGCAAAAAGCGCTCGTTGGTGGTGGAGGCTACCTCGGCCACAAAGATGGTGTAGTCCGCAGTGACAAAGGGCTGCTTCTCATACGACAGGATGGTGTGCATGGCGTGGCCGCCTTCGTGGGCCAGTGTGAAGAGTGCGCTTTGTGTGTCATTGTGGTTGAGCAGCATGTAGGGGCCCACGCCGTAGACGCCACCCACGTAGGCACCGGATCGCTTGCCTTCGTTCTCATACACATCAATCTGGTTGCCCGACAAAAACTTTTTGTACTTGGCGGTGTAGTCTGCGCCCAGTGGGGCAACCGACTGCAGCACGGTGGCCTTGGCATCTTCATACGGATAGGTGGCTGTGGTCTTGTAGATGGGAATGGAGCCATCGTACAGGTGGTAGGTGTCCAGCCCCAGCAGCTTCTTGCGCAGCTTGGCATAGCGCTGCAGCGGCGCGGTGCCGGCGCGCACCGTGTCTACCAAGGTGTTGACCACGCTCACAGGCACCGCGTGGCTTTCAAGAGCTGCGTCCAGTGTGGTGGGGAAGTTGCGCGCCTGTGCGGTGAACCAGCCCTTTTGCATCACGCCGTTGTAAATGGCGGCATAGGTGTTAGACGTGGCGGTGTAGGTGGTAATGAATGTCTCAAAAGCTTTCGCCCGGTCGGCCTGGTTGTAGTTGGTTTGCAGCACCCCCTGGTAGGTGCCGGGCGACAGGGTGATCTCTTTACCATCCGACAACGTGACCTTGGGGAATTTGATGTCAGATGTTGACAGCTCCTGGAACGTGGCCTTAGGCGTGTCGTTGAGCCGGGCGGCGTAAGACAGCAACTTCTCGCCCCGCTCGTCCAGCACATGCGCTTGCTGGCGGTAGTTGTCCAGAATGCTGAACTTGTACGGCGCCAGGGCCGGTGTGTCGCGAATCCACTGCTCCATGGTGGCTTGGGGAATCTGCAGCAGCTCCGGCGTGAACCACGCGGTGGCGGTGCCAAACTTGGCAAATATAGCCCCCACGCGCTGGAAGCGGCCCGCCACATCCTGGTTGCGCGTATCCACATCGCGCTGCAACTGGGGGTAGCGGTAGACCTTGTATTCCAGCATGCCAATTTCATCAAACGCCTGGTAGGCACTGAGCACCGCCGCCGGGCCACTCTTGAGTGAACCCTTGCGGGCCACAAAGGCATCCATCTTGGCTTCAATGTCGGTCATGGCAGCGTCCCACGCATCCCAGCTAGGGTAGATGGGCGCAAAGTCCCACTTGTACTGGGCCGCAATATCGGCACGGTTTTGCGTGGCAGGCTTGGGGGCGCTGGCGGCTCCTGCGCCGGTAGCAAACAGCAAATGCACTGCAGCTGCAACGGTACCCATCATGGAGATTTTCATGGTTTTTACTTCCTGCAAGTCAATAAAAAAGGCCGCTCGTAAGCGGCCCAGTTTAGCGAGTTACCGCGAGCGGGTTGAACGCCTTATTTGCCGCCAGGAATCTTCCCTTCCACGCCCTTCACGTAGAAGCCAAGACCGCCCAGGAACTTGTCGTCCGCCACCGCGTCTTTGGCAATTTGCTCTTTGCCGGTGTTGTCCACAATGGGGCCTTTCCAAATGGAGAAGGTGCCGGCCTTCAGGCCAGCTTTGACTTCTTCAACCTTGGCCTTTGTTTCGGCTGGCACATCTTCGGCGATGGACACGATGTCAATCGCGCCCTCTTTCACACCCCACCAGCTTTGGGTAGAAGCATTCTTGCCTTCCAGCGCCTCTTTGGTGGTCTTGATGTAGTACGGAGACCAGTTGATGATGGCAGACGCCAGGTGGGCTTTGGGGCCGTACGCGGTCATGTCGGAATCCCAACCAAAGGCGCGCTTGCCCTTGTCTTGTGCGGTCTTCAGCACGGCAGGGGAGTCGGTGTTTTGGAACAGCACGTCCGCACCGCCATTGATCAGGCTGGTGGCGGCTTCGGTTTCTTTGGGTGGGTTAAACCACTCGTTCACCCACACCACTTTGGTCTTGACTTTGGGGTTGCTGCTTTGTGCACCCAGCGTGAAGCTGTTGATGTTGCGGATGACTTCAGGAATTGGCACCGACGCCACCACACCCAGCGTGCCGGTCTTGGTCATCTTGCCGGCAATGATGCCGGCCATGTACGCGCCTTCGTAGGTCCGGCTGTCGTAGGTGCTCATGTTCTCGGCGGTCTTTTAGCCGGTAGCGTGCTGGAAGTTCACGCCTTTGGTGTCATCAGCCACTTTGAGCATGGGCTCCATGTAGCCAAAGGTGGTGCCAAAGATCAGCTTGTT
>CAYXWW010000133.1:9561-10430 GCA_964468905.1 uncultured Rhodoferax sp. | reverse complement strand
GGCCCGCGCCACTTCGCGCAGCGTGTGGGCGGGTATGCCACAGATGGGGGCCATGGCCTCGGGGCTATAGGCTTTGACGGTGTCCCGCAGTGCTTCAAAATTAGTAGCGCGCTGTGCAATGAATTCGAGGTCTGCAAGGCCTTCTTCTATGATGGTGTGGATCAGCGCGTTGAGCATGGCCACGTCGGTATCGGCGTGGAACTGCAGCGTGCGCCAGGCGTGCTTGCCCAGGTCGGTGATGCGCGGGTCGGCCAGCACAATTTTTGCGCCACGCTGGGCGGCATTTTTCATCCAGGTAGCGGCCACGGGGTGGTTGCTGCTGGGGTTGGAGCCAATCACAAAGATCAGGTCTGAGTGCTCCACATCATTGACCTGGTTGGTCACCGCGCCGGAGCCCACACCTTCCAGCAAGGCAGCTACGCTGCTCGCGTGGCACAGGCGGGTGCAATGGTCCACATTGTTGGAACCAAAACCGGTGCGCACCAGCTTTTGGAACAGGTACGCCTCTTCATTGCTGCCCTTGGCAGACCCAAAGCCTGCGAGTGATTTGGGGCCGTGCGCATCGCGCAGCGCTTTGAGCGGGCCACTGGCCAGTGCCAGTGCTTCATCCCATGTCGCCTCCCGGAATACGTGTGACCAATCAGATGTGTTGCGGTTCAGGTTATGCAAGGCAGCAGGGTCTTTGGGTACACCGGCCTTGCGAACCAGTGGCACGGTCAAGCGCTGCGGGCTGTGCGCATAGTCAAAACCAAAGCGGCCCTTGACACACAAACGGCTGTGGTTGGCTGGGCCATCGCGCCCATCCACGCTGACGATGGTGTTGTCCTTCACGTTGTAGGTGATCAGGCAGCCCACACCGCAGAACGGAC
>CAYXWW010000133.1:0-9551 GCA_964468905.1 uncultured Rhodoferax sp. | reverse complement strand
AAGCCTGCACACACTCGCCACACGCCACGCAGGTGCTGCTACCCATGGCATCGCCCAGGTCAAACACAATGCTGCTGTGCGCGCCACGGTGGGCATAACCGATCACGCCATTGACCTGTTCCTCGCGGCAGGCCCGCACGCACCGGTTGCATTGGATGCAGGCGCCTAGGTTCACCGCCATGGCTGGGTGCGATAGGTCGGCAGCTGGTTGCGCACGCCGCAACGCTCGCAGCGCAGGCCGCACCACCACGCCCAGACGCGCCGCCCAGTCGCTCAATTCACCAAGCTGCCCAACTGGTGCACCACCCGCAGGACCAGAGGCAAGCTGAGAGTCATTCCACTTGTACCCCGCATCTGGCATATCCGACAGCAGCATCTCCACCACCATCTGCTGGCTCTTGATCGCCCGTGGGCTCGTGGCCCGCACCTGCATACCCTCGGTAACACTGCGGCAGCAGCTCGGCGCAAGACTGCGCTCGCCATCAATCTCCACCACGCAGGCCCGGCAATTGCCATCGGGCCGCAGACCATCGCTAAAGCACAGGTGGGGAATATCCACGCCATGCCGCTGTGCCGCCTTGAGGATGGTTTCACCTTCGTGTGCCGACGCGGGCTTGCCATCCAGCGTGAAATCAATGCTGGCGCTCATGCTGCACCCCCAATCTCATGCGCAAAATAGGTTTGCACCGACCGCACCACGTTGGGCGCAGCCTGGCCCAGCCCGCAAATGGACGCATCCACCATGACTTGGCTCAGGTCTTCCAGCGTCGCGTTGTCCCAGACATCACATTCCATCAGTGCCACGGCCTTGACCGTACCCACACGGCACGGCGTGCACTGGCCGCAGCTCTCGTCTGCAAAAAAGCGCATGGCGTTGAGCGCGGCGTCACGCGCCCGGTCGTGCTGGCTGAGCACCACGACCGCAGCCGAGCCGATCAAACAACCGTAGGGCTGCAAGGTGTCAAAGTCCAGCGGAATCTGGTTCATGCTGGCGGGCAAAATGCCACCCGACGCGCCGCCGGGCAAATAGGCATAGAGCATGTGGCCGGGCAACATGCCGCCACAGTATTCGTCAATCAACTCTTGTACAGTAATGCCAGCCGGTGCCAGCTTGACGCCCGGCTGCAGCACCCGACCGCTGACACTAAAACTGCGCAAGCCCTTGCGGCCATGGCGGCCAAACCCGGTGAACCAGGCGGGGCCTTTCTCCACTATGTCGCGTACCCAGTACAGCGTCTCAAAATTGTGCTCCAGCGTGGGGCGGCCAAACAGGCCGATAGCGGCGACGTAGGGCGGGCGCATGCGAGGCTCACCGCGCTTGCCCTCTATGCTCTCAATCATGGCTGACTCTTCGCCACAGATATAGGCTCCCGCACCCCGGCGCAGCACAATGCGGGGCAGGGGGCAGGGTGGGTCAGCCTGTAGTTTGGTCAGTTCGCGCTGCAGCAGGGCACGGCACTGGTGGTATTCGTCGCGCAGGTAGATGTAGCAGGCCTCGGTGCCCACCACCTGGGCTGCGATCAGCAGGCCTTCCAGAAAGCGGTGGGGGTCGCGCTCCAGGTAGGTGCGGTCTTTGAAGGTGCCGGGCTCGCCCTCGTCAATGTTCACTGCCATCAGACGGGGCGCGGGTTGGTCCCGCACGATGCGCCATTTGCGGCCTGCGGGAAAGCCCGCGCCACCCAAGCCGCGCAAGCCAGAGTCTTCCATGGCGGCTATCACCTGCAGCGGGTCGTGCTCGCCTTGCACCACGGCGGCGGCCAAACTGTAGCCGCCGGCGGCCCGGTAGGCTGCATAGTCCACCACGTTGTCGACTGCTATAAAAGTAGTAGCTGTTGACGATTTATTGACGAGGGCTAGAGGCACATTTTGTTCAACATGACTGGCGGCAGCCGCTGCCAACGCCTCAGCCGTGGCGTAAGGCACTGGGCTTTGGTGGACCGAGGCGACTGGTGCTTGTTCGCACCGGCCCAGGCAGGGCGCTGGCACCACGCGAATATCGTCGCGCCCCAGTAGCGCAGGCAAGCGCTCCAGTATGGCGGCTGACCCAGCCATCTCGCACGCCAGGCTGTTGCACACGCGCACCGTGAGTGCGGGTGCGGCTGCATCGTCACGCAGGATATCAAAGTGGTGGTAGAACGAAGCCACCTCAAACACCTCGGCCATTGGGATATTCATCTCGTGGGCCAGTGCGACCAGGTGGCGCTCAAACAAGCCCCGGTAGTGGTCGTTGAGGGTGTGCAGGTGCTCGATCAAGCTGTCGCGGGGATGTCCATTTTCCGGTTTGGGGCCTATCAGTGCCCGCACGTGCGCCAAAGCGTCGGGCGCGGCCTGGCGGCCTTTGAGCTGGTTGCGGCTCTTGCGCAGGCCCTGGCGCAGATCCTCTGCAGTGCCCAGTGTTTGCGCGGGTCGCGGGTGCGTTGGCGGGAGTGAAGCTGCGTCTTTCATGGCAATAGCATACTGCTGCTTAGCACCATATCACCGAACGCAGGGAAATGGCCGCAACTTGTCGGTGGCCTGCATTGATCCGGCCCTGGATGTTGTCTGCGTCGTGGGCGTCGGTACGCGCCACTAGCCTTCACAGAACATGGGGCCATCATGGCTTGGATCGTGCTCAACAGCCCCCGCGCCACCCTTACCACCGCCCAAACGCTCGATCGGGTTCCTCTCGGAGGAAGACAAGCCCGGCAAGACTACCAGCGCCAAGACTCACCCCAAGAAGTCTTGACCCTTCAAACAGGCCTGTGGCCCTCGTGGAATGTGCGTGAGCAGCTATGTAAACAATAGCATTTGCATGACAGCTACCATTGCGGCCTTTTACGTATGCTCATTGGTTTGCTTTGGCTGTGGTGGTTGGGTGTTGCCTGGTGTCATAGATTGCATCGCCCTTTAGGTGAATCGCGTCACTTTGCGCGGCGTGCCACCACGGACACGGCAGAACTACAACCCACACACGCTACCCGCCGCAAACCCGACTGGGTTGTCCAGGAGGTGCTGCGTCTCAAGGCGCTCATGTGGGCCAAGGGTTGCCGCAAGATTGCCGACACCTTCAACAACCTGCATGCTGCTGAGTCGGCCTGCACCGTGGGTAAGACCTTTGTATCTCAGTGTTTGAAAGCCAACCAGTACGCGCTAAGTTGCCTGCGCAAAGACATGCGTAACCAGCTGCCGCGCCCTGTGCCTATCAACGCCGTATGGGCGATGGATTTGACCTTCTACACCGATGCCAGTGGCAAGCAGCAAATGGCGCTGGGCATCATCGACCACGGCTCTCGCCTGGTCACTTGCCTGCACACGCTGGTGAACAAGCGTAGTTGGACGCTCTTGGGTTACCTCTGTCTTGCCATCGGTAGGCACGGAAAACCCAGCAGAATCAGAACAGACAACGAAATTATCTTTACCAGTTGGGTGTTCACCACCTTTCTGAAACTGGTCGGCATTCGGCACCAGCGCATCAAAGTCTGTGCGCCTTGGCAGAACGGGCGCATTGAGCGTTTGTTTGGAACACTCAAACCACTTTTGCGGCAACTGGTCATTCCGACAAAAGCGGCACTGCAATCGGCGCTGGAAGAATTCACGCTGTTCTACAACCATGCGCGTCCACATCAGAACCTGGATGGATTGACGCCTGCGGAGAAGTGGAATGGGTGGAGCAAGGTTGATGTTTTGCAAACGCCACCGAAATCAACTGTATTGGTACAAGCATTGGATGGATTGCTTGTCGGCTTTTGCACGCGCCGGTAGCGCAGCGCACTGTCCGGCTATTTCAGCGCTGAAAAGTCACGGCCCAGCGGCGGCGGGAGGTGACACGTCTTGATGCTGGGAACTGCTCAAAAAGCAGGCAAGGCGGTAGAGGCAAAACTGGGACTCGGCGAGGTTTGCGCCAACAAATGGCGCGCGCTTTGCGAAAAAAGGGGTTGAAGTCTGAAGCCGGGCGCTTGGCGGGCATGCGGACAGGACAACACCCTGCCAGGTCGGGGCGGGCTCGATGCCCGGCTCGGCCTGTAATCTTAGCTCTGCGCGGGACGCGCCTGGCTTGGGGTGGGCTGACGCTGCTGCAAAAATTCGTCAATCTCTCGTTCCTGTTCTGAGGTCAGCGGTACACCAGTGGACAACTCGCATAACTCCTTGTTGCCAACCTGGGGCAACAAAGCAGTCAGTCGATCAAAGACAGGAATTTCAATCAGTCCCCACTCCACTAAACCCGTCAGGTAACCATGCCAAATCAGCGCTACCGTGTCGCTTGAGTTGCGCCACTCAAGTTGCCTGGCAATCCTGTTGCGCAACTCTTCTTCAGTAGGGTATCCGTTGATCATGGCTTGGCTCCTGGGGTCCTCGGCACATACACGGTGCCCTCAGGCGTGATGATCGTGATGCTCTCAATCTTTGCGCCAGTTCTGCTGTCAGCACTGAATGCCCGATTAATTCCACGCTGCGCAATCTCCGATGTCATCCCTGCTTGCCCCCTTGCATCAATGATTATGTTCCCGGACTGCGCTCGTGCGTTCATCGCTGTTGTTGATATGGCACTCGACAAACCATCCGAAGTTTGATTCACCACACTGGTCATCGTCTTGAGCTCGTACTTCGTGCCATCAATGAAGAAATCCGCTGTGCGCCCAGCATTGGTCGATGGAATCACCTGCACGGTCTTTCCACCAGACACCATCTCTCCAATAAAACTCTGCTCTGCGGTCGTCAACCCATCAACGGACCCGATAAGTTTTCCGGGAGGTATCAAGCCTCCCCCATTTGCCCCAATAAGTTTTCCTGGTGCTATCACCCCCCCATTTACTGAAACTGGCGCAAGCCCGTTCACCCCAGTGGGTAGGTTCGTAAAGTTGGCCTCCGCAAGAGTTGCGTCTGTCTTACCCAATTGCCCCAAGGCATCCAAACTGCCTTTGCCGCCAGTTCCTGCGAGCATACGCACACCAAACTTGCCCAAGCCATAGAGTGCAAACCCATCCATGATCCAGGCCTCAGGGTAAACAGGCTGCAAACCTTGTGCCTTTTCCTTTGCAACGCCCCAGTACTTCTGAAGATTTGTTGCGTCTGGACACGCCGCCGGCGGAGTACATCCCAGCGCGGCCATTTCTTTGTAAATGAAGTTGGTTACGTCATTGCACTCGCTACCAGTGCATGTGACAACGGCGTTCGCTAGTAGCTTGTCCGACAGCTCATCTTTCAACTTCAACGTAGTAACCGTTTTGCACGACTGCGCATTGCCTGTGGTCATGCAATCTTTGGTGGCTTTGTTTAACTTTTCACGCTCAGGATGACTCAGGTAATTGTTCACGGTCGCATTGAACCCAGCAGCCCCACCCGCAGGTCCAGCCACTACCAATCCCACAGTGGCCCCTGCGATTGCCGTCAAGGTCTGCTTCAGCGGCTCGGGCAAGTCCGTTGCATTGATTTGCTCCGCAATCAACGGCACAGCCGTCTGGCTTACTCCTGCACCCACGGCACCAGAGTTTCCGCCCCCCAAACCACCCACAGCCACGTGCAAGGCAATGCGAGCTGAACCACCTTCCTTCCACAGTTCTTTGCCAGCTTCGTCATTGTTCTTGTCAGCTTCTTTCCACATCTTCTCCGCATAGTCCCCCACCGCCTTAGGCGCCATCTGCCCAAACGTAGCCGTCAGGGTCACCTGCGCATTCACATCGTTCTTGACCGTGTCCTTGTCAAAGATCGTTGTCAACCCTGTGCTGGCGTCCCCTGTGCGCACATCTTGGTTGCCCGCAAAGCCGGTTATGCCTGATACCGTGGTGCTGGACGCTTCGCCGCTGGCTTGGCCTATGCCGATACTGCTGACGGGCTTGTTGGCAGGGGTTTTGTTGTTGGCTTTTACCGCGTTATTGATGGTGTCGGGGGAGAAGCCCATGTCCTTCAGGTTCTGCTGGGTGGCCGCGTTGCCCTGGTCGCCGACCTTGGTGCTGACCGTCGCGCTCAGGCTGATGCCCTCTGCGTTGTAGTTGGCGCTGTTCTGCAGGTCCGTGGTGGTGGTGCCACCGGCTGCCGAGTAGGTGTTCAGGTTCTTGTCCACCGCCACCTGGGTGCTGGTGATCTGGCCACCGGTGAGGGTGGTTTTACCACCCACCTTGACCTGGAAGCCACCGTCTCCAGCGTGTATGCCGGACGCGTCGCCCGTGCTCTTGAAGTTGCTGTCGATGTTGTTCTCGCCGTAGCTTGCGCTGAAGCTGCTGGTGCCAACGCAAAACGGTGGTATGCACAGCTTGGCACCAAAGCCGCTGCTGGTGCTGCTCTCGGTGTAGGTGCTGGTGGCTTGCGGGCTGGCAATGGTGAGGTCACCGCCAATGTCGGTTACGACCTTGTTGCCGTTTACGATGCCACCGATCAGATTGGTATCGCCCCCGCTCTTGATGGTCACCGTGTTGGCGGCTGTCACCGTGCTGTTGCTGAAGCTGGTGTCCTTGCCCTTGCCCTTGCCTTGGTTCTGGCTGGCACTGGCGTTCAGGGTAAAGCCGGTCGTGGCACCCATGCTAAAGCCCACACCGATGCTGGCGCTGGAGCCGCTGGTGCTGTTGCTGTTGGTGCCTGTGTTGGTGGCGGCCACGATGTTGACCTGGTTGTCTGCCGTCAGGTGGATGTCTTTGCCAGCCTTGATGTTGCTGCCCACAATGTTGATATTGCTGTCAGCACCCGCGCCGGTGGCGGTAAATTTGACATCACCACCTGCCGTTACGGTACTGGCGGCGTTGGTGGTCACGCTGCTGCTCTGCGTGGATTGGGAGTTGCTGTTGCCCAGACTCACATCAATGCTGATGCTGGCTGCCGAGCTGGGGTTGGACATGAGATTGCCCACTTGCTGGGCGGTGTTGTACGCGCTCAGTGCGGTGGTGGCTGCGCCCAGCGCCTGTAAGCGCCCGCCGTTGACCTGGGTGGTGGCTTGGGCCATATTGCCCGTTTGTTGCACGCCTTGGGTTGATTACATCGCCGGGGTGCTCCTGGCGCAGTAGATGCCGCTCTGGCTCATGCTTTGCTTGGTGACGTTGTTAAAGTGCTCCTGGGCAGACTGCACCACGATGTTTTTGGCCTGAACAATGACGTCGCCCCCAGGCGCTGCCAGGTGGCTGCCGGACTGGGTAAAGGTCTTGCCAGCGCTGATGGTGACGTTGCCGTCGACCGCGCCTACGGTGGTACCAGCCGCCGTTACCGTTGTTGTGGTGCTGCTTTGGGAGTTGTCTTTGTTGCCGATAGAGGTGCCGATTCTGTCAAAGAAGACACCGCTGGCTGTGGTGGTGGTGCTCTGGCTGGTGGTGCTTTGGTTGAAGGCGGCGTCCAGGGTTACATCGCCCACGGCCTGGATATGGGTGCCCTTGTCAGAAATCACGTCGGTTCCGGTGATGGTGACGTTCTTGCCACTGGCAATGGTGACCTTGTTGCCGCCGTAGCTGGAGGTGGTGGCTACCGTGTTGCTGGTGGCACCGTCTTCGGTCTTGGATTGGCTGCCCAGGGTGAAGTCCATGCCACCGGTGCTGAAGAAGCCGCTTTGGGTCTCCTTCTTGAAGCGGGTGGTGGTGTGTAGGTCGGTGCCTGCCTTGAGGTTGACGTTACCGTTGATGGCATTCAGCACCACGTCACCCGCTTTGGTGTCACCGCTGGCTACGGTACCCAGTTGGGCACCGGTACCGGTGATGTTGCCACCGGCTTGTACGGCGATGCTGTTGCCGGTGACGGTGCTGCCGATTTGCAGGGTGTCGGTGCTGGTGTTGCGCTCTACCGTGGTTTTGCTGGAGAAGAAGCCGCTGCTGCTGCTGGTGGAGCCAATGTCTGTACTGTTCTTGGTCTGCGCCGCACCGATGTCGATGTTGCCTGTGGCGATCAGGTTGACCGCCCCATTCTTCAGGGTGTCGGTGCCATTGGTGGCCTTAACCAGGGGCACGTCTCCAGGATTGATACCCAAGGTAGCAGTACCGGCTTGGAGCGTTGCACCCGTCAAGTTGATGTTGCCCTGGCCTGCCGCATCCGTTGTTGCCGATGTGGCTGTCTTGTTGGCGGTGGCAATGACATTGATGTTGCCGGCAGCTTGCAGCCCACCGCCAGACGTTCCCTGTTGCTCAGTGCGCCGCCAGTCACCTGCGCCGTTGGAACTACTCGCGCTGATAGAGTCCACATTGGCCGCCACTACCACGTTGGCACCCGCCAAAGTGATAGCGCCGCCGCTTTGGATGTTGGCACCCTGCAGGGTCAGCGTGCCGCCCATGGGGGCGGCTGGCTTGTCTGCCGAGGTAGATGTTGCGGGTGCGGCTGTCGCAGCCACCACGCTGACACCACCCGTGCCCTGGATATTGCCGCCGGTCGACAGCAGGCTGGCAGAACCGGTCTGTGCGTCCAATGGCTCGTCGGTGTACATACTAACTCCCGTCAGGGCGCTGGTGGAGCTAGTGGCAGTTTGGTTTTGCAGGGCGATGATCTTGACGTCCTGGCCCTGCAGGTTGACGGCACCGGCCGCCTTGATGTCGCTGCCTGCGATGGTCAACGTACCGCCTTCCCCGCGAACACCTACGGCACCGCCTGTGGACGTCAACTTGCTGCCTACCCAGGTCGTACTGCTGGTGCTGCTGGTTTTTTTGACCGTTGTTATTGCACTATCCTCGGATTGCCCATCACGGAGGTTGGCTGTGTTGACTGTTACGGTCTGGCTGCTGCCGCTGCTTTGGTTTGTTAACGCGACCGCACCCTGTGTCACGCCTTCCTTGCCAGTGACAAATACACCCTTGTCGCCACTGAGGTTGACCCCGGTCAGAGTGACTTGTTTGCCGGCCTGGACGTCGATGACTTTGCTGGCGCTAACGCTGCCTGCAACCAGGGTTTGGGTCGTGCTGCTGTGGCTGTTGGTGTTGCCATTGCTGCTGGTGTCTCCGTTGCTGCGGGTTGTGTTGGTGCTGGTGGAACTTGTGTCCACGGCACTGCGCAAGTCGATGCTGCCACCGGCTATCAGTGCCACGGTGCCGTTGTAGTCGGGTGCGCCGGGTACGGCATTGGGGTCCTTCTTGGCGTTGGCCGATGCATTGGCCGTGATGGTGACTGCCGTGCCATCGATGTTGCCGCCCGCTTTGACGAAGACCGAGCTGCCTTCCACCGTGCTGCCCATCGTGGTCGTGGTCGTGCTGATCGTCGTCGTTGTGGTGGTGGTTGGAGGCTGGTTGTCCGCCATAGTGCTGGTTTCCCTGTCCCAGGCACGTGAGTCTTGGGTGGTCGCGGTGCCATCCGTGGTTTGGGTGGTGGTGGTGCTGGATGTTCCTTGGGTTATGCCGTCAAACGTGATGTTGCCTTTGACGTCAATCGCCGCCTGGCCGTTCACAGCACTGAGCTTGCTGTTGGTCATGGTCAGGTGGCCATCGGCCATGATCACAAAGTCGCCTGCGGTGCTGGTGAAGCGGCCACCGACGGCGGTGATGTCGCCTGTGGCAGCAAGGTTGGCCGTGTTGGCAGCGCTGATGGTGCCGCGGTTGTTGATGATGTCGCCGGTAATTTTGGCTTTGAGTGTGCCGCCAGAGGTGATGGTGCCCCCGGTGTTGATCAGGCCCAGG
>CAYXWW010000132.1:0-10446 GCA_964468905.1 uncultured Rhodoferax sp. | reverse complement strand
TCGAGTGGCTCAATATTCGATTGGAATCTGGCTCAGTTTGCCTCTGGAATCAACATGGCATCCGTTGTAAGCCGCATGAACACATCAACTCGCTCCCTGACGAATCATTTTGACATTGCCGAACGTCGCGACACGTACCAAAGAATACAAGTCGCTGGAATCGTTGGGCCTTTCGTTGAAGAACTGTCGCGAACCAGAAATCTTGACGCCGTTTGGGCGGTCGCGTTTCCTTTTGTGGACATCGTCCATCCATTGCGCCCAACGCTGACGCTCAGTGGCGTAATCAAACGGGCAGAGCGCGAAGCTGCAATCGAGCACATGCGGGTCGATTCACTGGAGTCTGCACGCCGGGTGCTGATCAAGGCCGGAAACTACAGTGAGTGGACCGAAAAATCTTATGCCCCTTTGGTCGAATTGTTGGATATGGCGATCAGCAATACCCGCTCAAAACTCACTGCTAATTCCTAACCACAGTCGTCAGGATGAGACCATTCCCAACTCAGCGTTGTTGAGCAAGGCTTCCATATGCATGACGATGAGCATGCGCTCGCCGACGTGGGCCAAGCCCAAAATAAAGCGTGAATCGATTGCCGACTCGAACTGCGGCGCAGCTTTAATAGTTTGTGCATCCAAGGTCACCACGTCGGATACAGCGTCGACAACTGCGCCAATGACTGAACCACGGATGTTCAGGATAATCACCACGGTGGAAACGTTGTACTCAACCTTGGAAAGATTGAGCTTCATGCGTAAATCGACGATCGGTACGATCACGCCGCGCAAATTGATGACACCTTTGATAAAGACCGGCGAGTTGGCCATGCGGGTCGGCTCTTCGTAAGACCGTATTTCCTGGACGCGCATGATGTCTATTGCGTAGTCTTCCTCACCCAATCGCAACGTCAAGTATTGGCCTGAGTCAGCTGCTGTAGCTGCGGCGGCTGGGTTGACCTTTGCTTGAAACGAGGGAGAGCTCGATGTGGACTGCATGTCTGACTCCTTGACCTTTAGGACCGGCTGACACGTTAAACATCAGCGTTCAAACAATCATACACGGGACATATCAAGGCATGGTCGAGATATTGCGTCTGATCCACATGCCTTGAAATCGTTCGATTTATGCCACTTGGTTGTTGTAATTGGCCATTCCGTCCAAAATCTCTTGGCGCGCAGACTCAGGACCTTCCCAACCCAAAATCTTGACCCACTTGCCCTCTTCCAGATCTTTGTAGTGCTCAAAAAAGTGCGCAATGGTCTTCAGACGGAATGGGTTCAGATCTTCAGGTTTCTTCCACTGGCTGTAGAGCGACAAAATCTTGTCGACTGGCACTGCCAAGACTTTGCCGTCTTCACCCGCTTCGTCTGTCATTTTCAAAATGCCAATTGCCCGGCAGGTAACCACCACGCCAGGAATCAGCGGAACCGGTGTGATCACCAAAACATCGACTGGGTCGCCATCACCTGAGATGGTCTTGGGGACATAGCCATAGTTGGTGGGATAGTGCATGGCCGTACTCATAAAGCGGTCCACGAATATTGCGCCTGTACCTTTATCAACTTCGTACTTGATGGGGTCCGCATTCATGGGGATTTCAATAATGACATTGAATGCGTCGGGTGCGTTTTTGCCTGGGGTAACGTTGTCAAGGGACATTGGAGCTCTCTATGCTTATAAAAAAAGTTGCCGTAGATCAGTATTTACCCTCATTTTACTGACTCAACTCTTGCACCGGTCAAATTACCCCATTTTTCCAGTTACAGTCCGCGCGTTGGCCAATCATCTCCGTACCGCTCTGTTGGGCTGGAGCTAAGAGGAAGCAACGCAGTGGAGGCATCACTAGCGTTGCCTCCTCTTTCGCGAAACAACAATAGAGGAGATTTCTATGACAGGCAACTCAGCGCTTATTCTGGCGCTTGTCTGCGGGTTCATTGCCGTTGCATACGGTTTTTGGGCACGCAGCTGGATTCTTTCCCAAGACGCGGGCAATGCCCGTATGCAAGAGATTGCGGCGGCGATTCAGACCGGCGCAGCGGCCTACTTGGCGCGTCAATACAAAACCATCGCAATCGTGGGGGTCGTGTTGACCATTCTGATTGGTGTGTTTTTGGACCCCCTCAGTGCAGTCGGTTTTGTTGTCGGCGCCGTCCTTTCAGGTGCCTGCGGATTTATTGGCATGAACGTTTCCGTCCGTGCTAATGTGCGCACAGCACAAGCCGCAACCAAAGGTATTGGCCCAGCACTGGACGTAGCCTTCCGCGGCGGTGCTATCACTGGCATGCTGGTGGTCGGCCTTGGCCTGCTGGGCGTCACCGGTTTCTACTGGTTCCTGACGATGGGCGGAGTGCCGGCTGATAGCAAGGCCTATGTAGCCTTGTTGAATCCGCTGATTGGTTTTGCTTTTGGCTCATCATTGATATCCATCTTCGCCCGCCTGGGCGGTGGCATTTTTACCAAAGGCGCTGACGTGGGCGCTGACCTGGTCGGCAAGGTGGAAGCTGGCATCCCAGAGGACGATCCACGCAACCCTGCCGTGATCGCAGATAACGTTGGCGACAACGTGGGTGACTGCGCTGGCATGGCCGCTGACCTCTTTGAAACGTATGCCGTGACCCTGATTGCCACTATGGTTTTAGGAGCACTTCTCGCAAGCAGCGCGGGGGCTACAGCTGTTTTATATCCACTGGTATTGGGTGCTGTATCGATTGTCGCATCCATCATTGGCTGCTTCTTCGTAAAGGCGTCGCCTGGCATGAAGAACGTCATGCCTGCGCTATACAAAGGCTTGGGGATTGCAGGCGTGCTGTCATTGATCGCGTTTTACTTCGTGACCCAAGCGCTGTTCCCAGCCGCTATCACGCTGACCGACGGCCACGTGATTTCCGCCAGCAGCCTCTTTGGCGCGTGCACCGTAGGCTTGGTGTTGACCGGCGCCCTGGCCTGGATCACCGAGTACTACACCGGCACGCAATACGCGCCGGTTCAGCACATTGCACAAGCATCCACGACCGGCCACGGCACCAACATCATCGCCGGCTTGGGCGTTTCTATGCGTTCCACCGCTTGGCCAGTGATTTTTGTCTGCATGGCGATTTACAGCGCCTTTAGTCTGGGTGGTTTGTATGGCATTGCCATTGCAGCCACGTCTATGCTGAGCATGGCTGGAATTGTGGTGGCATTGGATGCATACGGCCCCATCACCGATAACGCAGGTGGCATTGCTGAAATGTCTGAACTACCAGCCAGCGTACGTGACATTACCGACCCACTGGACGCGGTAGGCAATACCACCAAGGCCGTCACCAAGGGCTATGCCATTGGTTCGGCTGGTCTGGCCGCGTTAGTCTTGTTTGCGGATTACACCCATAAACTGGACGCATTTGGCAAGCACATTAGTTTTGATTTGAGCGATCCAATGGTCATCATCGGTTTATTCATTGGCGGCCTGATTCCTTACCTATTTGGTGCAATGGCCATGGAGGCTGTGGGCCGGGCCGCTGGTTCTGTGGTTGTCGAAGTGCGCCGTCAGTTCAAGGAAATCAAGGGCATTATGGATGGCACAGGCAAGCCTGAGTACGACACCGCTGTGGATATGCTGACAACTGCGGCCATCAAGGAAATGATGATCCCATCGCTGCTGCCAGTCGTAGTACCCATCATTGTGGGCTTGGCGTTGGGACCAGCAGCGTTGGGCGGCCTGCTCATGGGAACAATTGTGACCGGCCTATTTGTCGCCATATCCATGTGTACCGGTGGCGGTGCGTGGGACAACGCGAAAAAATATATTGAAGACGGCCACCACGGCGGCAAAGGTTCAGAAACCCATAAGGCAGCCGTGACGGGAGACACCGTCGGTGATCCATACAAGGACACGGCAGGCCCCGCCGTCAATCCTTTGATCAAAATTATCAATATCGTGGCGCTGTTGATCGTGCCATTGATGATGAAATTCCACGGCGGTTAAACACCCCCCACCGAATTCAAGCCCGCGCAAGCGGGCTTTTTTATGGGCGAGCGCGAGAACTGTGTATCGAGTGACAATATGCAACTATGTCAGAACGCTTTAGTCCCGCAGTAATCCCACTTCACGATATGCGCGCTGTTGCTCAGACCGCGCCTTTGAACTTTCCAGCAGCAGCTCCACGCGACAAAGCCAATGGCTTGCTGGCAGATTCCATGGGGCGCAACCTGCGTGACCTGCGTATCAGCGTGACAGACCGTTGCAACTTTCGTTGCAGCTACTGCATGCCCAAGGAAGTATTTGACAAAGACTATGCATACCTTCCGCACAGCGCATTGCTGTCGTTCGAAGAGATCGTGCGGATCGCTCAGCAGTTTGTGAACCTGGGGGTTCAAAAAATTCGACTCACCGGTGGAGAACCCCTGCTTCGCAAAAACATCGAAGTCCTAATTGAACAGCTTTCTGCGCTACGCACGCCTGAAGGCACGCCCTTGGATCTCACGCTCACCACCAACGGTTCGTTGCTTGCGCGCAAGGCGCAGGCGTTGAAGGCAGCAGGCTTGAATCGCGTGACCGTCAGTCTGGACGGTCTGGATGATGCCGTTTTTCGCAAAATGAATGATGTGGACTTTCCGGTAGCAGATGTATTGGAAGGTATCCAAGCTGCACAGGCCGCAGGCCTTGGCCCTATAAAGGTCAATATGGTCGTAAAACGTGGCACCAATGACCAGGAAATATTGCCCATGGCCCGCAATTTCAAGGGCAGCGGCATTGTGCTTCGCTTCATTGAATATATGGATGTCGGTTCAACGAATGGCTGGCGTTTGGACGATGTTGTCCCTTCTGCCGAGGTGATTAGTCGTCTAAGGAACGAAATGCCTTTGGTGGCTCTTGACCCGACACTCCCCGGCGAGACCGCGCAACGCTGGGGCTATGCCAAAGCGGATGGCAGTCACGATTCAAAGGCCGGCGAAATTGGAGTGATCAGTAGTGTGACCCAAGCCTTTTGCGGCGACTGCAACCGCATTCGCTTGTCCACCGAAGGAAAGGTATACCTCTGTCTATTTGCGCGCCAAGGCTATGACTTGCGCGAGTTGATTCGAAACAAGGCAACTGATCAAGAAATTTCCTCAACGATTGAGCATATCTGGAGCGGACGTGCCGATCGCTACTCTGAACTTCGCGGTGCAATGCAAACCAAAGGTATAGACACTGGACGCCGCGTTGAAATGAGTTATATCGGGGGCTAAACGCACCAGACAACTATGCCGCGCGCACTTCTGGCGTTGTGATGGGCCCCGTCCCACTAAACCGGTCCAACGCCAAATAAATCACTGGCGTGATGTACAGCGTGACAGCTTGCGAAAACACGAGTCCACCAACCACTGCCAACCCCAGGGGCTGCCGCAATTCGGCACCTGCCCCTAAGCCAAAGGCAATCGGAAGTGCGCCCATTAGCGCCGCAAAGGTTGTCATCATGATGGGCCGAAAACGCAGAATGCATGCTTCGCGGATCGCTTGCTCTGGTGTCATACCATGGTGGCGCTGGGCATCCAGCGCGAAGTCAATCATCATGATGGCGTTCTTTTTAACGATACCGATCAGCAACAAAATGCCGATCATTGCAATCACAGTCAAATCCTGACCAAACAGCATCAATGTTGCCAGCGCGCCTACCGCGGCAGAAGGCAGTCCGGCAAGTATGGTCAGTGGGTGGATATAGCTCTCGTACAAAACACCCAACAGCACATAGATGACCAGCAACGCCGAAATAATCAGAATGGCCTGACTCCCTTGGGAGCTTTTGAAGACCGCCGCTTCACCGCCGTAGCTGGTAAAGATAGAACTGGGCAAGTCAATTTGATCCCTTGCCTTGTCAATCTGCGCGGTTGCATCTCCCAAGGCCACGCCCGGTGCCAAGTTGAACGAAATAGTGACCGCCTGCAACTGCCCAACATGGTTGATCGAAGTCGGCCCCGCCGCTCGGCTTACAGTGGTGAAAGCCGACAACGGTACCAAAGCACCAGTAGACGCACGCACGAAAATACTGGCTACTGCACTTTCATCTGCTTTGGCCGCAGGCGCAAGTTCCAAAATGACCTGGTAACTATCCGTGGGCAAATAAATTGTGGATACCTGACGTTCTCCAAAGGCACCGAAGAGTGCAGTACGGATGGTGTCGATCGAGATACCCAATGCGTTAGCCCGTTCGCGATCAATAGTGAGCTGCGCCTGCAATCCGCGCATTTGCGCATCGCTGGTGACATCGCGAAATAATGGATCGGCACGCAACTTCGCCTGCAATTTCACCGCCCACTCACCCAGTTCGTCTGCCTTAACGCTTTGCAAAATGTACTGGTATTGCGCCTTGCTAAATCGGGCACCGATTTGCAAATTTTGAACCGGTCGCATGAAGACGCTGATTCCTGTGACATCGCGCAGCTTGCGCCGCAGCCCCTCGATGACTTGCTTGATCGGCAAACGCTGGCCGCGCGGTTTGAGCGTGACAAACATACGCCCCGAGTTTTGCGTGCCACTACCGCCATTGAATGAACTGACTGCGAAGATATTGGCATCGGCTCGGATGACCGCTGCCGCGCGCTCTTGCAAGCGCACCATTTCTGCAAAAGAGGTGTCCTCAGACGCCTCTGTTGTAACAGTAATCTGACCAATATCCTCTTCAGGAAAGAACCCTTTGGAAATCACATTGAACAACACGCCAGTCAGCAGGAAAGTCGCCAAAGCCACGCCAAGGACGATTTTTCGATGCCGCAAAGCCATGTCCAACGAACGGCTATAGGCACTGAGCGTCTTGTTGAAACCGGTCTCAAACCAACGTATGAGCGCACCATGTGTTTGATCGTGTGGTTCAGGTTTCAAAAAGCGGCTGGCAAGCATGGGCACCAGTGTCAACGATACAAAGGCGGACACCAAAATAGCCAGACCCACAACCACTGCGAATTCGTGAAACAGCAAACCTATAACGCCTGGCATGAAAAATATCGGGATGAACACTGCAATCAACGACGTCGATATGGAAATAATGGTGAACCCCACTTCGCGCGAACCACGCAAAGCGGCAGAGAATGGTTCTTCTCCGTTTTCCACGTGCCGCATGATGTTTTCCAACATCACGATCGCATCGTCCACCACCAAGCCCACCGCAAGGGTCAGCCCGAGTAAGGACACATTGTCCAAGCTATAGTGCAGCCCCCATAGCAATGCAACAGCCCCAATCAGCGAGACGGGTAAAGACAGCGTGGGGATGGCGGTCGCCACAAAGCGCCGCAGGAACAGAAAGATGACCAACACCACGAGAGCAATTGTCCCCATCAGCGTCAGCGACACATCGTGCAAGGCCTCGCGAACCGACACCGACCGGTCGTTGACGGGTGTCATGTTGACCGACTGCGGCATTTGCTCTTCAAGCTTTGGTAGTGCCGCCTTTACAGCGTCCACCACATGCACTGTATTGGCACCGGGCTGGCGCAGGATGGCCAAGGTAATCGATGGTTCGCCATTGAGATTGGCTTGGGATCGGACGGACTCCACACTATCTTCAACGTTAGCCACATCCTTAAGCCGCACCGTAATTCCGTTTCGACTGGCCACGATCAGGTCAGCAAACTCCTGGGCATTGCGCAGCTGCTTGTTGGCTTGCAATGTCATGAGCTGCTTGGTTCCTTCCAATGTACCGATGGGTGTGTTGACGTTTGCACTGCGTAAAGCCGCGGACAACTCTTCAATAGTGATGTTGCGTGCCGCCAAAGCCTCTGGAACCACGCGCACGCGTATGGCAAATCGCTTGGACCCGAAAATATTGACCTGTGCGACCCCGTTGATCGTTGAAAGCGTGGGCGACAGTAAATGCTCCGCGTAATCCTGCAAGTCCGAGAGCGGCATGGATGGCGAAGTCAATGCCACCAGCAAAATCGGCGCATCCGCAGGATTGACCTTGCGATAGGCCGGCAACTGCGTCATGTCCTGCGGCAAAGAACGTTGCACACGCAGCAATGCGGCCTGGACGTCCAACGCCGCGCCATCAATACTTCGACCTTCTTCAAACTCCAGCGTCAGCGTGGTATTACCGAGCGTACTGGTTGAACTGATGACGGACAAACCTGGGATGGTCTGGAATTGCTTTTCCATCGGCAAGGCAACCGACGTTGCCATCGTCTCTGGATTGGCACCTGGAAAACTCGCTGTCACGTTGATCACGGGCGTGTCGTAGCTCGGCAAGGCTGCTACCGGGATGCTCCGGTACGCAATGACGCCCGCAAGAACAATAGCCAAATTCAACAATACCGTCATCACCGGACGGCGGATAAACAGCTCCGAGAGATTCATGGCGCAGCGGAAGCAGCGGAAGCTGCCGATTTGGCGGGAGCAGCAGACGCAGGGGAGCGCTCGACCAACGGCGAATCAGGTCGCAGGTTCTGACGGCCTTCAACAACAACCTTTGCCCCTGCCGCAACGCCTTCGACGGCCGTATCTTCGCCTTCCGAAGCCAGCACTTTGACGGGGCGCAACACCGCCTTGCCGCCATCCGCGATGTAGACAATGGAGCCGCGCGCACTTTGAATGATGGCAGTTGTCGGTATGACCACCGCGTCCTTCAGCGTGTCGGAGACCAGTGCGACTTTGACAAAGGCACCCGGCCACAGTTTGGCATCCTGGTTGGCAAACCGCGCTCGCACCTTGACTGTGCCCGTGGCTGCGTCTACCGCGCTGTCGACAAACTGCAATTGACCGGTCAATTTTGTCTTTGCATCTGCCAGCTTTACGCTAACCGTTGCGCCGCCAGATTTCAGACTCGCCAACACGGCCTCCAAATTACGCTGCGGCAAACTAAAACTGATATTGATGGGATCAAGCTGAGTGATGGTGACCAAGACAGTTTGGTTAATCTGTACCGCAGTGCCCGGGAAGACATTGATCGCGCCCAAGCGCCCCGCACCAACGGCCCTGACCGTGTTGTACGACAGCGCCAACTGCGCCGCATCCAGGGCCGCCCGGTCTGCGCCCAAATTAGCCAACTGGGAATCCACCTGGGCTTGGCTAGAGTCGACTGCACCTTGCGACACAAACCCCTTGGACAAGAGGTCTCGGCTACGTGCGAGTTGTCGCTGTGCGTCTGCCAACAAAGACTGGTCCTTCGCCATTTGCGCCTGTACCTTGGCAACGTTTGCTTCATCCGCACGGCCATCTAGCGTAAACAGGATCTCCCCTGCCCTAACAAATTGCCCCTCTTTGACATGCACCTGCTTCACTAGGCTATTGGTTTGCGGCTTCACGTCCACGCTGGATAAGGGTGTAACTGTGCCGATCGCTTCCAATACGACTGAAAGGTCGCGCTTGGTGGCAACCGACGTCGTCACCGAAACCGGCTGCCCTGTCCCTTTGCCCTGTGCTGCTGGTGTGGGTGCGCTGGCACCACTTGCAGCTGGTGCAGGGCCCGTATCTGCGGTTTTCCCACATCCGGCCAAGGACAGGCAAACCAGCGCACATGACAGGGAAATACGGAGATATTGGGAATTCTTATGCATGGTGAAGACGGATTATCAACGGCGCGCTAGTTACCAACGGCAAGCCACAGGGGTACTTTGCAAAACTTTCATTGGTGAGGCTATTGGCGCAGCGCCTTTTCGACGCCAAGATTGGCCAACGCGTCGGCTCTTTCGTTGCCGGGGTCGCCGGCATGCCCCTTCACCCAACGCCAATCGATTTGGTGACCATTTTGCGAGACCAACTGATCCAACTGCTGCCACAAGTCGACATTCTTTACCGGCTGTTTGGACGCTGTTTTCCAGCCCTTGGCTTTCCAACCCGACAACCATTCCGTAATGCCCTTTAGAACATATTGGCTATCCAAATGCAAAGTCACCACACAAGGCCGCTTGAGTGCGACCAAGGCTTGAATCACCGCCATCATTTCCATGCGGTTGTTGGTTGTGCCCAATTCGCCGCCGCATAGTTCCTTTTCAGTTCCATCGGGTGAGCGCAAAAGTGCACCCCAGCCACCGGGCCCCGGATTCCCTTTGCAGGCACCATCCGTGTAAATTACAACCTCGTTCAAACGCAGTCTCCCATTCAAAAAATTATTGGTCTTTGGATCGGTTGGCCACCGAAACTGGTTTGCGCGCACCCGCTTGCACATTCTTCCAAGCAGGGCCCATGAGCCGCATGCCCCGCACGCGCTTAACGGCTACCAGGAAATATGCTGCCCCAAAGATCGGCCACCAGCGTGGGCCAGCCCGATCCATCCACTCCAAGCGTTGCAACCAATTGTCACTGCTTACCCCCGCCCGGTAGCACCCAAATTCACCCTTTTCCACCTCAAACCCCAGCAAGCGCAACCAGTCACGCAAACGCCAGTAGCCAATAAACTCGCCGCCATCCGGCAAAAATAGTTTGCCGAAACCCAGCCGCCGGTACACATGGCCGCGCCGCTGCTGCAGACCCCACAGGCTGGTAGGGTTGAGCCCAC
>CAYXWW010000131.1:0-10450 GCA_964468905.1 uncultured Rhodoferax sp. | reverse complement strand
GAAATGTTGGCGCAGGTAACCAGGGCTATTTACCGGCGCAAAGTCTTAGAGATTAAGTACCTCTCGCTGTCTAGTGGATATAAGAGCCGCCAAATCGCACCGCATGCACTGGTAGATAACGGCAAGAGGTGGCATGTCCGAGCATTTGATCGTGAGAACAACAGGTTCTCTGACTTTGTGATCAACCGTATCCAGTTCGCACACGCACTTGATGAAGACATTGTTGATCGTGAAGGGGCAGCCGCAGATGAGCAGTGGTCTCAGCTTGTTCATCTGTCTTTGATTCCTCATCCCAAGATCACTCATCAGGCAGCTATCGAAGCCGACTACCGAATGAAGGGACGCCGCATCGAAGTGTCTTGTCGCGCCGCTGTCGCCGGATACATGTTGCGGCGCTGGGGAGTCGACTGCTCAGCAGACAGCTCCCTTAATCCCGAGGAGTACCACCTCGCGCTCCAAAATATCGAATCTCTGGCCAACGCCGAGAGCGCTGACTTAGCCCCGGGCTACAAAAGAACAAAAGGACAGGCATGAGCGACATTACATCTCTACTCACCTCCGATTTCGAACAGTTACAACTGCAACAGCTCGATTCGACAAGGCTAAACGGCCTCATGAACTTCAAGCACGCAGTAGGTAATTCAATGCAGTTTGACAACCAGTCGCCATACAACTGGCGCAAGCCTTGCCTCATCGGGACCGGAAATTCAAGGGGCGCCAGTGCTGAAGCTTGAACAGATACAGAAGAACGCAGCCATCTCGGGCCTAGAGCCGGGGCACGTGGTACGCATCGTTACGACAGAGCCCGTGGGTGACAACGCCCTAACAGTCTATTTCAAGACTGCAGACGGCAAACTACTGGAGCGAATGCTGTTCCGCACTGACGAGGCCAAACTTTCCCTGGCCGAGGCGGGCCGCCCTTGGGCATTCGACGCCCCAGGCGAAGACTTCAAGCTCGCGGCTGAGGCTTACCGGATCAGCCTCGCGCACTTGTTCGATCCAATGATGGCGGTAAACACGTCGAACGTGGAACCACTGCCGCACCAAATCACGGCTGTTTACGAGTCAATGTTGCCACGCCAGCCACTGCGCTACGTGCTTGCCGACGATCCAGGCGCGGGTAAGACCATCATGGCCGGGCTCTTTATTCGCGAACTATTGATGCGGGCCGACGCAAAGCGCGTCCTGATCGTGGCTCCCGGCAGTTTGGTAGAACAGTGGCAGGACGAAATGTTCGAGAAGTTCGGCTTATCCTTCACGCTGTTTTCACGCGAGCAGGTCGAGCAGTCTCGCAGTGGCAACCCCTTCGACGACATCGACCTGATGGTCGCACGAATCGACCAACTCTCCCGTAACGAAGACTTACAAGAAAAGCTGCGTCTCTCCCACTGGGACTTGGTAGTGGTCGACGAAGCACACAAGCTTTCGGCTAACTATTTCGGCAACAAGGTCAATAAGACAAAGCGTTTCCAGCTCGGCGAGTTGCTGGGGTCGGTTACCCGTCACTTCCTACTGATGACAGCCACCCCACACAACGGCAAGGAGGAAGACTTCCAGTTGTTCATGTCCCTGCTGGATTCAGACCGCTTTTATGGCAAATTCCGAGATGGAGCTCACAAGGTCGACGTCACTGATTTGATGCGCCGCATGGTCAAGGAAGACATGCTGCGTTTTGATGGCACGCGCCTGTTCCCTGAGCGCCGAGCTTACACAACAAACTACAAACTATCGGATACAGAGGCCTCGCTCTACGCTGCCGTCACGGACTACGTGAAGGAAGAAATGAACCGCGCCGACAAGCTCGATGGTCAGCGGAAGGGCACAGTGGGTTTCGCCCTCACGTCGTTGCAACGGCGTCTGGCCTCCAGCCCTGAAGCCATTTACCAGTCTCTTAAGCGTCGTCGCCACAAGCTCACGCGCCGCATCGAAGACGAAAAACTGCGCCAGCGCGGCCAGTCGCTGGCTGAGACTCTGAATGATCATGAGGTGACTGGTCGCAACGTACCCGAAGACATTTGGGAATCCGACGACGCGCTATCTTCGGAGGATTACGAAAACTTCGAAGAGGCCGTGGTAGATCAGGCCACAGCGGCGCAAACCATCCAGGAGCTAGAGGCTGAGATCATCATCCTCAATGATCTGGAAGAACAGGCTCGGCAAGTCGTTCACTCCGGCCAAGACCGCAAGTGGGACGAACTGTCCAAGTTGCTGCAAAACACTCCCGAGATGCACGACGCCGAGGGACGGCAGCGCAAGCTCATCATCTTTACCGAACATCGGGACACGCTGAACTACTTGGCTATCAAGATTCGCGGGTTGATTGGCAATGAAGAATCAGTTGTGATGATCCACGGCGGCGTTAAGCGCGAAGAGCGCCGCAAAGTGCAAGAGTTATTCCGCAACGACCCGACCGTGCGCGTCCTGATCGCTACCGACGCGGCTGGCGAGGGCGTTAACTTGCAAAACGCCAACCTGATGGTCAACTACGACCTTCCCTGGAATCCCAACCGGCTAGAACAGCGCTTCGGCCGTATCCACCGCATCGGCCAGACCGAAGTCTGCCACCTGTGGAACATGGTGGCCAACGAAACCCGCGAGGGTGACGTCTTCCAACGCTTATTTGAGAAGTTGGAAGTCGAACGCGCCGCACTGGGTGGCCGCGTGTTCGACATCCTTGGTGAGGTATTCGAGGATAAGAGCCTTAAAGACCTGCTCATAGAAGCCATCCGCTACGGCGCAGACCCCGAGGTTCGTGCCCGCTTGCACAGCAAGGTAGAAGGCGCACTCGACACGCAGAACCTCGAGACCATCATCAAGCGCAATGCCTTGTGCGAAGAGGTGATGGACGAGCGTCGCCTGTTTGCCGTCAAGGAGGAGATCGAAAAGGCCGAAGCCCGTAAGCTTCAGCCCTACTTCATCCGCTCCTTCTTCAATCAAGCCTTCCTGCAGCTCGGCGGCGAGCTGCGTCCGCGTGAGCAAGGTCGGTACGAGATCACTCATGTCCCGGCTAATATCCGCGAGCGCGACCGGCAAATCACCGGTCGGGATCGCCGCAACCTCGACCCCGTACTTCGAAAATACGAGCGCGTCTGCTTCGAAAAGCAGTACGTGCGCCTCACTGATCGCGTCGGCTCGCCAATGGCCAGCTTAATGCACCCCGGTCACCCGCTTATGCAGTCGGTCACCGACCTCGTGATGGAGCAGCACCGCAACAAACTCAAACAGGGGGCTGTGCTGGTCGACTCTAGCGACATGGGGCTCACACCGAAGGTGATGTTCATTATTGATCACTGCGTAAAGGAAGGCGCTGACTCAACTCACGTCGTGTCCCGTCGTATGCAGTTTGTCGAACTAGATCCTCAAGGCATTGCGATCAACGCTGGCTGGGCACCCCACCTCGACCTGGAACCTATTACCAAGTCAGATTTGGCCTTGATCGAGGACGTGCTCGGTGCGCCGTGGATAACACAGAACCTTGAACAGCAGGCGTTGGCCCATGCATCCACTCACCTAGTGCCAGAGCACTTCGACGAGGTGCGCACCCGTCGCGAAAAAAGCGTGGACAAGACCCTGGCCGCCGTTCACGAGCGGCTGGTCAAGGAAATCAACTACTGGTCAGATCGCTATATCAAACTGCAAGATGACATCGCCGCAGGTAAGGACGTACGCCTGACACTGGAAAACGTTCGTCGCACGATTGACGATCTGACCGCACGTCGCGAGTCGCGCGAGAAGGAACTGCTGGCAATGCGCCACGTCATTTCGGCTACGCCGGTGGTAGTAGGGGGCGCACTGGTGATTCCTGCAGGCCTACTGGCGCAACGCAAGGGGGAGCCTGAATCAATAGCAAGCTGGACAGCTGACGCTGATGCCCGGGCTCGCGTGGAATGGGTGGCGATGAAAGCCGTGATGGACGCAGAGCGCGCCCTTGGCCACGACGTGATCGACGTCTCGGCGCAGAAGTGCGGTTGGGACGTAACCAGCTTGCCGAAGGCTCAAAACGGAAAGCTCCCGCCATCCCGTCACATCGAGGTGAAAGGACGCGCCAAGGGCAGCAGTACAGTGACCGTGACCCGCAACGAAATACTTTATGGATTGAACCAGCAAGACAAATTTTTGCTAGCTATCGTCCTGGTAGATGGTGACCAACACGAAGGGCCATACTACGTGACCAAACCCTTCACGCAAGAGCCCGATTGGGCTGTGACCAGTATTAACCTGGATCTCGACACGCTTCTTGCGAGAGCGGCATTGCCAGAGACAGGTAGCTTGTCTATTGCTGAGAAATGAGTAAATAACAATGACAACAATCAAAACACCAAAAAAACTTATCGAGGTCGCGCTACCGCTCGATGCTATCAATGTAGCTGCGGCCCGAGAGAAATCTATACGCCACGGTCACCCAAGCACCTTGCACCTGTGGTGGGCGCGTCGCCCGCTAGCAGCGGCGCGAGCTGTAATCTTTGCGCAAATGGTCAATGATCCTGGCTATCAGCAAGGCGGCGGCTTCAAGTACGGCGTAAACAAAGAAAAAGCAGAGATTGAACGTGAACGCCTGTTCAAGATCATCGAAGACCTTGTTCAGTGGGAGAACACCAACAACGAAGAAGTATTGGTCCGTGCCCGTGTTGAGATCATGCGCAGCTGGCGCGAGACCTGTGAGCTGAACAAGACGCATCCACAGGCCGCTGAGCTGTTCAATCCCGACAAGCTGCCAGGCTTCCATGACCCCTTCGCGGGTGGCGGAGCGCTCCCCTTAGAGGCTCAGCGCTTGGGATTGGAAAGCTATGCTTCAGATCTGAATCCGGTAGCAGTCACGATCAACAAGTCGATGATCGAAATCCCACCCAAATTCACTGGATGTCGGCCAATTGGACCTCGACTTATAGGAGATCGGCAAGAGAAGCTTGACGAGGCATGGATAGGCACACAAGGCTTGGCAGAAGATGTACGTCGCTACGGAGATTGGATGAGGAATGAGGCCGCTCAGCGCATAGGACATCTATACCCGCAAGTTGAAGTAACCCCTGAAATGGTCGCCCAACGTCCGGAGTTAAAACAATATCTGGGAGACAAACTTACCGTGATTGCATGGATATGGGCTCGCACTGTAAAAAGCCCCAATCCCGCCTTTAGCCATGCAGAGGTGCCGCTGGCCAGCACCTTCACCCTATCCAGTAAGGCGGGCAAAGAGGCATATGTGCAGCCTGTAGTTGACGGAGACCGTTACCATTTCGAGGTGCGCAACGGCAAATCTCCTGAAAGTGCAACGAGCGGGACCGCAGCCGGAAAACGAGCGGGATTCTTCTGCTTATTGTCCCAATCGCCAATCGACTACAAATATATCCGGAGTGAAGGTGCCGCAGGACGAATGGGGGCCAGACTCATGGCCATCGTGGCCGAAGGATCACGCGGACGAGTCTATCTAGCCCCTACACCGGAACATGAGGCAGTTGCACTGCAAGCAAAACCCGAATGGAAACCGGAAACACCGCTACACGGCAAATGCAGGGTAAATGTTTCGAACTACGGTTTAGATGTCTATGGTGACCTTTTCACACCTCGTCAACTCGTAGCTTTGACCACGTTGTCTGACCTGGTGCCAGAAGCAATCGATCGCGTCCGTATAGACGCTACTGCTGCAGGCATGGTCGACGATGGTCGTGGCCTTAATGCAGGCGGTTACGGAGCTACGGCATACGCAGAAGCCGTAGGTGTGTATCTTGGCTTCCTTGTAGATCAAGTTGCCAACCATGCATCCACTATTTGCGGCTGGAACCACCCGAATACCCAAATGAGGAGCGTCTTCTCACGCCAAGCGATTCCAATGACTTGGGACTTTGCTGAAACTAACATTTTTTCCGATTCATCTGGAAGCTTCAATAATCTATTTGAACGACAGATTAAAGGATTTGACGCCCTAGGAAACAAAGTCGCAGGACACGCACTTCAAGCAGACGCTGCTACCCAAAATATTAGTGGCAACAAGGTTGTTTCAACAGATCCTCCTTACTATGACAACATCGGGTATGCTGACTTGTCTGATTTCTTTTACGTATGGCTGCGACGAAGCCTGCGACCTGTATTTCCAGATCTTTATGCCACTGTTGCAGTCCCCAAAGCTGAAGAGTTAGTAGCCACACCGTATCGACACGGCACAAAAGATAAGGCTGAGGCGTTCTTTCTCGATGGCATGACGCGTGCCATGCATAACTTGGCAGAGAAGGCGCACCCAGGCTTTCCAGTAACCATCTACTACGCATTTAAGCAAAGCGATACACAAGAGGCAGATGGTACAAATAGTACTGGATGGGAAACTTTTTTAGATGCCGTATTGCGTGCAGGATTTACTCTCACCGGCACGTGGCCAATGCGAACAGAAAAAGAAGGTCGCGTTATTGGAAATAACGCCAACGCCTTAGCATCAAGCATTATTTTGGTTTGCCGCCAGCGCCCCTCAAATGCCCAAACCATTAGTCGTCGCGAATTTATTCGGGAACTAAACGCAACTTTGCCTGAGGCATTGTTAGATATGACACGGGGCGGCGTTAACTCACCGGTAGCCCCAGTAGACCTAAGTCAGGCCATCATTGGGCCTGGCATGGCCATTTTTAGCCAGTACAGCGCTGTACTGGAAGCTGACGGAACGCCAATGCGCGTAAAAACAGCTCTACAACTCATCAATCGCTTTCTCGCAGAAGACGACTTTGATCACGACACCCAATTCTGCTTGGCTTGGTTCGAGCAACTGGGCTGGGCTACGGGGAAATTTGGCGATGCTGATGTACTGGCACGAGCCAAGGGCACTAGTGTGAGCGGATTACAAGTATCTGGGGTGGTGCAAAGCAGCGCTGGAGACTTGCGTTTGTTGCGCTGGACCGAAATCCCCAAAGACTGGGAACCAGAAGACGATACTCGCACGCCTGTTTGGGAAGCCTTGCATCAACTTATTAGGGCTTTGAATCAGGATGGTGAATCGGCAGCTGGCACTCTTTTGGCAAGAATGCCAGCGCGTTCTGAGCCGATCCGTGCACTAGCGTATCGGCTCTATACGCTTTGCGAACGCAAAGGATGGGCCGAAGAGGCGCGTGTTTACAACGAGTTAGTGACGGCATGGTCTGGCATTGAACAAGCATCTGCGGATGCGGGCATTAAAGGCTCGCAAGCGCAACTAGACATTTGACTGGGAAGAAAAAAATGAATCTCAAACCCTGGCGTGAAGTCGCCGTTCCACATGAGGACGTACTAAAGGGAACGTTTCAGCAAGCGGAGTTCGCTGCCGACCTGTCTCGGGTTCATGAAAGAACAGCAACAGCCGAGTACCAGAACCCAACACTGTTTTTCCAACGTACCTTCATTACAGAGGGTATGCGGCTCTTGCTCGACTCTGTTGTCAAGCGCCTGTCAGGCAGGGGGGGTGACCCAGTCATTCAACTGCAAACAGCTTTTGGTGGTGGTAAGACTCATACGATGCTGGCTGTCTATCACCTCGCTAAGGGCGAAGTCCCAGCCAGTGATCTGCCCGGCGTTCCGGCCATTCTGGATGCAGCTGGCGTGACGGAAATGCCCCGTGCGCGGATTGCGGTACTAGATGGAATCAAGTCGTCGCCAAACCAACCTACAGTGCGTGATGGGCAGAGCATTCGTACGCTCTGGGGCGACCTGGCATGGCAATTGGGCAAGGCCGAGGGCTATGCGCTGGTAGCCGATGCCGATGCCTCAGGAACGTCGCCGGGTAAGGCAGTGCTGGAGACGTTGCTGAAGTCGTACGCGCCCTGCGTGATCCTGATCGACGAGTTGGTAGCGTATGTACGTCAGTTCGAAGAAGGCAAGTCACTGACTGGCGGAACCTTCGATTCCAATCTTAGTTTTGTGCAGGCGCTGACTGAAGCGTTAAAAGCAGTGCCAACGGCGGTGCTGCTGGCATCGTTGCCTGAGTCGGACAAGGAGGCGGGCAGTCAACGTGGCGTAAAAGCACTGGCCTCCTTAGCGCACTACTTCGGTCGCATACAGGCACTATGGAAACCCGTCGGCACTGAAGAGGCGTTCGAGATCGTCCGTCGACGTCTTTTTACTAGTATCAACGACAAACTAGCTGCGGAATCAGTGTGCCGAGCATTCGCCGACTTCTACACAGCCAACAGCGAGGACTTTCCCAACGAGACGCAGGAGAGCCGCTACTTTGACAGGCTAATGCACGCCTACCCAATTCATCCGGAGGTGTTCGATCGTCTATACGAGGACTGGTCGTCACTCGACAACTTCCAGCGCACACGCGGCGTGCTGAAGTTGATGGCAAAGGTGATCCATCGTCTGTGGAAGGACAACGACAAAGATCCGCTAATCATGCCTGGCAGCTTCCCATTGCAAGACATTGACACTCGAAATGAGGTCATTTACTACCTGCCACAGGGTTGGGACCCTGTAGTGGAGCGTGACGTGGACGGTGAACGTGCTGAGACCACTGATATCGAAAATCGCGATACCCGTCTTGGGAGCATACAAGCTTGTCGCCGTTCCGCCCGTGCGATTTTTCTGGGCAGCGCACCTAGCACTGCCAACCAGATGGTACGTGGCATCGAGCTGGAGCGCATTGCACTGGGCGTTGCCCAGCCAGGCCAACAAGTAGGCATATACAAGGACGCATTACGCCGTCTGAGCGACCGCCTGCATTACCTGAACAGCGGCAATAACCGATTCTGGTTTGATACGCGTCCGAATTTGCGACGCGAAATGGAAGAGCGCAAACGCCGCTTTCAAGATAAAGAGGACGTCTTCCCTGCTATCCGAGACCGCGTTCAAAAGACCTTTGCCAGCGGCGTATTCGGTGGCATCCACATCTTCACAAACAGCAGCGATGTACCTGATGACTGGCAATTGCGCCTCGTAGTGTTACCGCCAGATGCCGCATTCAGCCGCAGTGGTCAAACCCTTGCCATCGATCGTGCGACCGAGATTTTGAAAACACGTGGCGACCAGCCGCGCTTCAAGCAGAACCGACTGATCTTCTTGGCGGCTGATTACGACAGTGTGAGCCGCCTCAAGGATCAGGTGCGCTCGACCTTGGCATGGCAGACTATTGTGGGCGACATCAAAGAGATGAAGCTTAACCTCGACCAGTTCCAGTCGCGACAGGCCAGCAAGAGCTTGGAAGACGCCAACGAAGCCCTACGCCGGATGATCCGCGAGACCTACAAATGGATGATCGCGCCGATGCAGGAAGCTCGCCCCGGCAAGGGACCGTCTGAGATTCAGTGGGAGCACTTCCAGGTTAACCCCGGGGCACAAAATCTGTCGCAGGAAATTGAGCGCGTGCTGAAGGAAAACGAGCTACTGATCACAGAATGGGCCCCGATTCACTTGGCCACGATGCTAAAGAATTGGTTTTGGAAAGACGATATCAAAGACACCAGTGCCCTCAACGTCTGGCAGCAAACCTGCCAGCAGCTCTATTTGCCACGGCTGAAGGACGACACAACCTTCCAACAAACGATGGGAGCTGGAACAGAGAGCTGTGATTTCTTCGGCTTCGCGCAAGGCAAGGATGATGGTCGTTATCTCGGCTTCACCTTCGGCAAGCGCACGTCGTTATTCCTGGACTCATCTCTGCTGCTGATCGAACCGGTCACTGCCGCCGCATATGCCGAGGAACAGCGCTCCACAGAAGAGACCGCGCGGCCCAAGCCGACAGAGCCAACACCTAGCACAACTGGCAACGGTGCACCACCGCCAAAGGTCGAGAACTCACCCGCACCGACCTATACAGGCGGGGTTTCCCCGCAGCCGGTCAAAAAACAGTTCTACGGCAGCATCGAACTCGATGCCATTCAGGCCAAGAAACAGTTCGCCGATCTGGTCGACGAGGTCGTTCTGCAATTCACCTCTCGCCCTGGTGTAAAGGTCAAGATCGCCATCGAAATTCAGGCCGACTCAGCTGTGGGCTTTGACGATGGACTGCAGCGCGCGATCAAAGAGAACTGTAACGTTCTGCGATTTAAGAATGCCGAATTTGAAGAATAAAAAAGGAATACCGCTTTCCTATCGGCAGTCGGCTTTTCAAGCTGATGTGCCCGTACAACTTGTTCGTGCGCAAGCTAAAGCATTGGGTGAAGAGCGGACACATCAAAGAGTAGAAACATGAAAGCTCATCTGACAACCCACGCGATCTTGGACACGATTCCACTACGCATGGGTATTGTTCTTTCAGATCGCAAGGTTTTCCTTGAAAACCTGATTTATGACGAGATCGGGACTGATCAACAAAACCGACGAGAACTGAATGACAAGCGATATCACGTCATTGCCAATCTTGTCACCCTATATCCAACCAGACGAGACTTAGGTCGTTGGCGGTTGGTGATCAAAGACAGCCCGGATCCACATAAGTTGCCGCCCGTTTTCACTGTCCTACCGACTGAAACAGACATCCGCACTGAAGCCAACCTTACGA
>CAYXWW010000130.1:8691-10622 GCA_964468905.1 uncultured Rhodoferax sp. | reverse complement strand
TTCACTTTTGGCCCAACCCGTTTCTAAACCGTTGCACTTCGTACTTGAATCCGCCGTTCGCAATTACTCCGCCCACGGGTATTCCAAGTCACCGCGCTTCCGCAACTCCCCCAAAAGGCTGGTGGCGTGGCGGGCGGGCGCAGGCCGCACTCGTGGTTGCCACAGAACAGACGATCCAACCACCCCATTAACGCAGCAACAGTTGCAAACCAACCAAAGCCGCCCACGACGCGAACCGTAGAACGCCTGCCACGTCGCCCGCCGTGCGCAGTCTTACCGTGCGCCACAAAACGCAGAACAAGCCCCACCTACGCCGGGGTCCACCTTGTCCCCAATGTACGGCCAACGGTGGCGGATGATGGCCCACGACACCAGCCCCAAACACAACATGGTCAGCGACGCGGTAGCCAGTGCCACGAGGGAGTGCATCACAAACGGCGACACGACACCCGCCACAAAGCCGTTGGCGGTGGAGCCCACAAACATCTGCAGGCTCGACGCCATGCCGCGCCGCTCGGGGTGCAGGTCTAGCACCAGCAGGGTCACGGCAGGCACCATCGTGGCCCAGCCGAATGAAAAGATGCCGATGGGAATCAATGCCCAACTGACATGCGCCGTGAACATCACATTGGCCGCCAAATTGATGAGCGCAATGGTCAGCATGATGGTCATGCCGATGCGAATCTGCTTCTTGGGCGCGATCTTGCCGGCCATGCGGCCACTCACCAGAGCCCCGCACATGATGCCGCCAATGGTGATCAAAAAACACCAGAAAAATTGCTGCGGCACCAGCTGCAGGTGCTCCCCCAAAAAGACCGGGGCGCTCAGGATGTACAAAAACATCCCGTTAAACGGAATGCCACTGGCCAGCGCGAGCAAAAAAAACCGGGGGTCAGAACCCAGCTTCCAATAGCCTGCCATCAGGTTCTTGGGATGAAAGTGCTGGCGTTGGCTGATGTGCAGGGTTTCGGGGAGCAGCCGCACAATGGCAATCCACAAGAACACGCCCACACCAGTCAAAAACCAGAAAATGCCGTGCCAGCTAAAGTGCACCAGCATCCAGCCCCCCACCATGGGCGCAATCGCAGGCGCCACGCCAAAGAAGATGGTGACTTGACTCATGACCTTTTGCGCTTGCGATGGCGGAAACATGTCGCGAATGACAGCGCGCGACACCACAATGCCAGCCCCTGTAGACAAGCCTTGCATGGCGCGGAAAAAGATCAGATGCCCGATGTTTTGCGACAGCGCACAACCCGCCGATGCAACCGTAAACGCAGCCAGCCCCCACAGCACTACCGGCCTGCGCCCAAAGCTGTCCGATATGGCTCCATGAAACAGGCTCATGAACGCAAAGCCAAACAGATAGGCCGACAGGGTTTGCTGCATTTGTACGGGCGTGGCACCCAGTGACCGGGTGATGTCGGCAAATGCGGGCAGATACGTGTCTATCGAAAACGGGCCCAGCATGCCCAAGAGTGCCAGCAAAACCGCAAATGCCCATTGCGGGGCGCGCCAAAGTTTGTGTGCGTCGGGATTCATGCCGCTATTGGAACACCATCACCCACAGCTCCCCACATGGCCGCACTGGGTGCAGTAGTCGCAACCGTCTTTGCGGATCACCGCGTGCGCACCGCATTCGCCACACTTCTTGCCAGCCATGACAGGTAGCGGTGCTGCGGCCAGCGCGCTCTCTTGTTGCGGCAGCAAGGCGTCTGACTCGGGTTGCATGTCGGTCGATCGGCGGTTGTAGTCGCGTGTCTTGGTGCGGTTGCGCTCGGACTGAATGTTTTGGATGGCATAGGCCACGGCCGCCACTTCGGAGTCGTGCCACATGGGCACTTGGGTACCGTCTTCTTTTTGATGCATCCCCAGGCGCACCGGGCCACGGTCCCAGGCCACCTTGCGCATATCGCTGAGCGCCCGCTCCA
>CAYXWW010000130.1:0-8681 GCA_964468905.1 uncultured Rhodoferax sp. | reverse complement strand
CGCGCGGCCAGCGACAGCAGGCGCATGCTGGACGTGATCCATTGTTGCGACTCGCCACTTTGCCCCACGGGCATGAAGAACTCAATGGCGCGGTCCACCGTGCCCACGCCATTGGCTGCGGGCACGGGCAAGAAGGAGACCAGCAGGTATAAGGTCTTGTGGCCCTCTTGGGTCCAGTAGTCCACCTTCTCTGCCACGGCCGACAGCGCACCCTTGGGGCGGCGCTCGATCACCGTGCGCATCGGGTCTACAACGGGCGCTGGTGCAGGCTTGGCAGACTCCACGTGCAACACCGAGCCCAGAATGGCATTGGGCCGGTAGGTGGCCAAGCCTTTGAGGCGGGCGGTCCAGGCCTGTTGGTAGAGATTTTTGAAATCGTCATACGGATAGTCGGCCGGCACGTTGACCGTTTTAGAAATAGCAGTGTCCACAAAGGGCTGCACCGCTTCCATCATGGCAATGTGGTCGGTGGCCGACATGTCCAGCGCCGAGATGAAGTAGTCCGGCAGCTTGCCTACGTCACCACCCAATTCGCGGTAGAGCCGCCAGGCGTGGTCTTCCACCGAGTACTCACTGGAGCCGCCATCGGCCTCGCGCTTTTTGCGTTTGTACATCCACGAGAACGCGGGCTCAATGCCATTGGACGCGTTGTCCGCAAAGGCCAAGCTCACTGTGCCAGTAGGGGCGATGGACAACAAATGGCTGTTGCGAATGCCGTGCTGGCGAATCGACTGCTGCAATGCTGCAGGCAAGCGGCTGGCAAATGTTCCCGCCGCCAGATAGCCATCTGCATCAAATTTGGGGAATGCGCCCTTCTCTTGCGCCAATGCCACCGATGCGGTGTAGGCCGCATCGCGCATGCTGGCGGCAATGCGGATGGCCATCTCGCGACCCTCGGCCTTGTCGTAGCGCAGGCACAGCATGGCCAGCGTATTGCCCATGCCAGTAAAGCCCACGCCAATGCGCCGCTTAGCGGCTGATTCATCGCGCTGCTGCTGCAAGGGCCAGAACGTGACATCCAACACGTTGTCCAATGCGCGGACCTGAATGGCCACCGATTTTTCAAACGCCGCAAAGTCAAACGCGGGCACACCGGCAAAGCCAAACGGATGTTTGACAAACCGCGTCAGGATGATGGGCCCCAGGTCGCAGCAACCGTAGGACGGCAGCGGCTGCTCACCGCAGTTGTGCACATACAGGCCATTGGCATCAAAGGCGTGTACATCGGCCACGGTGACGTCGTAAACGTCCTCGCTGCCGTCTTCGGTCAAGGACTCTACGGTGGCGGTAAAATGCTCCGCGTTGAGCGCGCGGCGGTAGCTTGCCAGTGACTGGTCCAAGCGCTCGGCCTTGTGTGTGTCGTCAAAGCCAATACGGTCGGCGTAGACCTGCAGGTTGCTGCCGCTAATGATCAACTCGTGCTGCGCTTGGCTGTCATAGTTCTTCAGGCCGCCTTTGCCATCGGGCATGGGCCGGGACTGCGCCGGACGGCGGTTGGGATAAATGGCCGCAGCAATACCCAGACGCAACAACATGCGTTGGACCGATTGCAGCAGACCCAAGTCGCTTTGCGACAGGCGCACGCTCACGCCCTTGTCCTGCGCACCTTGCACCGAGCCATCGGCATCAAAGAGTCCGCGCAACAGCCCTATGGCGAACGCAGACGAACTGGCCTCCATGGCCGGTGTAATGGTCTTGTGGCCAGGGCGCATGCCAAAGCCATGGGCCACCTGCCGTACCGCGCCTGAGACCATACGCGCCTCGCCACGGCTCGCTACAGGCCGCTGAAAGCCACGGAAGTCGCTACGGTGCGGTAGGCTGAGCGCCGCTGCTTCGGCGGCGGCAACGATACCTGCTGCACCCGTGTTGGCGTAGGCCACAGCACCATTGGCCACTTGCTTAAGCTCGGGTGCCCAGACGGAGATAACCGCCTTGTCGCTCTTGAGCGTGCCATCGCCAACGAGCAGGCCCAACAGATAGCCTTCCTCTTGCGTGCCCGCGCCGCTCCAGCCACCGAGCGCGCGGTGGTCGTGCAACATGATCTCATCGCCCGGGCGCAGCTGCGCGGCGGGCACCCACTCGGCTTCGAGCACGTAGCGGGTCTTGCGGGCCACACGGCGCACACGGTGGTCTGGCGTCAGCCGCAATGCGTGGCCTTCGCGGGTTTTTACGGCCATCACGGGTTTATGGCCGGTCTTGAAAAACCCTTGACTTTCGACCCGGTAGGCCTTGCCATCAACTACAGCAGAGAAGTTTTTGCCAATCAAATCAGCCACCTGTGCGGGGCCGTCAGTAGTCAGCACCCAGGTATCAGCCGTCACGCAGGGATTGGTCGCCGCGATCGTCTCGCAATAGCGCAGGTTGTTGTCTTGGTTGATATGGTCCAGAAACAAAATGCCGGGCTCGGCAAAGTCGTAGGTGGATCGCATCACGGTATCCCACAATGCGCGGGCCTGCAGGCTTTGGTAAACCCATTGGCCGTCGGCACGCTGGTAAGCGCCTTTTTCCAGCAAGGTAGCGCCAGGCTTTGCAGGGTGCACCAGCTCCCATGGTTTGTCGGCAATGAGTGCCCCCATAAAGGTATCCGTCATGCCGACCGACACATTGAAGTTGTTCCAACGCCCCGGTGTGCGCTTGGCCGTGATGAACTCCAGCACGTCGGGGTGGTCAATGCGCAGCACACCCATCTGCGCCCCGCGGCGCGCGCCAGCGCTCTCGACGGTAGAGCACGATTGGTCAAATACATTGATATAGCTGCACGGACCAGACGCCATGGACGCCGTGCCTTTGACCACTGCACCGCGCGGGCGGATGCGCGAGAAGTCATACCCCACACCACCCCCACGGCGCATGGTTTCTGCGGCTTCGCGCAGTGCTTCGTAAATGCCGGGGTAACCGTCTGCGTCCACACCTTGAATGCAGTCACCCACCGGCTGCACAAAGCAGTTAATCAAGGTAGCCTGGATGTCGGTGCCGGCAGCACTCATAATGCGACCCGCGCCGATGGCACCCGCGTAGAGGTTCTCTAAGAATATCGCTTCGTATTTTGGTCGGTCTGCTTCTGCTTCGACCGAGGCCAGTGCGCGGGCCACTCGGGCGAACAGATCTTCTATGCCGGTTTCTCCGGGCTTGAGGTACTTTTCTGCCAGCACGTCGTGGCTGATGGGCTGAATGACGATGGGGCTGGATGGTGTGGTGATGGGGTTACGCTTCATACGCTAATCTCCTCGGAAATGGGTCTTTTGAGGGACGGTTGCAGCATTTTTGCTGGGGCACTCACCGCCTGCGCACTGCTGCACGATGCTAGCGCGTTCAAGTGTTAATTCCTTGTTGCATATCAACAAGATGCGGCCCAACGGAGGACCATCCTAGCATTGACAGCGCTTGCACGCGCGCGCATCATCCGGCGGGGCAGCAGCCCGCAACGCGGTAGAGCGTGGGGGCCAGGTTAGCGGTTGCGCAATGCCAAGCGGCTGTGGCCCATGCGCGGTGCATCATCGCCGAGCTGAAAGACGCTGACGGCTCCAACCAGATCGCTCGCCTGGTTCTTGAGATTGCTTGCTGCCGCGGCCATTTCTTCGACCAAGGCTGCGTTTTGCTGTGTCACTTCGTCCATTTGCTTGACAGCCTCACCCACCTGCGCCACGCCCAGTGCCTGCTCACTACTGGCTGCACTGATCTCGCCCATGATGTCGGTCACACGCCGGATACTGTTGACCACTTCGGTCATGGTGGCGCCCGCCTGGTCTACCAGCGTGGTGCCATGCTCCACGCGCTCGACACTGGCGTTGATCAGCGATTTGATCTCCTTGGCTGCATCCGCACTGCGTCCCGCAAGTGAACGCACTTCGCTGGCCACGACGGCAAAGCCGCGGCCCTGCTCGCCCGCACGAGCCGCTTCCACGGCTGCATTCAACGCCAGGATGTTGGTTTGAAAGGCAATGCCGTCGATGACTTGAATAATGTCGGAAATCTTGCGCGAAGAATCGTTGATGCCGCGCATCGTATCCACGACCTGGGCCACGACTTCGCCGCCCTGGACTGCCACAGTCGATGCATTCATGGCTAGCTGGTTGGCAGTGCGAGCGCTGTCGGCATTTTGGCGAACGGTTCCGCTCAACTCTTCCATGCTGGCAGCAGTCTGCTCCAGCGCGCTGGCCTGGCTTTCGGTGCGGGCGGACATGTCATTGTTGCCCTGTGCAATTTCGGCGCTTGCGGTTGCAACGCCTTCAGACCCTTGGCGCACCGTTGTGACAACCTTGGACAAACTGGTCTGCATGTCGCCCAGTGCATGGAGCAATTGCGCCATTTCATCGCTGCCAGTGGCCTCAACCTTTTGGCTTAAATCGCCCGCCGCAACCCTGCGTGCCAGTGCCAGCGCGTGGTCAACTGATTGTGTAATCGTCTTGGTCACCAATGTGAGTACCCACGCTGCCAGCGCAACACCCAGACCAATGAGTCCGACACTGAGCCACAACTCACGCTGTGCAACACTAACCGCATCATCCAATTGCTTGTGCAGGGCGTCAAAGGCGACCGTAACCAATCCGAATTGGGCATCGATCGTCTGTGTCATCACGGCAAAATAGTCGGCGGAAGCATGGTTCAGTGTTTCCGCGCGCAAGATCTTTTCATCGACAAGCTGCAAGCCTTCATCTGTAGCACGCGCTGCTTTAGTCAACGCATCACCCACACTGCCTTTCAACGCAGGATTTTCAGTAGTTGCCAGAGCGATGTACTTGCGGGCGGATGCCATGTTGCTGCGAATGCCATTGCCCAATGCCTCAATACGCGCCTTGTCTTCGGGTGTGGCACTGCCGCGCACGAGCAGCGCGGAGCCCCGGGCGCGAAGCTGGCCCAGTCCCTCCGTCACACGCGGCATGAAGTGCAATACCGCCAGCTGTAAAAAGTAGCCGGACGCCGTGGGATCTAACGCAATCCCCGAGGCATTGACAATGTCTTCAACCAATGCCAACTCGTCAGCGATGAGCGTGGTGTGCCGTGCAAAACTCGCAGGACCCGCAATGGATTTAGTGGCGACTGCAGAGGAAAGAGACTTCCAGTCGCTGCTGATTTTGTCTGCCAATGCAACCAAATTGGGCTCTTTTAGTACTGCAATGGCGTTCTGCGCCTTCTGCAGAGCCTGGCCGACCTCGGCTTCTTTGGCTTGGCGGGCAGGTGCTTGTCCCTCGTTACCAGCCAACAAAACGGCTGACATGCCGCGGTGTTGCTGGGTCTGCTGAATCAATTTCAAGGCTTCCTGAATGGGAGGCAAGCCCAACGCCTCTTGTTTGGCAGCACCACTGCGTTCGAGGTTGGACCGAACCAAGAAAGTGGTTGGTACAGCCAGCATCAGAAGTGCCAGTACAGATACTAGGAGTAACTTGTTGGCGAGTCGCAAGTTACTGATAAATAGACGCATCAGATTCTCCCAAAATCGACAAAAAACAACCTTTGACTCGCGAAACTTCTTGAGGGGTGTAGAACCTGCACTCATGCGCGGCGGAATACAGCGGTCTTGTCTATTGTGATGAGATTATTCGATGGTCGCACTCGCCTTTCACGATAGTTGGTACGTGCAATTCATTTGTTGCTTTTTGGATTCTTAAATGCTGGTGGGGGCTTGGTGTGAGCCTGCCCATGGTGGTCTGTCACCGACAGCTCAAAAGGCGATGCAGGCAGCCCCGCCGCGTTGAACAGATTGGCAGTTTCGGGGTTGTCTGCCCACGCATAGCGTACGGTGGTTGGCGTTGTGATCTTGTCACTCCACACCAGCAATTTCTTGCCTTGAATTTTGGCGTTGGCCCAGACAAACTTTTTGTCTGGGCCGGCAATTGCAATGTGGTGCAGTGCTGGACCATTTTTGATGGTCAAGGGGCTGGTGCTTGGGCCAAAGCCCACTAGCAAGCCGGTCTTGGCCCGCTCGATTGTCATTGCAAGGGGGCCGGAGGCAACGACCTTTTTATCACCATAAGCGACTTGTTGTGCGGCAATGGCCAGTCTTTCACCCACAGCCTGCTTGTTCAATGGGTGAATGTCGTTCCATTCACCGATATCGGTCGCCACCACCATCGCGGTGTTTTTCACGTGCAGAGCGTTCCGCTGTGCTTCGCGGGTGGCCGCCCAGTCGCTTTCACCGGGCTCGGCTTTGGCCGACAGGAAGCTGGCAAGCTGCACATACAAGAATGGGAAGTCGCCTTGCTGGAATTGTGCACGCCAGTCATGAATCATGTCGGGGAAGAGCGTTGCATACTCAGCGGCCCGCCCTGTGTTGGATTCGCCTTGGTACCAGATGACGCCTTTGATCTTGGTACGAAGTGTCGGTGCCAACTTTGCATTGAACAGTGAGGCTGGTTGGTAGTGCAATGTGGTGGTCTTCTCCATAGCAGTTGCTGTGGCTCCGACTTTGTATTTCCATTCACCGCCAAGTGCGATCGATTCGCTCCCCAGATCCAGGGCATAGCGCTTGTCTTTGACAAAGCCGGGATTGCCCGAGTAACTGGTCACGCGAATGCTAATGGTATTGGTGCCCGCCACCAAACCGCCAACGGGCACGTTGTAAATGCGCGGGGGGTATTGGTAGCCGGTTTGCCCGACCTCTTTGCCATTAAGAAATACTTGGTCACCGTCTACGATAACGCCCAGCCATAGGGTTGCGGCTTGAGCGGCTTGCGCTGAAGTCAGCTCGAACGTCTTACGAAACCACACCGCACCGAGCACAAAGTCACTGCCCTGCTCACGGAAGTAGCCAGGCACTGCAAATGGCTTCCAATCCGCAGTGTCCAGCGCAGGCGCAGACCACGCACCGCTCAAGCCTTGGTCTCTTGCAGCCAGATCGCCATGCCATTGCGCGCCAGACGCTTTGTCTTTGGCGATTGTTGCGGCCACAAATGCATCATCCTTATAGGGCTGCAGCTGCGCCACATAGTGCGGGTATTTTTGCAATGCCGATTCGCTCACCCAGGCTTCCACGGGCGAGCCGCCTACCGGCAACGTAATCAAACCAATGGGCACGTTGTACTTTTGGTGCAGCGCGCGGGTAAAGAAGAATCCCACCGCAGAGAACTGCGGGAGGTTTTCAGGTTCAGCCGCCTTCCACTGGCCTTGTTGAAAGTCGTCCAAAGGCCCCTTGAAGGTATAGGCGACCGGCACATTGAATTCACGAATCCGTGGCAGGTGGGTGTTGTGAATGACGTCGGGGTATTTGTATTTGACGCGGCGCAGGGGCAACTCGATGTTGGACTGGCCCGCCGCTATCCAAACGTCGCCCACCAACATATCTTTCACCTGAATGTGGTTTTTGGCCTGGATATCGAGCACGTAGGGCCCACCGGCAGGCACTGGATCAAGGCTGACTTGCCAGCGCCCACCCACCGCGCGGGTCGATTGCGATTGTTTTCCCAGGGTCACCGAGACCTGTTCGCCTTCGTCTGCCCAACCCCAGACATGGATGGGCTGATTGCGTTGCATAACCATGCCGTCGCTCACAAGGCGCGGCAGCCTGACATCTGCAACAGCACTTGTAGCCAAGGCCGTCAGGCCCACACAGATCCAATATAGATTAGGTTTCATTGTCAGCCTCTATTTATTGTTCGACCGTCGATTGAAATTCAACGGTGGGGCCCAAAGTATTGCATGCCTTGGGTCCAGTGTCGACTTTCATTAAGTCTTGAACTGGTGACTCTTAAGAATCAACAGCTTGCAATCGGCGACGGTAGCAATTTTGAACTTTTTTTTCACCAAGTCTTGAATTTCTCCCCACAATTTTCATCAAGTCTTGAATTTCCAAGTTTTAGTTTGACGCCACATCGATTTCCTGAACCACTGAAGAGTCAGATTGGGGAATTTTGTCACCCGGAATTCAACCGGGGGGGATTGAACCCAAGGACTTCTGTAGGCGATGGTGTTTGTATCTGTACAGCCATTAAGCCGTGATGTCTCTTCATCTGCACAAAAGTGAGACCCGGTTTCGACCCACAAGCGATGTTCGCCGACAGCCGCTTCCGACCCAAAGCCGTCCTTGAGCGGCCCGGACTCATTGCCTGATAGCGGACATTCCGTGTGGACCACTAAGCGGCGGCGATGTACCGCCAGAATGCAGCTGCTACTGCCTCTCGCCGCCACATAGTGGCATACGTCACACCATGGCGAGTCGCTCTTTTGCCAGCCTCGAGCCTTCTGCCAGGGCCTCCAGCTTGCGCCACGCCACGTCCCGCGCCATCGGCGCCAGACCGCAATTTGTGCAGGGGAACAGTCGCTCTCTCGGAACGAACTGCAGCGCTCGGCCTATAGTGTCGGCCACCTCCTCTGGTGTCTCGACCACATCGCTTGCCACGTCAATTACACCGACCAACACGTCCTTCCCGGTCAGCAGCTTCATCAGGTCGGGCGGCACATGAGAGTGGATGCATTCCAGGCTCACCTGGTCGATGCGGCTCTTGGCCAGCGCGGGGAACACCGCCTCGTATTGGCGCCATTCGTCACCCAGGGAGTTCTTCCAGTCGGTATTGGCCTTGATCCCATAGCCGTAGCAGATGTGCACCGCCGTCGTACAAGTCAGTCCCTGAGCCGCGCGCTCGAGCGCCCGCACGCCCCAGTCGGCGGCATCCTTCATGTAGACATTGAAGGCCGGTTCGTCGAACTGGATGATGTCCACGCCATCGGCCTGCAGCGCCAGCGCT
>CAYXWW010000129.1:0-10646 GCA_964468905.1 uncultured Rhodoferax sp. | reverse complement strand
CCCCCACTTGGAGGTCGGGGCGCGCGACAAGTTCATAGCCGACAACCCCGTCGCGGCCAATAAACACACCGTTTGCCCAACGGTAGTCCCCCATCACGGTGCCCATTTCACGACGGTGGTCGGCACCCTGGTAAGCTGGCATGGAAACAACGGCGAGCCCAACCGTGCCGCCGGATGCGGCTTGCTGCGGGGTTCCGCCTGTTTGTTGCGCAAAAGCGCCGGCACTGCAAGCGGCCAATGCAGCGAGCAGGGTTGTCATGGCGGTTGAACGGACGGTGTTGATGGTTGGGTACGATGGCATGGTCATAGTGGGTTTGGTTGAAAGATTCCCATTGTTGTTTCGCCAACCTTTGGCTTAACCAAAGGCCATCAACCGCGTGCCAAACTGCACAAAGCCTCACCATCTTTAGGTTCTGTAAAGGTTGCCCCAACAATAATGCGCACATGCACATCCTGTTGATTGAAGACGATTTGGACCTTGGCCGGGCCCTGCAAGACGTACTGAAGGCCGAAGGCATTACCAGTGAATGGTTTCGACGCGTAGCCGACGCTCCGCACGAGTTTGAGGGCACCACGTTCGAATGCATATTGCTCGACCTCACGCTCCCTGACGGCAGCGGCTTTGAGTTATTGCGGCGCTGGCGCGCTGCGGGCGTGAACCTGCCCATACTGGTCATTACGGCGCGCTCGGCTTTGCTGGACCGGCTGACCGGGCTGGACGGCGGAGCGGACGACTTTGTCGTCAAGCCCTTTGCCACAGCCGAGCTGATCTCGCGCATTCGCGCCGTGTGCAGACGCTCGGTACAGCAAGCCAGTGCCGTCTGGCGCTTTGGCGAACTGGCTATTGAGCCAGCGCGCCACCTTGCCACGCTGGGCGGGGCCGCGGTGGACCTTTCACCGCGTGAGTTTCGCCTGCTGGCGGTATTGGCCGGTGAAGCGGGTAAAGTGGTTCCCAAAGGCCTATTGGCCCAGCGCATGGACCCGCTGGGTAACCCGCTGGATTTCTCTACCATTGAGGTTCACATGTCCAACTTACGACGCAAAATTGGTTCTGACCGCATCGCCACCGTGCGCGGCGTAGGTTATATGTTTCAGGCATGATTTCGCTGCTGCGCCCCTCGCTGGTTCGTCGGGTCATTCTGGCAATTTTGGGGGCGTGCCTGGTTCTGTGGCTGGTGCTGGTGGCGTTCCAGCTGTTATCTGGCCCCACGCAGGGCAACCGCGACCGCACGCTCACCCAACTTGGTGACAGCTTGCTGAGCGCTTTGGCCCACTTTGAAACCACAGAAGAAGCGACGGCCGTCGTCAAAGGCAATTCCATTGTGGCGAACCAGTTGTACTTCATCAACAGCATCCCGACCCAGATATTCATTCAGCTACAAGATAGCCAAGGTGCATTGCTGTATAGCTCGGTTCCAGTGCAGGGCATTTTTCCGCTGGGCCGCGTGGGTGTGATTACGGGCGCCATGCTAAACGGACAGGAAGTGCGGGTATTTCGTGGTGAGACACCCCGTTGGCGCTTGATGGTTGCACAAGCCAATTTTGCGCTGGATTGGTTATTGTGGGAGTCGTTCGTCAATCTGGCACCCTACATGCTGATTGCATTTCTTTTTGTCGTCGCACCGATCAGCGTCGCCGTGTACAGCGGTTTGCGCCCCTTGCGTGAAATGTCCCAGCGCATAGCATCGCGCCACCCAGACGACTTGTCTGCCACTGGCACCGTGGCCGAATACGAAGAAATGCGTCCGCTGCAAGAGGCGTTGGATGCGATGTTGACCAAGCTGCGCCGCAAGGTGATGACAGAGGCCGCATTTGTGCAAGAGGCCGCGCACGAACTGCGCACCCCCATGGCGGTAATTTCTGTGCAGGCCCACGTGCTCGCCATGGCCAAAGACCCTGCGCAACGGCTAGAAGCTGAACAACGCCTGGATGCTGCCATAGCCCGCTCGTCGCACTTGGTGGGGCAGCTGTTGCAGCTCTCCCAGGTGGGCGACAACCGGGCAGTGGCGCCGGAGCAATTTGACCTGGCCCAAGAAGTGCGCGCCGAGCTTTCAGCCATGGCACCCGATGCACTCCAGCGGCAGCTGGACGTGAGCATGGAGGCACCCGACACGCTACCCGTTCACCTGGAACTCCACACCTTCAAATCGATTTTTCAGAATCTGGTGAGCAACGCCATTCGTTACCTCTCACCGGGCAACAGCATTGTTGTTGAACTAAGCCCCCTACTCAACGGCGTAATGCTCACCGTCACCGACAACGGACCCGGCATTCCTGCGGACCAGCGCGAATGGGTGTTTGAACGCTTTCACCGGGGAAAAGACCACAGCGCACCAGGTGCCGGTTTGGGCCTACCCATCGTACGGCAGGCGTGTCAGCGGCTGGGCGGCAGTGTGCGGCTGGAGACCGGGCCTGGTGGGCAGGGCTGCCGGTTTATTGTGTGGTTGCCGACGCCTAGCGGAGCGTGAGTCCCAAGTACATGCTATTAGTACGATAGCTATTCACGCAAGTAATACGAGGGCTAGAGCACTATTTGACCCTCAAGTACTCCAGCGCACCGCCACCCGCCCTGCGCCCACTCGCCAAACAGGCCTGCAACAAATAGCCCCCGGTAGGTGCTTCCCAGTCCAGCATTTCCCCAGCGCAAAACACGCCGGGTAAGGCTTCCAGCATCAGGTCTTTGGTCATGGCCTCCAAGAGCACTCCACCAGCGGTGCTGATGGCCTCGTCAATCGGGCGCGCGGCAGCCAGGGTAATGGGCAAGGCCTTGATAGCGGTGGCCAGTTGCGCGGGGTCGGCCATGGCTTCTTTGGAGAGGCATTCGTACAAAATGCCAGCCTTGATGCCGTCAATGTGCAGGCGGCTTTTGAGGTGGCTGGACAACGAACGCGTGCCGCGTGGGTGTTGCACTTCGGCCAGCACTTTTTCAGCGTTCATGTCGGGCAACAGGTCGAGGTGGAAGGTGGCACTGCCGGTGCGGATGATGTCATCGCGCAGCAGGCTGGACGCTGCATAGACCAGGCTGCCCTCCACACCCGTGGCGGTGGCCACGAACTCGCCCTTGCGGGAAAACTGCACGCCCTGTGACGTTTTCACCGTGATAGCAACCGACTTGAACGGTTGCCCGGCGAAGCGGCTGGCAAAGTGCTCCGTCCATCCACCCCGCACGTCAAACCCGCAGTTGGATGGCAACAGCGGTGCCACGGCCACGCCGCGCGCAGCCAGCAGTGGCACCCATGCACCGTTCGACCCCAGTCGCGCCCAGCTGCCACCGCCAAGCGCCAGCACCACGGCACCGGCTTGCACTTGCGTCGGGCCATGTGGGGTGTCAAAGCACAGTGCGGGCGGCACGGCCTCTGGCAGCGTGTTTGGCGCATCATTGACCCAACCCGTCCAGCGGTGGCGCATGTGAAATTGCACGCCGGCGGGCAGACCCGTGTGGGTGCTGTCAGTTTGCGGGTGGCGCAGCCGCTGCAGCCATGCGCGCAACAGAGGTGCCGCCTTCATGTCTTTGGGAAACACGCGGCCCGACGAGCCTACAAAGGTTTCAATACCCAATCCCAGAGCCCACGCGCGCGTGGCCTCCGCGTCAAAATCGGCAAGCATGCCTTCAATGGCCGCGCGCCGCGCGCCGTAGCGCCCGGCGAAGGTGTCGGCGCCTTCGGAGTGGGTCAGGTTGAGGCCGCCCTTGCCTGCCAGCAAAAACTTGCGCCCGATAGACGGCATGGCGTCAAACAGGTGCACGGCATGGCCGGCATCGCTCAGTACCTGGGCAGCCATCAGGCCAGCGGGACCCCCGCCGACGATAGCCACAGGAACGTTCAGGGTTGTACGGACAATATTCTCAGCAGTCATGGAGCAGGTAGTTCAATCAAAGTGCCGTCCGCCGTCAAAAATGCGGCACGCACGGTTTGCCCGGGTTGGGCCAGCGCCACCGCGGTGCGGTAGCCCTGCAGCTGCTCGCACAGTGCCGGTTGAAGCTGGGGTTGGCTGGTCGATTTGTAGTCCAGCACCCACCATTGTCCCTCTTGTTCATCCTGTCCCGTTAGTCCATCGTTTGGCGCGACCGGTCGGCGGCGCACCAGCCGGTCGATGCGTAGCGTGCGGCCCCGGTGCACGATGGCGACTTCGTTGCCATGCCACTCCAGTTGGGATAGGTCCCACGCCCACGCACCCTGCCCCCGCACAATGGCCAGCGCCATGGCGTGGGCCTGCACCATGTGCGCAGGCTCCAGCGCAAACTCTTGGGCTATCGCTGCATGGTGTGCGGCAGACGCCAGCCGGGCGGTGGATGCAGTGTCTTGGTGGCCGGGTTGATAGCGCTCCAGCATGCGGTGCATGGCCTGACCTATGCGCGACTCCAGCGTGTCGACCTCTTCTACGCCATCATCGCCCGAGCTAGCTTGTGCTATATTTTCTGTAGCTGCCTTCGCATATTCCGCGAGGGCTGGTGGCATATTTGGCACACATAGAAGTGTAAAACTACTTTCTGCAGGCAGCTCCAGCGGTGGTGCAACGTCTGGCGTTGCAAGCCACGGCGCATCCTGCGCGTGGGCATGCAGGCGCTGCCACCAGCTGCCTGCATTGCCTTTGTGGGGCTGCATGCTGGACACTACCAGCGTGCGCTGCGTGCGGGTGAGCGCCACATAAAGGCCATTGAGTTCCTCCCGTTGGCGTGCGCTCTGCTCTACTGCCAGCGCATCGGCCACACAGGCAGGCGGTTTGGATTCGCTAGCCAAAAAGACCAGGCGCTGCGGGTGTGCAGCCTCGCCCGGCCAGTCCACCAGCACATTCATACTCTGGGCCTTGATGGCCTCGCCATCGGTATCGAGCAATAAGACCAAAGGAGCCTCCAGCCCCTTGGCACCGTGCACCGTCAGCAGGCGCACCGCCGCAGTTTCGGCCCGCACGGGTGCCCGTATGCCGCCAGCACGCAGCGCCCGCACCAATGCATACGCCGTGGTGTAGCGCCCACCATCCACCTGCAAGGCAGCCGCCAGCAGTGCCCGCAGATTGGCCAGCACACTGTCACGTTGCGCCGCAGGGCTGGCAGCTGCAAAGCGCGCCAGCACATCCCCTTGGTGGTAGATGGCGCTCAGCGCGTCGTGGGGCGGCAGCGTGTCCACCCAGACTTTCCACTGGGTGAGCACGGCGCCCAGCGGTGCCAAGGCCGGGGGCAAATTGCTGGCTTGCTGCAAGACGTGTAGCCAGGGCTGCCCTTGCATGGCCCGCTGGCACAGCACCAGTTGCACCAAGTCTGCATCGTCCACACCAAACAGTGGCGATTTCAGCGCCCGCGCCAATGACAAATCGTGCGCAGGCGACACCAGCACATCGAGCAATGCCACCATGTCCTGCACCTCGGGCATATCGGCCAGCTCATTTTTCTCGGGCTGTTGCGCGGGTATATGCAGTTGGGCCAGCTCGGCCTGCATCAGCCCCAGGCGTTCACGCTTGCGGGCCAACACCATGACGTCGCTGGGCTGGCAAGTACCCGCCTGTATTTGCTGGGCCAACCACGTAGCCGCCTGGCGGCACTCTTGCACTTTGCGGGTTTCTTCTGCCAGAACGCGGGGAGTGGTGAGCGAGTCGCGCCAATCGGCAACCACAGGTTTGGCAGCTGCGTCCGCGCTCTCACGCTCCATGCGCGGGAGCCGCAAGACAGCGCCCTGTGCCGTGGACTCGGTGCTGTGGGTTCTAAACCCGTCAAATTCACCCGCTGCCTGCGCGCCTTCCATCACCGCGTTGACCAAACCCATGATGGCGGGCGCATTGCGTCGGGTGTGGTCGCAGCTGAGCAAATCACCCCCCAAGCCCTGTGTGACGAAGCGTTGTGCGGCCTTGAACACCTGTGGCTCCGCACGGCGAAAGCGGTAAATGCTTTGTTTGGGGTCACCCACCACAAACACACTGGGCGCATTGCCCGCCCCGGCATAGCCAGCAAGCCAGGCACCGAGGGCCTGCCACTGCAGGGGGTTGGTGTCCTGAAACTCGTCGATCAGCAGGTGGCGCACGCGGGCATCCAGCCGTTCATGCACCCAGCCACTGAGTACGGGGTCTTCCATCAGCGCGAGTGCGGCGCGCTCCAAGTCGCCCATGTCGATCCAGCCGCGTTCGCGTTTGAGTTGGGCGTATTCCGCCACGAGCACACGGGTCAAGCGCGCCATCCGCTGCTGGTGTTGCCAGGCCGCATGTTGCAGTTGTACCTGGGCGATCTCGATCAGGCAGTCTTGCGCCTGGCGCACAGTTTCAATGCCAACCAGCTTGTCGCTCAGTTTGCGCGCAGTGCCCTTTTGCGTGAGCAAAGCCTCCTGCGCAGCGGCCAGATCGTGCGCGGTGACAGCCTGCTCCAGCGCCGTGGCCGCCTCCAGACATGTCTTGAGTGTGGATGCACCCAATAGCCGGGCGGCATCGAGCAGCAAACTGCGCACTGGCGCGCTATCGATCAGGGCGGCAGGTGTGGCCACATCTGCAAAGTGCGGGTACTGGTTGGAGAAGTGCTGCACCGACGCTTCCACCACGCCGTGGGCATCCGCCAGCGCGAACTCCACGCGCTTGGATAGTGCGGACTCCAAGGCCTTTTGCGCCTGGTGGCGGCCATAAGCGGCAACGGTGTCCAGATAGTCCTGCCGCGCTGCCGCATCGGCTGCCACACGGCTTTGAAAGCGGGGCCAGACCAGTGCTACTGCTTGCGCGTCGTTCTCCAACAGCTCGTAGGGGGTGGGCAGGCCCAGGTCTGCAAGCGCTTGCAGGGGCGCGCTACGCAACAGGGAGGCAAACCAACTGTGGAACGTGCGTATCTGCACCGGCCTGCCCGCTTGCAACAAGCTCAGGTGCAGATTGCGCAAGGTGTGCAATTGCGCTGCGGAGGGCTCCTGAGTGAAGCCACGCGCAATCAACTCCTGCCGCAGAGCCGCATCGTCTTGCCCCGCAAACTGCAGCAGCCATTCCTGCAAGCGCAGCCGCATTTCTCCCGCAGCCTTCTTGGTGAATGTAATCGCCAAGATTTCATGTGGCGCGCAGCCCTCCAACAAAGCGCGCACCATGCGGGATACCAGCATCCAGGTTTTTCCCGCACCCGCACAGGCCTCCACCGCCACGCTGCGGCGCGGGTCGCACGCAATGGCATAAAAGCGGGTGCGCTCAACCGGGGAGCCGTTGTGTTCGAAAGATGCGAGAGGCGCGTTCATTTCCAGAAGTCCTTTCTGCACAGGCCACGGGCTTGGCAAAAATCGCAAGTGGAGCCTTCACCCAGCGCGGGCATGGCCTCACCCGCCGCAATGCGGGACATATCCTGCAAGATGCCTTCAATCAGGGCATCGCGGGCCTCGACCAGATCGGCTTGCGGATAGGCTTTTGTGCCGTCTTTCTCGCCCACGTTGACGTAGGCCCCTTGCCAAGGGTCATCAGGCAACAACGCCGCATAGAAGGCGATTTGTGTATCTTCCAGCGGGTTCTTGACACGTGCGCTGGTCTTGTCCGTGGATTCTGTTTTGTAGTCCAACACCAGCGGTGTGGCGTCTGGCATGCGGTCAATGCGATCAATACGCCCCACAAGCTCCACCGTGCCCAAGCCTTGGTTACACGGGATTTCAGCTCGGGCAAACACGGCCCCGGTGGCCTCGTGCGCGACCAGCCACTGCAAGTAGCCGTCACGCACTGCGGGCCACGCCGCGGCGAATGGCAAAAACTCCCCTTCACCCAGCCCCATGGATTGCGTTGTTAGCGCACTGGCTTCGTCCAACATTGCGCGTCGGTCTGCCGTGGCAGCGCGGGCGGTGGAAGCCAGTGCCTCGTGAAATCGTTTGAGCACTTCATGCAGCCACAAGCCAAAGTCTCGTTTGTCGACCACGGTCTCCAACTCATCCACCGCACGCAAACCCAGCATGCGCATGGCAAAGAAGCGATAGGGGCAGTTGCGCAGGTCATCGTAGGCACTGGCCGACAATTGGCGCACTGGCAGCAACTGCCCAATGGGCAGTGGCCGCAGAACGGGTGCGGGCTGGAGCGTGCGCTCTACACGTGGGTCGACCGCCCGCTGCGCATTACCCATTTCCAGTTGCACCTGCTGCACCAGTGTGCTGGGCAACAACGGCTCGCCCGCATCATCACTGCATCGCCACAATACATCGCAGTACGGTGTGCGCAACGCGTGGTGCCATGCTGCCGCGGTCTGCATTTGCAATGCTTCGCGCGAAGGCAGCCCCAATGCGGCACGCTGTGCTGCCGTCCAACCGCCCGGCGGCTCGGGCGATGGGCAGAGGCGCACCTCATCACAACCGGCCAACACCACAGCAGCAAACGGGCGGGCCAGCATCTGGCTCATGGGCAGCAATACAACTTGCTCGTGCTGCGGATACGGCGGCGAAAAACTGGCACCCTCCAGCGCCTGATTGACCCATGCGGTGAATTCCGCAAGGTCCATGCGCCGACCAGCCCACAGTGCATCTTCTTGCAGACGCTCCCACGCCGGCGGTGCAGGCTGGCCTAAGCGCAGGGCGCTGAGTACTTCTGCGCCCGCAACGTCAACCGCCAACCCATCCCAAGCGCCACAGCTTTGCAGCGCAGCACGCAATGCCCCAAGCCAGCCCACCAAAGTCTTGCTTCCCTGCAAACTTGCCAAAACGGTAGTGGCTTGTGCGTGGGTTTGCAAGGCATTGACTGATTTTTGAAGCGATGGGCCTTGAGGAGCGGCTTGCCAACGCATCGTTTGGTCGCGGCGGATCGCCATTTCCAGTTCCATCACGCCGTCACGAAATGCTGGCGCGCCTTTGAGCCACGCCAAAACAACATCGCTGGTGGCATTCCAAACAGCACCTTTGAGTACGGCCATCACCTGCGCTGCTGCATGGCTAGTAGAGAGCTTCCAGCCGTTTTCATCACGGATTTGTGCGCCGACCTCCTCCAGCATGGACCGCACCCGGCGTGTCAGTGCCCGATCGGTCGAGACAAGCGCCAGCGGGAAGCGCCCCGCGGCGATGTGCACCATGGCGCAAGCTGCGGTGCGTTGTGCTTCGTCCTCGGCGTCATGGCAGGCGTGCCACGCTATCGCACCCCGCAGGCTGGGTTGTGCTGCGTCAGCCGGATGCGCCAAAGCAAGGCACGCCATGCGTTGCGCCCACACGCGCTGAAGAGCAGACGCCATGCCCTCCGCTGCAAAGCCCTGGACGACGATCAGGCAATCGATGCTGGCTTGCACATCGGCATCAAATAACAGGTCGCTGGCATACGCGGATAGCCCCGCCCACTCCACGGCGATGCGGGCAACGGCAGACTCCAACGCCAACGCCGGGCCTTCCATGCCAAGGACGGCAGCACGGCGCGCATGGGCCAACCACACGTCGCGCTCCACCGGATCACAGGCAGCGGCCAATGGGCCGAGTTGATGAGCCGCTTGCACGAGGACGCCGGTCAAGCCTTCTTGATGCGCGCCCAATCCTGCAGCACGCAACATGGCAGCGGCTGTCAAGGTATCGATCGCCATGTCAAATGCAATATCCGTCGGACCTGGCCCAGGCCATCCCATGCGGCTGCTCCAGTTCAATGTGGTTTCAAACTGCGGTGGAAATCCATCCGAAAAACACGCGGCCCAAAGCCGCGAAGCTTGTGGCAGCAATTGCGCATACGGCAGCAAGACCAGGGTTCGAGCAGGATGGGCATCGCGCATCTGGATCTCGCGGCGTATGGCTGGCAGCAGCCCGTTTTGCGCGCTCGTCCACGTCTGCACGGACGGATGAGCGCTCAGCGCGTCACTGTCAGTTGGCAAGGGGGGATCGATTTTGGCTATGTCGACCATAGCTACCGCGTACCGGGAAAGATCTTGGTTTCTGTCACAATGACCACCACTTTAGATGTATCGCAAACTCCAAAAGGAAACTCCATGGCCAGCGCCCTGATTAAACATGTAACCGACGCCACCTTTGAAGCCGATGTGCTGCAGGCAGCACAGCCGATTTTGGTGGACTATTGGGCCGAATGGTGTGGTCCGTGCAAAATGATTGCCCCGATTCTGGACGAAGTCTCGGTCAGCTACGAGGGCAAACTCAATATTGCGAAGATGAATGTGGATGAAAACCGTGAAATCCCTGCCAAGTTTGGTATCCGCGGAATTCCCACTTTGATGTTGTTCAAAGACGGACAACTGGCCGCTACCAAAGTGGGCGCCTTGAGCAAGGCCCAGTTAATAGCCTTCATTGACCAGCAGTTGGCATAAATTTCATGTGCTACATAGGCAGCTTTCCCTCGGCAAAACACGGGAGAGCTTGCCTCGTGTCGGCGATCGAGGCCTCCATCCTCCAATAAGCGCCGAAACCGCCACTCCTTTGCGGCCAGTTTATTTCCTGTCATAATTCAAACTGTTCACCAGCAACCCATAAGGGCTGGTCCCGCTTCCCGGGCTAAGAACACCAGGGCCTGAATGACGCGTTAAGTGACGCGTCATGTCCCAAGCTCCCCATCTCCCCTGATTTTCACCATTACTCCGAATATTCGGCCAACTCCCCAACGGGACCATCTCCATGCATTTAAACGAACTCAAGGCACTGCACGTATCCGAAGTCCTCAAACAGGCTGAAGAGCTTGAGATTGAAAACACGGGCCGCATGCGGAAACAGGAGTTGATGTTTGCCATCATCAAAAAGCGCGCG
>CAYXWW010000128.1:8763-10718 GCA_964468905.1 uncultured Rhodoferax sp. | reverse complement strand
CAGGCGCATCGGGCAAGAAGCTCGATGAGACCTACAAGCTCGCTTGGTTGCGCGGACTCAAAACAACCTATTACCTGCGCACCATGTCTGCAACACACGCCGAGAAATCCACAGTGACGGCGGGCAAGATGAATGCGGTTTCATCTGGGAACGACAGCAAGGCGTCTATGCGCTCTTCAAGTGCATTGGAAGCAGCGGCAGCCGCTGCACAAATGCAAATGGAAATGGCAACCAATGCCGCAACCGACATTCGTTTTTGCGGTGTCGACGACCCGACTTGCGAGTCATGCCAATAAGCACTCAACACCATTCGCATGCAATGCGATGCTATTGAGCAACACATATTCGCAGTGAATTGCATGATTACTTTTCATTTCAATTCACTGCTCCCATAATCCGCAGATTGGAATTATTTATGTTGTCCTGGGATCAAGAAGTTACGCCCACATCGCTGCCAAAATTTGCGCTCACGCCGTCTGATAGTACGATGGTCGAGCGGGTGCAAAGCTCTCCCAACTCGTCCAGTGTTCCGGTCCGCATGAAGGCTTCGGACAAGCGCATCATCAATGGCAAGACTGACGTCAATCAACTTGTGCCTTTCAAGTACAAGTGGGCTTGGGAAAAGTATTTGGCCAGTTGCGCAAATCACTGGATGCCACAGGAAGTGAACATGACGCGCGACATCGCGTTGTGGAAAGACCCGAATGGCTTGACCGAAGATGAGCGTCGCATCATCAAGCGCAATCTTGGATTTTTCGTAACAGCAGATTCGCTTGCCGCAAACAACATTGTGCTGGGGACCTATCGGCATATCACGGCACCGGAATGCCGTCAATTCTTGTTGCGCCAGGCTTTCGAAGAAGCGATTCATACCCACGCTTATCAATACATCGTCGAGTCGCTGGGGCTTGACGAGAGCGAAATATTCAACGCCTACAACGAAGTTCAGTCCATCCGTGACAAGGATCAGTTTTTGATCCCTTTCATTGAGGCCATCATGGATCCGAACTTCCATACAGGAACCCCGGAAGCCGATCAAACCTTGCTCAAGTCGTTGATCGTGTTTGCCTGCCTGATGGAAGGCTTGTTCTTCTACGTTGGCTTCACACAAATTTTGGCGTTGGGGCGTCAAAACAAGATGACAGGTGCAGCCGAACAATATCAGTACATCTTGCGTGACGAATCCATGCACTGCAATTTTGGTATCGACCTCATCAACCAGCTCAAACTGGAGAACCCGCAATTGTGGACTGCGGAGTTCAAGGCCGAAATCAAATCGCTGTTTGAAACCGCAGTGGAACTGGAGTATCGCTATGCGGAAGACACCATGCCGCGTGGTGTCTTGGGAATGAATGCATCGATGTTCAAAGGCTATTTGCGCTACATCGCGAATCGTAGAGCAACCCAAATTGGTCTGGAAGCGCTGTATCCGAACGAAGAAAATCCATTCCCGTGGATGAGCGAAATGATCGATCTGAAAAAAGAACGCAATTTTTTCGAGACTCGGGTTATTGAGTACCAGTCCGGTGGATCCCTTTCTTGGGACTGATCACCTAATGTATTTCAGAATTTCATCTACCCATCAAACTGCTCGATGCAGCATGGGTAGGTGTCACCAAGTTCATGCTGCTGGGCAACTGCCCAACAACATGAATCGCTTTTTGCAAACCAACAAGCAAGAAGTGCTCTTTGTAAATTGATCAAGGAGAAAATCATGGCAACTGCAAAAAAACCGGTCGCAAAAAAGGCCGCTCCCGCAAAGAAAGCTGCACCAGCGAAAAAAGCTGCACCAGCAAAGAAAGTAGCTGCTAAAAAAGCAGCCCCAGCCAAGAAGGCCGCTCCCGCTAAAAAGGTAGCAGCCAAAAAGGCAGCCCCAGCCAAGAAAGCCGCTCCCGCTAAAAAGGTAGCAGCCAAAAAGGCAGCCCCAGCCAAGAAAGCCGCTCCCGCTAAAAAGG
>CAYXWW010000128.1:0-8663 GCA_964468905.1 uncultured Rhodoferax sp. | reverse complement strand
AGGCAGCCCCAGCCAAGAAAGCCGCTCCCGCTAAAAAGGCAGCAGCCAAAAAGGCAGCCCCAGCCAAGAAAGCCGCTCCCGCTAAAAAGGCAGCAGCCAAAAAGGCTCCCGCCAAAAAAGCGGCCGTAGCGAAGAAGCCCGCAGCTAAAAAGGCAGCCAAAAAGCCGGCTGCGAAGAAAGCCGCGAAAGCACCCGCTGCGAAAGCCGCGTCTGCACCCGCTGCGCCTGCTGCTCAGACAACCCTGAACCCGCAGGCCGCTTGGCCTTTCCCGACTGCCAACAAACCTTAAACCGGTCTGTTATTGGTCGACAAAGCCCGGTATCGAAAGGTGCCGGGCTTTTTTATGGGTAAAACGAAAGTAATCTGTAGCCAGATACGCGTTCAACAGGGTCCGCCAATTTAACCGACACAGGAATCGCTAGGCTGATTTCGGCCGACGGATCCATAGCATCGCGCGTCTTCAAAAATTCGTTTGCACGGAAAGTTCGACGGACGACCGCATGGTCTTGCATGTCAGTCAGCGTTAATTCCAGATCGGGGGTTGCCACCGGTATTTGGGCCGTATTCTTCAGCGTCACACTCAACCGGTAGATATCGCCCCGAACTTTGGTAAAAGAAGAATTGTCAATGACGACAGACTCAATGTGCCGCAAAGGTGAAATCGTGCAACCCACAAACCCACACAACGGGCCCAAGAATGGTTTCGAAGCAGGCTCAACTGCAGCAATGCGGTCTCGTTCACGAATGGTGACTTGCAGGATGAGTGCCGCCGCCAACAGCGTTGCAGTCACCGACAGCGTGACGCGTACCCACGTTTGATGCCACGGCGACGGGCGCTGGACTTGTCGCATGAACGAAGTCTGCACCGGCGGCTCGCCTATTGACGAATCAGATTCACCTTTCGCTTCAGGCTCTTTTCCCTCCGCAAGCACAGCCATTTGCAATGCATCGTGAACCGCGGAGTCCCCCGTTTCATCTGTCGCTGGATGCAAATCCATATGCAACGCGTTGGCACTAACCTCCAGAAATGGTTCTGACAGTGCTTCGGTTTCAGGCGGTTTGACTTTATCTTCATCAACATCAACAGCAACACTCTGAACAGGATGCTCTGTCGCGTCTAATAATATTGCTGGCCGAGAATGTTTGACTTGATCCAGCGCCGGGCCATTGTGCAAGTGAGTATTGGCATCAAAAACCTCATTGCATTGCCCACACCGCACCCAACCATCCGACACGCGAAGCTGGTCTGGCACGACCTTGAACATCGTGGAGCAAGCGGGGCATCGGGTAATAAGGCTCATCAAAGTGCGATTGTAGAGACCCGCAAAACATCACTACATGGATGCGGTCATCAATATCCAGCCATCTTCACGATCAGCAACAACCAATTTGCAATACGGTGCGTACGCTTCCATCAGCTCATCCGCTTGACGCTCCAATATGCCAGCGAGAACCAAATACCCACCGGCCTCAACAAGAGAGCACAGCAGAGGTGCTAAGACTTTGAGCGGTGTCGCCAGAATATTAGCCAATACGACGCTGAACTTGCCTTGCGCCAGCTCTGGCATTCCAGCGTTCACAACCACCTCATTTGCGGCTGCATTCAATTCAGTGGCGTGGATAGCCGCTGGATCAATGTCTACAGCCATGACCTCAACGGCGCCGAACTTTGCTGCACCTATAGCCAAAATGCCGGATCCGCATCCATAGTCCAAAACACGACCGTCAACTTTATGCGTTGCAACCCAGCGCAAGCACATGCGTGTTGTGGGGTGTGTGCCGGTACCAAAGGCCAAGCCTGGATCCAGTCGAATGATCTGACGCGCTGCGGATGGTGGCTCATGCCAAGTCGGGACAATCCAGAAATCCGGTGTAATTTCGACGGGCGCGAACTGTGACTGGGTCAGTCGTACCCAATCCTGGTCAGGAACTGCAGATAACTCCAAGACCTGGCAGTCTTCAAAAAAATCCTGCGCTTGGAGCAACTGGGCCGCTGTGCGCGCAATCGACTCTTCCAAAAACAGGGCGGTCACACGCGAACGCTGCCAACCCTCTTTAGGAGGTGGCATGCCGGGCTCGCCAAACAACGCTTGCTCCGCATCGGTTTGCGCATCAGCATCTTCTACGCTCACGCTCAAAGCGTCCAAAGCTTCCAACGCGTCACTTACATTTTCAATCCGGCCTTCCGGGCACATCAGAATCAGTTCGTACATATCCGCCCGAACTATCGTTTGCGCTGATCCAGCCACTGCTCAAGATAGTGAATATTCGTGCCGCCGGTCATGAATTTAGCATCCACCATGAGCTCCCGGTGCAGCGCGATATTGGAATTGATACCCTCTACGACAGTTTCAGCCAGCGCGGTCCGCATGCGCGCCAAAGCCTGCTCGCGGGTATCTCCGTGCACAATTATTTTTCCCACCATGGAATCGTAATTGGGTGGCACAAAATAGTTTGTATAAACATGGGAGTCAACACGCACGCCAGGACCACCAGGGGCATGCCACGTGGTCACGCGACCAGGTGATGGTGTAAATTTGTACGGATCTTCTGCATTGATGCGACATTCAATTGCATGCCCACGAACTTCGATTTGCCGCTGCGTAAAGGGCAGCTTTTCGCCGGCTGCCACCATGATTTGGGTACGAACAATGTCGATACCCGTCACCATTTCAGTCACCGGATGCTCAACTTGGACCCGGGTATTCATCTCAATGAAGTAAAACTCGCCATCTTCGTAGAGAAACTCAAAAGTACCTGCGCCGCGGTAACCGATTTTTTTGCACGCAGCAACGCATCGTTCGCCAACACGCTCGATCAATTTTCGGTTGATACCGGGCGCCGGCGCTTCTTCCAGAATCTTTTGGTGACGCCGTTGCATGGAGCAATCACGCTCACCCAAGTACACGGCATTTTTGTGCTTGTCTGCCAATATCTGAATTTCAACGTGGCGCGGGTTTTGGAGAAATTTCTCCATGTATACCGCTGGATTTCCAAATGCAGCACCAGCTTCCGCCTTCGTCATGGCAACCGCATTGATCAACGCTGCCTCGGTATGGACGACCCGCATGCCGCGCCCACCTCCGCCGCCAGCTGCTTTGATAATGACCGGATAACCAACGGCCTTCGCAATGCGTCGAATCACTGCCGGGTCATCGGGCAATTCGCCTTCGGAACCAGGCACACAAGGGACCCCTGCGCGGATCATGGCCTGTTTGGCAGAAACCTTATCACCCATGATGCGGATTGAATCAGGTGTTGGCCCAATAAACTGGAAGCCACTCTTTTCGACCCGCTCAGCAAAATCGGCATTCTCACTCAGGAATCCGTACCCAGGATGAATGGCCTCTGCATCAGTCACTTCGGCAGCAGAAATAATCGCCGGTACATTCAGGTAGCTCAACGCTGACGGGGCTGGCCCAATACAAACTGCTTCATCGGCCAACTTGACGTACTTGGCATCTCGGTCAGCCTCCGAGTACACCATCACAGCTTTGATACCCAACTCGCGACAAGCTCGCTGGATTCGCAACGCAATCTCGCCTCGATTGGCGATTAGGATCTTTTTGAACATGGGAATGATGTGCGCCGGTCTTACTCAATGATGAACAATGGCTGACCGTATTCAACGGCTTGCCCGTTGTCACACAGAATGCGGGTGATGGTGCCAGACTTGTCGGCCTCAATTTCGTTGAGGATCTTCATGGCCTCAATGATGCAAATAGTCTCACCCTCTTTGACTACCGAGCCAACTTCCACATACGCCTTGGCGCCGGGTGACGATGAACGGTAGAACGTGCCAACCATTGGCGACTTGACGGTGTGACCGGCAGCAGGTTCTGCCACAACAGGCACAGCGACCGGCGCAGGACCAGTTGAAACACCAGCGGGAGCGGCAACCGGATAAACAGGTGCTGGTGCATAGCTATGCACAACGGCGCCACCGCCTTTGACGATACGAACCTTTCCTTCTGCCTCTGTTATTTCCAGCTCCGACACATTCGAGTCGGACACCAGGTCAATCAGTGTCTTGAGTTTGCGCAAATCCATGTCATCTCCAACAACCGTAATTTAGTAGGGCGCTAATTTACAACAAAACACCCTATCTGTCGACAAATCTTTGTAATTTTAGTCAATTCACGCAATGCCCGCATCCACGGATAACATACCCTCCAAGCAAAGTGAAGAGGAGTTCAATCTAGAGGGATGACAAGGAGCGTCATTTTAGTCGAAGCCAGCTGGAAAAATCCCCAGCGGTCACGCGCCCCAGTTTTCGTTGTGCGACCAACCCGTCCGACCCGATGACGACGGTAAATGGCAACCCACCTGAAACATTGCCGAAACTTCGGCCCAACTCCGCGCCAGACAATCCCGCCATACCAATGGGAAACTCCAATGGTAATTTTTGCAGAAATGCCTGCACGGGTGCCAACCGATCAACCGCCAAACCCAAGACTTGCCAACCGTTAGACTTGTTTTGTCGATAAAAGTCATTGATTAACGGCAACTCATCAACACAAGGTGGGCACCACGTTGCCCAAAAGTTCACAAGCAGGGGACGCCCTTTGAACGCTGCTATGGCAACTGTCCCGCCCCGGGGAGTATCCCATTGCATGGACCACAGCCCTTCAATGGGTGGTTCAGCGACCGACGTCTTTGTTGGCCCGCCATTCCACAACGCGACACCTACACCCGACAGTGCAGCGACGCCAGCGGCGCCCCCGACGAGCAAGCGGCGACTTACCACCCGTTCGCGCGTTGTCTTTGGCGTTTCGTCTTGATTCATGGCATCCCTTCATTTAGCAAGTTGCGCAAGGCATTGGTATCCCCTCGCGGCTTGCGGCCGCGGCTATCGCTACGCAACGCCCCTCTCAGATCGTCAAAATCATGCACGAGCAAGTGCAGGCCAACGTATTCATTCAATGTATTGCAAAAGACTTGTACGCTGAGCGCATCCACCAGCTCACCCCGAAAACTATTAACCCTTCGGGACTCATAGCGCACCCGCATGTCAATCAGGCTGATTTCTGTCGATTTCGAGTCGTCACAAAACAGCTGCAAGTAGATGTCAGATTTTCGGGTGGCCGTTCCACGCCAGACTGCGCCTGCAATGTGGGGACGAAATGTCTCCAACCGAATCATCCACTCCAAAGCCAACCCTCGCAACGCTTTAAGCTCACGGGGTTGGGTGTCGGCGCAAAAAATAGCGATGTAGCTTTCTACGGCAGACGCAACCTGATCGTTGTCCGGTAGCCCTGTTCGGGCGGGCAACCCCAACATTTTGACCGCTTGGCGTTTGGCGACGCCATATTCCATGCCGTCCTCAACAATCAACCGAGCAGCGGTGTCTGCAATTTCTACTTTTAGTGATTCCATCCCCCCATTTTGCGTCGTTCGCACATTACTTGCCGCAGATGGCCCGTAAATGTCGGCCATCGCAACGAAAGTCAGCGGCCGACACCTAGAATATTCCCATGCATATTCACATTCTTGGCATTTGCGGAACATTCATGGGCGGTCTGGCTGCATTGGCCAGGCAAGCAGGACACAAAGTCACGGGCTGTGACACTGCCGTCTACCCCCCCATGAGTGACCAACTGCGTGCTCTGGGAATCGAGCTGGTGGACGGTTTCGGCGTAGAGCAGATGGAGCTTAAGCCCGATCTCTACGTTGTTGGGAATGTTGTCAGTCGCGCGCGCCTATCCGATGGACGCCCCAAGTTTCCGCTGATGGAGGCCATTTTGGATGCAGGGGCCGCGTATACGAGCGGGCCACAGTGGCTGGCTGAGCACGTCCTACAGGGACGTCATGTCATTGCAGTCGCTGGCACCCATGGCAAGACGACAACGACCGCCATGCTGACCTGGATTCTGTCCAGCGCCGGAATAGAGCCAGGATTTCTTGTTGGCGGCGTGCCGCTGAACTTCGGAGTATCTGCAGAGCTGGGTTCCGGCCCCATTTTTGTCATCGAAGCCGATGAATACGACACGGCGTTCTTCGACAAGCGAAGTAAATTTGTTCACTATCGTCCCCGCACCGCCATTTTGAACAATTTGGAGTTTGACCATGCCGACATTTTTGACAACATTGCGGCAATAGAACGCCAATTCCACCATCTAATCCGCATTGTTCCTTCAGCGGGCCGACTGATCGTCAATGGCCTGGAGGAAAGTCTGACTCGGGTTCTCCACCAAGGATGTTGGAGCGAGATTCGTACTTTTGGCAGCACGGATTCCGATTTCTCAGCCGTTGGCGAACCGCAGGCTTTTGATGTGATGGAGGCTGGTAAGGTTGTAGGCCATGTCGATTGGACACTTGGCGGTGTACACAACCAACTCAATGCCTTGGCAGCCATTGCGGCGGCACAGCATGTCGGCGTTTCGCCCGAAATTGCTGCACGGGCACTCCAGCAATTTCAAAACGTCAAACGACGCATGGAAGTCCGTGCCCGTATTTCACACTCCACGGTGGGCCAAGGGACTTCGGACGATCTTGAAATCGTCATTTACGATGATTTTGCGCACCACCCGACCGCGATTCACACCACGGTGAACGGTTTGCGCAGACAAGTAGGGGCTGCGCGCATCTTGGCAGTCTTCGAGCCGCGCAGCAATACGATGAAATTGGGTACCGTCAAATCGCAACTGCCTTGGAGCCTCGAAGAAGCCGATCTAGCTTTTTGCCACACCGGCGGACTCGATTGGGATGCTGCCCACGCGTTGTCTAGCTTGGGAAGTCGAGCATTTGTCGCGGATAGTGTGGACGCCTTGGTTAGTCAAGTTGTGGCACATGCCCGCCCCGGCGACCATATTCTGTGTATGAGCAACGGGGGGTTTGGTGGAGTCCACCAGAAATTGGCGCAGGCTCTGAGCAGACCCTAGAGACTACTGGCCGGTTTCTATGTAAAGAATTACGGCCGAATGCAGGCACTTCGCCAGCACTTGTAAAATCCACGATCTACTTCTTCTAGGTGGTTTTCCTCATGTCCCTTTTCTCTATTCGCCGGGCACTGGCTGTCCTCATGGTTGCATTGCTGGTTTCTGCCTGCGGTGGCGGCATCGGCGGCAGCAGCGGCAGCTCTGCACCACCGCCAAACAATGGCATCACGGTGACGCCCGGCGACAGCAAGGCCACGATTACTTGGGCCATGACGCCAGGGGTGAAGTACTGGCTGTTTTATGCACCATCGAAAAGCATTTCAAGTACCGATTGGCTCAATGTACCGGGCAGCCGAGCCATTCTGGATGTGACCTCGCCCTTGGTCATCCCGAACCTGATCAATGGGGTGACTTACTCGTTCACCATTAATGGCCGCAACGGAGATGGCCCTGGCGGCAACGGTAGCCCGTCGGTGGCGATCGTGCCGCGCCCAGGGGGGGAAATCTGGACTGCAGGCTCGACCATTGGCACCAATACCCTGCGCAGCATTACTTTTGGTGTCACTGCGGACCTCGTAGGTTACTACCTTGCGGTAGGAGACGCCGGAAGCATTTACCGCAGCCTGGACGGAATCACATGGAATCCGCTACCGTTTGCCGCCGCCAACATCAACCTCAATTCCGCGGCCTTCACACTGACGCAGTTCGTTGCCGTTGGAAGCAATGGCACGATTGGCTATAGCCAAGACACGGTGAACTGGGCCGTTGCCACGTCAAACACAACAGAGACACTCAATAGTGTTGCCAGCAACGGCGCATTGACCGTCGCGGTGGGTGACAACGGCACCATTCGCACATCTGCTGATGGGATTACCTGGGCATCGCAAACTTCCCCAACGACTAAAAACCTCTACGCCGTCGGCTACTCCAGCAGTGGCATTTGGATGGCAGTGGGTGCAGGCGGCACATTGTTGCTCAGTAACGATGCCGCGACCTGGACCACGGCAAGTTCTGGCACGACGTCGGACCTCAGGGCATTGGCGGTACAGGCTGTGACATCCTATGTATTTGTGGCCACGGGTGACAACGGCGCAATTGTGCGCAGCGCGGATGCCGGCCTCACGTGGACTGCGCAGACATCTGGCACCACTGCGAATTTGCTATCGGTGAACCCAAGCAATTATCAATTTGTCGCTACCGGCAGCGGTGGTGCAATTTTGACAAGTCCTGACGGCATCACCTGGACCACACGCAACAGTGGCACCAGTGCGAATCTGCATGCAGTCATCAGTGGACTGGGCCAATATATAGCCATTGGGCAAGGCGGCGTGAGCAGAATCTCCCAGTAATGCAAAACCGCCCCAGTAATTGATGGGGCGGTTTGTTCCTGCAATTTAGCCACGTCGTGCCTTCACTGCATCTGACAACAAGTCAAGGCACTGGATCGAATCATCCCATCCCAGACACGCGTCGGTGATGCTCTTGCCATAGTCCAACGCCGCCGGATCGTCTTTTCCGGGGGTAAATTTTTGCGCTCCTGCGTGCAGGTGGCTTTCCACCATCACACCAAAAATACTGTGTGAGCCAGCAGTAATTTGGTTTGAAATGTCGCGTGCCACATCAACCTGTTTTTCATGTTGTTTGCTACTGTTGGCGTGGCTGCAATCGACCATCAAAGTTGTGGGTAGTTTGGATTTTTCCAAATCTTTGCAAGCCGCCGCAACGCTCGCGGCATCGTAGTTGGGTGCCTTGCCGCCGCGCAGGATGACGTGGCAATCGCGGTT
>CAYXWW010000127.1:0-10749 GCA_964468905.1 uncultured Rhodoferax sp. | reverse complement strand
CACGATCTTGCGAGACAACCGACTTCGCCTCAAGATGGGTTCGCCGGACGCTTACAACTTAGTTGCACTTTGGTCAGCATGAATAGTGAAGTCGAAATTCGATGAAAACACTGTTAGTGCTTTCGATACCTTCGTGTATGCGAATTCCACGACCTCGTCATAGTTAGTTGAGTAAATGCTCTTCCAACTATACAAAGGCAAATTCAATATCGATCCTTTCGCCCTTACTCCTTTGAACTCATCGCGAATCGCAGTGATTAGATCTCGGCGATTCCGCTTTCGCTCTGCCAGTCCAGAAATTTCGGACAACGTAAGCCCGTCAGAGTCAATCTTGAATTCTTGTGAAATTCGAGCAATCAGTTTCGCGACAGAAGGGGCATCTGAAGGTATTGAAGCCCCTGCGCCGAAAATCAGAACCGTGCGCTCAGGAACAATTTCATCTACTAACTCTTGAATGCTAGTTGTCATCTTTCTCTCCCTCAGAAATTTGTTTGTGCCGCGAGTATGCACAGAAAATTAGTCAAGGGATACCATTTTGACTCTCAAACAAGGCCGGTGTTTTCTGAAATCCTTCCACGTAGTCGTCTGCATAGAAGCGATCGCGCAAAGGCGCGAGCGACGCGTGCCGGGGCTGACCCATTTGGCGTACCTGTTAGCAGGCAGTAGCGTCGCTTACCTTCATAGACAAATTCGGCCTCCAGCCCCCATGTAATGTGCGCAAGCAGCTTCGCTTTTTATAGCATGCTCAGCGCAGTAACCGCCATTCAAACAATCACCTGTATCTCCACACCATCCATCGCGTACCGTGCATAAAGAAAATCCTGAATATCGGCAACGCGGTCACCGGCAAATTCCAACGCGACAAAGTAGGCCGGGGAGTCGAGCGACACCTCACGGTCAAAAACCAGCATGGCGGCGCGGCCTTCCACCGTGCAGGGTGCAAATGCCCACCGTGTAGCGGCAGCGTAGGCGCCGAAATAGGCACCGACTTCGTTTTTGCCCTGCCACTTCAGTTTGGCCACTAGGTCCAGATGGACATCTTCTGCCAGCATGGCACGCACGGCGTCGAAATCACCTGTCTTGAACCCGTCCACGTAGGCGATCAGCCGCGCGCGGGTGGCATCGTCGATGGTGGGCGGCGCCACATCACCGGGCTCGTTGGCCAGTGCGCGCAGCCGTTCGCGTCCGCGCTGTAGCGCCGATTTCACGGCGGGTTCGGTGGAGCCGATGATGGCGGCCGCTTCCTCCAGCGAATGGTCCAGCACGTCTTTCAGAATCACCGCGCTGCGCTGTAGCGCTGGCAGCCGCAGAAAGCTGCGCAAGCTGGTTGCGGCAATGCCAGGGTCGGGAGCATCGGGGGCGGCAATTGCGTCAAGTTCCACTTCACCCTCCATGAACGGGATACGTGCGCGTTGCCGCAAAAAATCCAATGCGGCGTTGTGCGCAATGCGGTACAGCCAGGCGCGGGGGTTGTCTAGGGTGCCGAAGGAAGCACGCGCGGCAAAGGCCTTCATCAGTGCGTCCTGCACGATGTCTTCGCCATCAATCACGGACCCGGACATGCGGGCGCAGTAGCGATGCTGCTTGGGCCGCATCTCCACCAGCAGTGTTTCAAAGTTCTGCGCCGCATCGTCCATCGTCTCAGTCTCCTGTGGGGTTAAGCTTTGGCCGCAAAAGCGACCTCGCCCATGATGGCTTCGATCTTAGCGACGGCGGCGAGCTGGGGGTGGTAGGCGACCATGCGCGGGTCGGCTTGCATGGCGGCGACGGCCGCAGCATCGCGCCATTGCGAATGGATGACGATGCGCGTTCCGTCTTCAGAGGCAATCAGGTTGGTGGCAATCCACCCGTCCAGCGTGCGGATGACGGTGTTGATGTTGTCGCGCAGCATTTCCAGAACGTGGCTTTGGTTGGCAGGGTCTATGGTCAGGGGAATCAGAAGGGTTTTCATGGCGTGTTGCAAGTGGTGCGGTCCCGCCGATCGGGCCCGTCACCTGTATGACGATGAACTACTGGAAAACGGATAGGTCCTGGGAAAAAATTGTCGTCTTTGCCTCGGCAAGCCTACCCCAATGTTGGCCCACTTGCAGTCGAATGTAGGCACAAGCGCCGCAAAGTCTTGTAAGTAAAATCGGCCTCCAGCCCTCGCAGAACGTGCACAAGCAGCTTCTCTTTTGATAGCAAATTCCTAGCAATCGTGGAACCAGGTACGGCCTGCGAGGAGATGAGCATTTCAATCCGGAAGCCGCACCACGTGTGTCTCCCCTCGTCTGCCCACATAGGTGACTGCCGCCCGGCAATCTACACCGTGTAGCCCACACAGCCTGCCTTTTGCGAGCGCCGTTTGAACTCGGGGTACATCACGCGCCCCTGCTGCGCGCCTAGGATTGCCACGCGCACAGTGTCGCGTTCATGACTAGCTACTTTGTTACGGGAAGCGCGTGACCGGTTTCAAGGAATGTCTTGAGGTTAGACAGCACGGTAGGCCAGCCGCCAGACACACCGTTCAGCATCGATGGGTCCTTGGCCAGGTCATCATGGATGACTGTCAGCTTCACCAATCCATTGCTATAGGGAACGATGTCAAACGACACCCTTGAATGTTTCGTCGCGTCCGCCACCTCGCCCGGCCTGGCCCAGCTGTACACAAGCCGCTTGGGCGCATCGGCTTCGATGACATTGCCTGCAATGTCAACCACGTCGGAGCCATCGGCACGGCGGTGTACCCAAGGGGAGCCGGGCTTCCAGTCCGACACGTTGACGCGGGCACAGCCTGCTTTGGGGTCCACCCACCATTGGGCCATCATGTCGGTGTCCATCAGGGCCTGCCAGAGCTTTTCTGGTGTGGTGGCGATGTAGGTCACATACACAAAATCAGGTTTCTTCGTTTCCATTGTCTTGTCCTTCCAGTTTGGTTTTGAGGGCGAGCAATACGCCTAGGCGATTGCGTTCGAATTTCTTGATCCAGAGTTCCTGGATCTCAAAGAGCGGCACAGGGTTGAGGTAATGGAGCTTCTCGCGCCCCTGCCAGACCACGGCCACCAGGTTGGCTGCTTCGAGTTGCTGCAAGTGCTGGGTTACAGCTTGCCGGGTCATAGCCATGTGCTCGCACAGTGCGGTCAGCGTCTGGCCGTTGTCGGCATGCAGCTGGTCCAGCAGGCGGCGTCTGCCCGGGTCTGCCAATGCCTTGAATACTTTGTCGATGTCCACGTTGTGTTCCGTTGAAGCCGACAGGAGGCTGGTGCGCTGTGGTTTGCAACACGCTACTCCCAGCTGTCGAGCTTGATCACATGGGGTGCTGGGGCGCCCTTGCCGGTCTCGATAAGCGATTTCAAACTCAGCAAGAAAACGCCCCATTTGGTACTGCAATGATGCATGAAATCGACCATGTCACAGCTTTCGATTGAGTTGATGATGGCGTGAATTATATGCAAGTATTTACTTGCATGTCAAACGCACCAAGAATTTCTGTGCAATCGATTCAATTGCCCGGTGTCGTTATTCGTTGGTCTATGGATGTGCGAGCCCTGAAGAGACATGCATCAGTCGCTACTATTTCAATAGCAAACTCACAGGCGCTATGCCGCAAACCTTTGGAATAGCCTCAGCTTGAACCTATTGCCAGCGTGTTGCCGTTGTGATCCTGAGTCAGCGTTGTCTTCAAGGCGGTAGGCGTTGCCAGTGTTGTGCCACTTGCCGCAATGGCAGGCTGTCCATTGGCATCAAATTGCCGAATCGCGTCAACCATTCCCTTGAGGTCTGCGCCGTCGGCGAGCATGGGGATTGGCGTGTGCGGTTCAGATTTTGGCGCCTGCACGGCGGCACCGGCTGCCGACACTGCAGCGCTATCGGTCGAACCCATGAAAGACGCCATGGCGTCCACCATGCTGGGCACTGGTAACGCTGGGCTATCCGTGGCTACTGGCGGCTGGATTGCGCTGCTGGTGGTGCCCATGGCCACCGGTGGTAATTGCAACTCAGGTACACCCGCCGGCGCAGCCACACCAGTTGCGGGTTTGCTGGTAGCAAACCACACATCGACCATGTCGTGCGTGGAACCATCCGAAGTGGTGTAGCTGGATGTCAGCCCGATGACGTTGCCGCTATCCACAATGGCAGTCGATTTCGCACCCAGGTCCAGTTGCGCAATGTTCAGCGATTCGAGACTGTGTAGTTCGCCCGTCTCGCTCACACCGTCGGAATTGGTATCAACCCACACCATGAGATTGGAGAAGCCTGAGTCTGCCGACGTGATGCGCCCATCACCAGAAGTATCCATTTCCGCCAATGCTTGGTAGCCGTTGCCCGCCTTTTGTCCGCTGGTCAAGGTGGTGCCAACGCCAAACAACTCACCGCCTCCGTTGATGGTGCCATCGCGATTTCTATCCATCACCAGCAGCCCGTTGCCCGGTGTCACCCACCCCGTACTCACCTGCTGGCCGGTGCCGTAGATGTCAAACTGAACGCCGTTGCTGATGCTCTGCGTGCTAATGCCAGTGCCGGCCAAGTCCAACACAATGGGAGAGCCCAAGGCAAGTGTTGCTTGCTGGTCTGGCGTCAATGCCGCATATTGATCGCTACTAAACGCCAACATCTGGTCAGAAGTCATGGCTGAAATCTGGTCGGTCGTAAGCCAACTTACCTGGTCGGTTGTAAGTGCAATGATTTGATCTGTTGTGAACCCTGATTGAACCTGCGAAGTGGTGAACGCGGCCAGATCTTGGGTCTCCAATGCTGCCGCGCCATCAGTGGTCAGGGCCGCAACTCCGTCAGTCCGCAATGCCGCCACTTGCTGGGTTTGCAGTGCAACCACTTGGTTGGTAGTCAAGGCGGCGACCTGATCAGTCCGCAAGGCAGCGGCCTGGTCAGTCGTAATACCCTGGCTGACTTGGTCGGTGCTCAGGGCAACAACTTGTTGGGTCGTCAGCGCGGCAACCTGATCAATCGTGATGCCCTGGCTCACTTGATCAGTGGTGAGCGCATTCACGGCGGCCGTGCTCAGGGCAGCAACGTCCCTAGTTTCCATTGCGGCTAGCTGGTCCGTAGTCAGGGCGACTACCTGGCTGGTGGTAAGAGCCCCTGCCTGATCAGTCCGCAGCGCAACGATCTGGTTGGTCGACAAGCTTTGGCTGATCTGGTCGGTGGTCAACGCAGCAACACTGGCAGTGGAGAAAGCTGCTACCTGGCTTGTGGTCATCGCGACCAAATCCTGAGTCGACAGTGCGCCAACCTGCGCCGTATTCAATGCCGCCACCTGGTTCGTTTGCAGCGTACTGACTTGGTTGGTCGCGAGTGCCGCAATCTGGTCCGTGCGCAGTGCGGCCACCTGCGCCGTTGTCAAAGCGGTAAGCTGGTTTGTGGACAACGTTTGGCTGATCTGGGTTGTCGTCAACGCACCCACCGCGGCAGTGTTTAACGCTGCGACATCATGGGTTTCCATTGCGGTTAGTTGCTGCGTCGTCAAGGCAACCACTTGATTGGAAGTAAGCGCCCCGGCCTGATCAGTCCGCAAGGCAACGATCTGGTCCGACGACAAGCCAGTGCTAATCTGATTCGTCGTCAGCGCTGCCACGCCGGCCGTGCTCAACGCTGCAACGTCCCGCGTCTCCATGGCTGCCAATTGATTGGTTGTCAACGCAGCTACCTGGCGCGAGCCAAGCGCGGTAACCTGATGGGTGCCCAGTGCAACCACTTGCGCAGTCCCCAAGCCTGCATTGACTTGATTGGTGCTGAGTGCTGCAACGCTGGCGGTGGACAGTGCCGCGACTTGGTCCGTGCGCAACACGGCAATTTGGGTGGCCGTGAAGCCGAGCTGGACTTGATCGGTGGTCAATACAGCAACCTGGTCCGTCGTCAGGGCAACCACCTGTTCTGTTGACATAGAGCCCACGCTCTGCGGCGTCAATGACGCAATCACCGCTGTCGGCAACGCTGCAATCTGATCGGTCGTCAACACACCGCTGGACTGGCTGGTACTTAGGGGAGGAACCTGCGTTGTGGGCGTTACTGTGGCCTCGGTGGTTTGACTCTGGCTCACGAGTTTCGTGCCCAGAGCTACAACACCTGCGGGCGACAATGCCGCAATATCCTGCGTCGAAAATGCTGCAACCTGGGCCACTGACAGCACCGCCAACTGGTCGGTGCGCAGCGCCGCAACCTGTGCCGTGCTCAATGCCACGATTTGTGCGGTGGTCAGTGCGGCCACTTGGTCTGTTCGCGCCGCCGCAATCTGGGCTACTGTAAGAGCGGCAATTTGGTCAGTGGTCAGCGCGCCAACTTCTTGCGCCACCCATGCATTTGAAATAGCCTGGGCCTGGGCCAAGAAGGCATTGATCTGTATCGGACTGGTTATGCCGAATTGCTGGGCAAATTGAACCGGGTCACCGCCTTGGGTCAGGAAATTGCTGATTTGCTGGGGCGTGTAATAGATACCCCCAAACGCCATACCGCCCAATTGGGACGGCGGCGCAGCCAGCGCGCCATTGGCACCCCAACTGTAGCCATGTTGGGCTGCGTAGGCCGTGATGTCTGCGGCGGACGTGCTTTGCCCGCCCAGTACCAAGGCTTGCTGAATCTGGTCAACACCCAGGCCCAAATACGCTGCCTGCTGCGCGATGGCACCGGGGCCTGGTTTGCTGGCAAAGAAGGCTTGTATCTGACTGTCGGAATAGATGGTTCCGTTGGCTGCAGTGATTGGCATGCTCATTCCCTATTGCCTGTGCGGCAAGCGACGCAACATAAATGCATGCGTCAGAGTACTGCGACTATCTCTAAAGGTATACCGACTATTGCCCAACCGGCGCATTTCAATCCACAAAAAAGGCAAGGAATGCATGACCAGTTCATGGTTTTTCAGCATGGTCCACAACGAGTCATGGCGGCTGCGGAATGTCGCTCTCATATGGCTTGACTTCGCTGTCAAAAGACTGACGACCGAACCGGGGATATGGCTTGCGGCGTCCGAAGGCGAACATAATGCGTTCCAGTAGATAAGGTGAAGCCAAAACGACCCTTCTCACCACCGTCAATCCTGGCGGTTCAATCTAAGCAGGGAGCACTATGAAATACCACGCAATAACTTATGCCTTGATCACAATTGCATTAACAGCCTGCGGTGGAGGCGGTGGAGGTGCGTCACCAGCGACGTCAGCTGCACAAGTACCAGTCACAGTCTTTCCAGTCGACAGCGTCGTCACCCAGTTGGCCACTTCCGGTGCAACGTTCAGCGGAACGAATGTCGATACAGCCGGCAAAGCTACAAAATTGACAGTCGCATATGTACCCGGCGCAGCAGGCACGTTCACACGGCAACAGACGCTCACACCCACTGGCGCAGCGGGCGTGACAACACAAGACGCCGTCAGTTTCAGCAAGGCTGGGACACTATTCAAAGTCACCGGGTGGATTGATAGCAACGCAAATCCTGCGGTGATTACGAAAAGCGCTGCACTGCCAGCCACCAGCAATGTGGGGGCCAAAGGTAACCTAGCAGCGGGTGATTTATTCATTCAAAACAATGGCATCAACAAAGTCGACATTGGGCTGACCCACAAGCTGGATTATTCCTGGACGCTGACAGCAGTCACCGACACCACTGCCGACCTTTGCCTCACTGCCACAAACAGTGGCGATTTCTTTGCAAGCTTTGCGACGGACTGTTTCCGAATCAACGCAGCAGGTGCTATTACCGGGTTTAAGTCCACCTTGGGGTCACACGCCAAAGGTATTGATAGCCAAACAATTTACCAATAAGTGGTGCTGGCACTCAGGGTGCCATGCCCGACCACAATGCATCTAAATCCGGGAAATTCCACTCCTTAGGGTCTTCTCGCCCAATGATTTTCTCCGTCGTACCTAGCTTGGACAAGTCCACGGTCTCTGGCACCACGCGCAAGCCGGACTTGGTGGAAAAGAACACTTTGACAAGCGGGGCCATTAGCGCCCCGGTGTTTTGATCGATGACCACTGCCAGGCGATGGGATGCCAGGCGCACCAGTGAACCCGTTGGATAGATGCCAATACTCTTCACAAACGCCTGAAAGATGACGGGGTCAAATCGGCCGGGAGCCCATTCCGCCATGTTCTTCAACGAGACGGCGGGGTCCCAACCACCTTTGTACGGGCGGTTGGAGGTAATGGCGTCGTACACATCGCACACCGACGCCATCTTGGCAAACAGATCGATCTGATCCGCCAGCAGCCCTTGCGGATAACCACCGCCTTCGGTACGCTCATGGTGCTGCAGCACAACGGCCAACAAGCGGGGATCGGTCACGCCGCTATCGACCAGCATGCGGTGCCCATCAAGCGGGTGGCGCTTCACAATTTCGTACTCAGCTGGGGTCAGCGTGCCCGGTTTGTTCAAAATCTCTAATGGCACGGCGGATTTGCCAATGTCATGCATCAAACCCGCCTGCCCTGCCAGTTTGACCTGCGCCTCTGGGAGATTCATGGCTCGGGCCAATGCAATCATGAGGGCACACACCGCGACCGAGTGCATATAGGTGTATTCGTCAATCGTCTTGAGCCGTGACAGACTGATAAAGGCGCCGGTGTTGCGTGTGACTGAATTCGCGATTTCCTCCACCATGTGCTCGACCCCCGTGACGTTGAGCGCCTTGCCCAGGCGCGCGTCACGAAACAGCGCGGTCATTGCAGCTTTGGAATGCTGGCGTATCTTGGCCGACCGCACGCGCTCTGAGGCAGCGTCAACAGGGTCCAGGTCGCGATTTTGTGCGTGGGCCTGTTCGATTTCTACTGCAGCGTTGATGCTGGGCGGCACCGGTTGTGTTTCGGGAGGCCTGGGCACATCTAGCCCCTTGGAGATATCGATCCAGACTTCTTTGATCTTGCAGTGCTGGATCTGACGCAAGTCCGCTTCATCAGTCAAGATAAAACAGGTGCGCCAAAACGGGTGATCCAGCCAAGAGCCGCAGAACTCTTTGATGTGCATCCCAAGGATGAGGTCGTTAACGCTGATGCGCTTGAGCATGGGGTAAAAGCAACGGTTCGATAAACGGCTGATGGGAACGAATCAGCCGATTGTCGACGATGCAGTAACAAGCGGTTACGCAACAGAACACATCGAAACACACTTTTTGAATCTATTTTGCGAAGATGGCCATGCCGAATGACGGCTGCATTAACGAGTAAATCACTTTCTGGGAGTTACCAATGGCATTCGCTCAAATACTGGTGTTTCTTTCGTTTTTCTTTTTGGCCATGTTCCTCGTGGTAGGTCTGGTTCACCATTTCGGGTCCGCCGATCCCAAGCGTCCAAAAGCCCGTCCGCGTATGCCAGAGCGCATGCATGGGCAGTACATGCCGTCAACTCTGTAGCGTGCTGCAGAAGGCGAGGCGCTTCTATTTTGATAGCGCCTTGCGCTTATTCCGCGAGGGCTATCAACTTATTTCGCCATTGGAATAAGCGTATTGGGCAACCAGGTTGCCAGCTCTGGCACCCATGCAATAACCAGTGTGCCCAAAAATATGGCGAACAGCGCGGGCAACACCGCTACTGCCACATAACGCACTGGCTTATCAAACATGGCCGATGCAAAGTAAATGTTCATGCCGGCTGGTGGGCACAAGAAGCCCATCTCCATCGCTGCCAAGAAAATGATGCCAAAGTGCACCGGGTCTATTCCATAGCTCTGGGCTACGGGCAGCAATAGTGGCACCAGCACCACAATGGCAGCAAAGATCTCCATCAGCGCGCCTGCGAAGAGCAAAAACACACACAGCGCCAACAGAAAGACAAATTTATTGGGGATAGCGTCTTGCGCCCAGGTGATGGCAGCATCGGGTATACCAGCGTCCACCAGGTAGTTGGTCAGCCCCAAAGCCATGCCTAAAATCAGCATCACCCCACCAATGATTTGCGCGCAATCGCTCAAGGCCAGCCCCAGCTTGGGCAAGCTCAAGTCGCGGTGCGCAAGCGCTTGCGTGAGGATCGCATAGACAGCGGTCAGAGCAGCACTCTCGGTCGGTGTAGCCAATCCGCTCACCAGCGAGCCAATCGCCACCACGGGGGCCAGTAGCTCCCATTTCGCGGCCCACACGGCAGACATGAAACTTTCAACAGGGGGCGGAGCAACAGCGTGCACCAAAGCCACGGGCCCTGACCGCTTCAAGTAACCACCGACCACCAACAAGAAGAACACCATCACGATGGCTGGCACCAGCCCCGCAAGAAACATGGTGTTGATCGGCACCCTGGCAATAATGGCCACCATGATGAGCGGCACCGAAGGTGCTAGCAACACCCCCAGCGCGCTGGCGCTGGTCACCAGACTGATGCCCCGCTTTTCAGGGAACCCCGCATTGCGCAACAGTGGCAGTAGCAGCCCGCCCAGCGCCAAAATCGTCACCCCACTGCCCCCGGTAAAGGCGGTAAAGAACGAGCACAGTACGGCGGATGCGCAGACCGTGCCCATAACCCCACCCCCAAACATTGCCACAAACACAGCACCCAAACGCTGCGCAGCGCCGGTGCGTGCAAATACCAATCCAGCCAGCGTAAACAACGGCAACGCCGGTAGCGATGGGTTGACCGTGATCTGGTAGTGCGACAGCGCAATGGACGCCAAGGGCAAAGCATCTTGCCAAAACAACGCCATTGCCAAGCCACCCAAGGCCGCAAATATAGGTGCACCTGCCAGCAGCATGGCCACCAGCCATACTGCAGCGGGCCACAGCGGAACGGCTGTGCCATCGAAGTGCATGGCAAGCGCATAGCCTGCGGCAGGC
>CAYXWW010000126.1:0-10807 GCA_964468905.1 uncultured Rhodoferax sp. | reverse complement strand
GGGTTCAACTGGAAAATCGCGAACACGAGCGCGATCGCGGTCAGCGCCTTTTCACCACCCGAGAGCAAATGGATGGTCTGGTTCTTTTTGCCAGGTGGCTGGGCAATGACCTGCACGCCTGAATCCAGAATCTCATCGCCGGTGATCACCAGCCGGGCATTGCCACCACCAAACAACTCGGGGAACATGCGCCCAAAGTGCTGGTTGACTTTCTCAAAGGTGCCCGAGAGCATGTCGCGGGTCTCACCGTCGATCTTGCGAATGGCGTCTTCCAGTGTTTGCATGGCCTGGGCCAGATCGGCATTTTGCGAGTCCAGGAACTGCTTGCGCTCGCGCGCCAATGCCAGTTCGTCCAGTGCAGCCAAATTGACAGCACCCAAGGCTGCAATTTCGCGGTGCAGACGGTCGATCTCGCTCTGCATGCCGGTGAGGCGCACATTTCCATCCTGGATGGATTGCTCCACTGCCTGCAAATCGGCCTGGGCATCGAGCAGCTGCTGTTCATACTGCTCGAATCCTAAGCGCGCGGCTTGCTCCTTTAACTGGAATTCGGTGATGCGCTGGCGCAGCGGGTCCAGCTCGCGCTCCAGTTGCAAGCGGCGTTCGTCGCTGGCACGCAGTTTGGCCGTCAGGTCATCGTATTCACTGCGCTTGGCACCCAGTGCTTGCTCGCGCTCGTGCTTCAGGGCCAGCGCTTGTTGCAGACCGGCCTGGGCTGCCGCATCGGTCAGGCGGGTGAGTTCATCACGGGCACGCTGTACCTCAGCATGCACTGCATCGGTTTGCTGGGTGGCTGTATCGATGGCACGGGCCAACTCGGCATTGCGCGCTTGTAAACTGCGTTGCGCAAACTGTGCTTCTTGCGCCTGGCGCTCCAGACTGCGTTGTTGCTCGCGGCACTGGGTCAGTTTGCGCTGGACTTCAATCACACGCTCGTCCAATTGGGCGTGGTGTTCTTGGGATTCGGCCAGTTGTATGTCCAGCGCCTCAAACCGCCCCTCTGCGGTGGCCCTGCGCTCTTGCAGATCGTCAAGCTGTGCTTGCACCTCTTCCAGGTCGGCTTCAATCTGCGCACTGCGGGCACGGGCCTGCTCGGCCAGCTGCGACAGGCGCAAGGTCTCCACTTGTAGCGTATGGGCTTGGGTTTGAGTGTCTGCTGCTTCACGCCGCACGCTCGCCAAGCGCTGCGACGCATCGGCATATGCGGCCTCAGCGCGCACCAAGGCGGCGCGGGCTTCATCTGCAATCATGACTTGCGCGCGCAGCTGCTTTTCCAGATTTTCGATCTCTTGTGCGCGAGCCAACAGACCTGCCTGCTCAGAGTCCTGCGCATAGAAGCTCACGCTGTGCGCGGTGACAACATGGCCGGACTTCACATAAATACTTTCGCCAAGCTGCAACTTCTCACGCAGTGCCAACGCGTCTTCAAAGCTGGGGGCGGTATAGCACCCATGCAGCCAGTGCGCAAACACCCCCTTCTGACCCGCATCGTTGATGCGCAGCAGATCGGCCAGCCGGGGCATGCTGCCCGCGTGCTCTGGCACCGCAGCAGACGGAGGGCTGAAAAATGAGAGTTTGGCAGGCGGCGCGTCGGTTGAAAAGGCGCGAACCAGCTCTAGCCGTGAAACCTCCAGCGCAGCGAGCCGTTCACGCAGTGCGCCTTCCAACGCATTCTCCCAGCCCTGCTCGATGTGAATCCGCGTCCACAAGCCCTGCAAATGATCAAGCCCATGCTTTGCCAGCCACGGTTGCAGCTTGCCATCAGTCTTGACTTTTTCCTGCAGGGTCTTGAGTGCCTCCAGCCGGGCCGACAGGTCTGCCTGGCGGGCAGACTCTTCATTGACGGCTTGTTGCTGGTTGCGCCGGGCCTCATCGCGCTGGGGCAGGAGTTCTTGCAACTCTTGCAATCGGGCATCGGCAACGGCCGCTGCCTCTTGCGCATCGGCTAACTGCAGCTCCAAGTCTTGCAACCGCGATTCGTCAGGCGCAGCCAGCCCATTGCGATCGGTGGCCAGGCGCTCACGCCGGGTTGAAATTTGCCGAAATTGCTCTTCGATGCCGCGCTGCTCGGCCGCCAACACCTGAATCTGCTGCTGAACCTGCGCAACACTGCCACGCTGGTTATTGGCAGCCGATTGGGCTGCGGTCAATGCATCTTCCAGGTCTGGCAATTGTTGCGCCTGTTCTTCGACTTGTGCCGACAACAGCTCGGTCTGCTCGTCACCGAGTAAAGCCAGTTCGGCCAGGCGCTCGGTCTCGGCGATGGCGTCTTCCTTGCGCGCAGCCCATTGGCCAATTTGCTCCTGCAAAGCGGCCAGGCGTTGCTCAGCACGTTGACGGCCTTCCACCACAAAGCGAATCTCGGCTTCGAGGCGGCCCACGTCGGTGCTGGCTTCATACAAAAGACCTTGCGCCTGGTTGACCTGATCACCCGCCGCGTAATGCGCTTGGCGAACGGTTTCCAGCTCGGATTCAACACGGCGCAAGTCGGCCATACGGCCCTCTAGCGCGTTGACCGCACCTTCGGCGTCCATCTTCACTTTGCTTTGGTCAGCAAGCGCTTCTGCGCGCTTCAAAAACCATTGCTGGTGCTGTTTGAGGGTGACGTCACCTTGCAGCGCATTGTATTTTTGGGCAACCTCTGCCTGCTTTTCCAGCTTCTCCAGATTGGCATTGAGCTCACGCAAAATGTCTTCCACGCGGGTGAGGTTTTCGCGGGTGTCGGCCAGGCGGTTTTCGGTCTCGCGACGGCGTTCTTTGTATTTGGAAACACCGGCCGCTTCTTCCAAAAACAGACGCAGTTCTTCAGGCTTGGACTCAATAATCCGACTAATAGTGCCCTGGCCAATGATGGCGTACGCGCGTGGACCGAGGCCTGTGCCCAAGAACACGTCTTGCACATCACGCCTGCGCACTGGCTGGTTGTTGATGAAGTAACTGGAAGTGCCATCACGCGTCAACACGCGCTTGACCGCAATCTCGGCAAACTGCCCCCATTGCCCACCGGCGCGGTGGTCGGCATTGTCAAAAATCAGTTCTACGCTGGAGCGGCTGGCTGGCTTTCGCATGGACTCACCACGCAACTCACTGGCTTTACTCTCGCCCAAGACCCAGCGTACGGCGTCCATGATGTTGGACTTGCCGCAGCCATTGGGCCCGACGACACCCACCAATTGGCCCGGCAACAGGAAATTGGTCGGTTCAGCGAAGGATTTGAATCCGGAAAGCTTGATGGAGTTGAGACGCACAGGCAGGAAATTGAGCTAAGCGATTGATTTCATTGACTTTTGTAATGCATCTGCAAAAACCAACGAGGCCCAATGATACCGTGCGCGTCAGTCGCGCCACGTACAACCGCGGTACCAATCAAGTTAGACAGCCTCAGGAGCGCAAGGCCGCCTCAATCTTGGTGGCAAGTGCTGTCAGCGATGGGGGTTTAACCATGTAACCCGTCACGCCCAGAGGAAGTGCTTCACCCACCGTTGCGGCCGAAGAATCCGCACTCAAAAATATGACCTTTGTATTGCTCAATTGATTGTTGGGCAATGCACGCAATTGCCGCACAAACTCCAGGCCTCCAACGGGCTGCATGTGAATATCCGTCAAGATCAGGTCGGGCTTCAGGTTTGCGATCTCGCGCAACGCGCTGCCGCCGTCCGGAAACGCGTACAAATCGAGAATGCCTATACGCCGCAAGCTGTTCAAAATGAAAGTACTCATGATGCTTTCATCTTCAACCACCACAATACGCGCTCTTTTGATATCCACTTCAAACCTCCAAATCGCGTCTCTTTGGCGCAGCCAAAGAGTTAACGATGAACCGTTTCATGTTACGCCGCTTCGCCTGAGCCGGACAAATACTGTGCTACTTCTTGTTTCAAAACCAGCAGCTTGGGGTTCAGATCCGCAAATGCCGCACTGACCTCGACAATTCCGCCAGCCTTGCTCATATGTTCCACCTTGGTAAGCTGCTCACACAATGCCGGTGCGCAAAAGATTGGCAAGCAGCCCTTCATGGAATGCAACAGGGGATTGGCGCCGCGCACATCATCATTTCCCAAACATTGGGCGATTTGCGGCAAATCGCGCTCCAGCATTTCCTGCAACATGGGCAACATTCCCCGCAATGCGTCTTCGTCGCCAATTTGCTCCAACGCCCGTGCAATGTCGAGGTGAATCCATGCTTGCCCGCCGTTTGCCGTCTGCCCCATTGAATACTCCTTGAACTGACCGAAATTTGCCGCGATGCCACGACCCATTGCAACCGAGTGTAGCAATTGCTCAGGGATAATGATGCCCCATGAATCCGAATTTATCGCAACTGCAGGCCTATCCGTTCGAGCGCCTGCGGCAATTGTTTGCCTCTATCACGCCCAACCCCACTTTTCGCCCTATCAGCCTTGGCATTGGCGAGCCACGCCACGCCACGGCAGACCTTATTAAAAAGGCTTACTGTGATGCCATCATGGACCCACAAGGCGGGCTGTCCATTTACCCAGCAACGACGGGGTTATTGAGCCTGCGCCGCTCTATTGGAAACTGGCTGGAGCGGCGCTACGGGCTGCAACTTGACGTAGAAACCCAAGTTCTCCCGATCAACGGTTCGCGGGAAGCCTTGTTTGCCTTTGTGCAAACTGTGGTGAATCCGTCGCAACACGCCCACGACAAGCAGCCCGCAGTTGTGGTGTGCCCCAATCCCTTCTACCAAATCTACGAAGGCGCTGCATTTTTGTCGGGCGCGCAGCCGTACTACGTCCCATCGGACCCCGCACGCAATTTTGCACAAGACTGGGACTCGGTGCCGCAGGCCGTGTGGGCGCGCACGCAACTGCTGTTTGTCTGTTCGCCTGGCAATCCGACGGGTGCTGTCATGCCGTTGTCCGAATGGGAGAAGCTGTTCGCGCTGAGTGACCGCTACGGCTTTGTTATTGCGTCAGACGAGTGTTACAGCGAAATCTACTTTCGCGAAGATCCCCCATTGGGCGGTCTGGAGGCCGCTGCAAGGCTGGGGCGCGCTGGCTTTAAAAATCTTGTCTCTTTCACCAGCCTGTCCAAACGCAGCAATGTGCCGGGCATGCGCAGCGGGTTTGTCGCTGGCGATGCAGCTTTGATCAAACAGTTTTTGTTGTACCGCACCTACCATGGCAGCGCGATGAGCACGGTCGTTCAAGCTGCCAGCATTGCCGCATGGGACGATGAACAACACGTGCGTGACAACCGCGAGCAATACCGTGCGAAGTTCGCCCAAGTCACGCCGCTTTTGACACAGGTTATGGATGTCGCATTGCCCGATGCCGGCTTCTATTTATGGGCCAAAGTTGACGGTAGCGACACCGACTTCGCGCGCGACCTCTTCACTCTTTACAATGTGACGGTGTTGCCCGGCAGTTTCTTGGCCCGTGACGCCCAGGGATTCAACCCCGGCGCAAGCCGTATCCGCATGGCATTGGTTGCGGAAACCGCTGAGTGTGTAGAAGCTGCGCAACGTATTGTCGAATTCGTGCAGTCCCGAAAATAAAACCAAGCGACCCTGCGTTATGCAACCGGTCGCATTTGATCAACCAGGAAATGAACCCATGAGCCAACAACTCCAAAACATCATCGACGCCGCGTGGGAAGACCGCGCCAATATTTCTGTGCAATCTTCAACGCCGGAAGTGCGTGATGCCGTGGAGCATGTGATCCGTGAACTCGACAACGGTCGCCTGCGCGTGGCGACACGCGAAAGCGTCGGCCAATGGACCACCCATCAATGGATCAAGAAAGCTGTTTTGCTGAGCTTCCGCCTGCGGGACAACGAGGTCATCCAGGCTGGGCAATTGGGCTTTTACGATAAGGTTGCAACGAAATTTGCCAACCTGTCGGCGGAAGAAATGCGCGCGTCCGGCACGCGGGTGGTGCCACCGGCTGTTGCACGCCGCGGCAGTTATGTGGCCAAAGGGACCATTCTGATGCCCAGTTTCGTCAACATTGGTGCCTATGTGGATGAAGGCACCATGGTTGACACGTGGGCGGCCGTTGGATCCTGCGCACAGATTGGAAAAAACGTCCATTTGTCGGGCGGCGTAGGCATCGGCGGCGTGTTGGAACCCATGCAGGCCAACCCCACCATCATTGAAGACAACTGCTTTATCGGCGCCCGCTCCGAAGTGGTGGAAGGCGTTATCGTGGAAGAAAATTCGGTGCTGTCGATGGGTGTGTACATCGGACAGAGCACCCCCATTTATGACCGGGCCACCGGTGTTGTGAGCTACGGACGCATCCCATCGGGTTCTGTCGTTATCAGTGGCACATTGCCAAAAGACGGTGGAAAATACAACCTGTATGCCGCCATCATCGTCAAGCGCGTGGATGCCCAGACTCGGGCCAAAACATCGCTCAACGATTTGCTGCGCGACTGAATCCGTTGAATTCCAACCGAGGCTGAACCATGGCAACGACTCCCAATGCATCTGGCACCATGGAGCGCATTCTGCGCTTGATGAGCGAAAAAAAGGCTTCGGACGTCTACCTATCAGCCAATTCGCCGGCGCTGATCAAGATCAATGGGCAATGCGTGCCCATCAACAACCAGTCGCTTCCGGTAGAGGCCACCCGCAACTTGTTGGCGGAAATCTTGCCAGCCGACCGTATGGCAGAACTGGACGCAGAAGGCGAGCTCAACATGGGCTTCCCCATTGCTGGCGTTGGGCGATTCCGTGTCAGTGCCATGCGCCAGCGCGGCAGTATTGCAGCAGTATTTCGATACATCTCGGTAGACGTACCGGCGCTCGCTGAGCTTTACCTGCCACCGATTTTGGGTGACCTGATCATGGAAAAGCGCGGCTTGGTCTTGATGGTAGGCGCTACAGGTGCGGGGAAAAGTACCACGTTGGCCTCCATGATTGACCATCGCAATACCATGGTCTCAGGCCACATTCTGACCATTGAAGACCCGGTTGAGTTTTTGTTCAAGAACAAAAAATCGGTCATCAACCAGCGCGAAGTGGGCTCGGACACCAAGTCACTGCAGGTCGCATTGAAGAACGCGCTGCGACAGGCACCCGATGTGATTCTGATTGGCGAAATTCGGGATCGCGAGACCATGTCAGCGGCCATTGCTTACGCGCAATCCGGTCACTTGTGCCTGGCCACCATGCACGCCAACAACAGCTACCAGGCCTTGAACCGAATATTGAGCTTTTACCCTGTAGAAGTGCGCCCCACCATGTTGGGAGACTTGGCCGCTGCACTGAAATCCATTGTGTCGCAACGCTTGCTGCGCAATATCGCAGGCACCCGCGTGCCTGCCATTGAAGTGCTGCTCAATACGAAGCTGGTCTCCGAACTCATTGAAAAAGGTGACTTTTCGGGCGTCAAAGAGGCAATGGAAAAGTCCATGGCCGAGGGCTCTCAGTCGTTTGAACACGACATTGCGCGCATGATTGTCGAAGGCGTGGTAGACCGCAAGGAAGGTCTGGCCAATGCCGACTCACCCACCAACTTGATGTGGCGTCTACAAAACGACTTTAGCAAAGCTGCGGCACCCGTTGCAGCGCAAGAAGAGCAGGAAGAAGCATCGTTTACAGAAATCACGCTGGACGTCAAACATTCATGAGAACCGCGCTTGCCGTGATCAGTGCAGCCCACACCGTGGCAAGCGCGGGGGCTATATGACCAACACATTGCGTTTGGCCGAGCAGTTGATTGCCCGGTCCTCGGTCACGCCCAGCGATGCCGGTTGTCAAGATCTCATCGCAGACCGCCTACGCGCGATCGGCTTCGAGTGCGAGACGATGGTTAGCGGACCAGCAGACTTCTCCGTTACCAACCTTTGGGCAAAACGACCTGTAGCCCTCGTCGATTCTGCAAAGAATGCTATAGATTCTGCAGCAGCGCAAGCAAACGCGAAGACATTTGTTTTTGCCGGACATACCGATGTCGTACCCACCGGGCCTTTGAGTGAATGGCACAGCGCGCCCTTCACACCCAGCCACCGCGACGGCAAGCTCTATGGCCGCGGCAGCAGTGACATGAAAGTGTCCCTGGCAGCGTTTGTGGTGGCGATTGAGGAGTTTGTTGCTGCCAACCCGAATCCCGCTTTCAACATTGCTATGTTGTTGACCAGTGATGAAGAAGGGCCGGCAAACGATGGAACCGTTGTTGTCTGCAAAGCCTTGCAGGCACGTGGCGAAAGACTGGACTACTGCATCGTGGGCGAGCCAACATCGGTTGAGCGCACGGGCGACATGATCAAAAACGGGCGACGCGGCACGATGAGCGGCAAGCTGACGGTCAAGGGCGTACAAGGTCATATTGCCTACCCACATCTGGCCAAAAATCCCATTCATCTGGCTGCGCCCGCGCTCGCGGAGTTGGTCAGCATGCAATGGGATGCTGGCAATGCATTTTTCCCACCCACCACCTGGCAGATCAGCAACATCCATGGAGGCACCGGTGCCAGCAATGTGATCCCTGGCCATGTTGTGATCGATTTCAACTTCCGGTTTTCCACCGAGTCCACGCCAGATGCTTTGCAAACCCGATTGGCGCGCGTACTGGAAAAATATGAGCTCGAGTATGACCTGACCTGGACCATTGGCGGACTGCCCTTCTTGACCACACCTGGCACCTTGGTCGAAGCGGTGCAGACCGCCATTTTGTCGGAGACCGGCCTTCAGACCCAGCTCTCAACCACTGGCGGAACCAGCGATGGACGCTTCATCGCTCAAGTCTGTCCGCAGGTCATTGAAATGGGCCCCCCGAACGCCACCATCCACAAGATCAACGAGTACGTGAGCATTGCCGACATCGAGCCGCTGAAGAACATTTATCGCCGCGTTCTGGAAAACCTGAACAACGTGGAACGCCAGGCGCAGGCATGACCTTGTTCGAACTGATCGAATCGGGTGCCCAACAGCTCACGGATGCCAAGGTATCGTTTGGACACGGCACGACCAACGCCTTTGACGAATCGGCCTGGTTGGTACTGTGGAGCCTGGGTTTGCCGCTGGATACACCCATTCAAAACCCGGCTGAAGGCGAAGACTCCAAGGCAAATGAGCCGATAGCCCTCGTAGATATTGCGAAGGCTGCTAGCATTTTGGAAGCACGCATCCGCACCCGAAAACCTGCAGCCTACCTGACCCGCGAGGCGTGGCTACAAGGCGTGGCGTTTTATGTGGACGAACGCGTCATCGTGCCCCGCTCGCTGATCGCTGAACTCATCGTTGAGGGCAGCATTGACTACTGGCTCAAAGAGTCCACCCGCACAGTGCTGGACTTATGCACCGGCAACGGCAGCCTAGCTGTCATCGCCGCCCTGACCTACCCCGACGTGGTGGTGACAGGTTCCGACCTGTCGCCCGATGCGCTGGCGGTTGCCCGCATCAATGTGGACAAGCATGCGCTACAAGACCGCATAGCGCTACTGGAATCCGATGGCCTGGACTCGCCCGCCTTACAGGCGCGCGGCCCGTTCGATCTTGTGCTGTGCAACCCGCCCTATGTGAACGCCGACAGCATGGCTGCCCTGCCCGCCGAATACCTGGCCGAACCCCGCTTGGCGCTAGACGGCAACTGTGCCGGTGGCAGCGATGGTATGGACTTTGTGCGCAGTCTGCTGCAATCTGTTCCTGCCCACATGACAGAGGACGCTGTGTTGGTGCTGGAGATTGGAAACGAGCGCGAACACTTTGAGGCGGCATTTCCACAGTTGGAAGTGGTTTGGTTGGAAACCAGCGCGGGGGAAGACCAAGTCCTGCTGGTTACCCGAGATGCTTTGCTAACCCGACCGCTATGAACCTGATTCTGGAATACATAGCGATCGGAAATGCACTTCTGAGCACGCAGCAGCGCTGGGGTACGGGCCGCCGTTCGTGTCCTCCGCCCTTCGGGCTCCCCCTTGACCTCACTTTGGCCCATACCCCAGCGCTGCCGCTGCGAACAGGGGTCTTGGCAACGGCCAGACGGAAGGCAAGAGCCAAAGTAGTCGTTCACGGCAACCAACCATACCTCTCGGGGCTGGTGGATGGGGTGTCCGTTCGCCGGTACTGTTCGCGGTTGCCACAGAAGGCGCGTCTCAACCTCAGTGTTAACGAAAAAGCGCAGGCAACCCTGAAATAGCCGCCCGCGAGATGTGCCGGAGAACGGATACCCCGTCCACCAGCCCACACCCACAAGCAAGGCCTAAAGTGCCTTCAATGCCTCAACAAATACTAGACAGATAACGCAAACCAATGATTACCCTCAAAAACGTCACCCTCCGCCGCGGAGCCAAGGTGCTACTGGACGCAGCTTCCATCACCCTCAATCCCGGCGAAAAGGTCGGCCTGGTTGGCCGCAATGGGGCAGGCAAATCATCACTATTTGCGCTGCTCAACGGTACTTTGCATGAGGACGCGGGTGAGTATTACATTCCCACGCAATGGCGCATGGGCCAGGTTGCTCAGGACATGCCCGAGACGGCACAGTCCGCCACAGAATTTGTTATCGAGGGTGATACCGTGCTGCTCGCTGCGCGCGAAGAAGTGGCTGCATCAGAGGCCACCGAAGACTACGACCGCATGGCCCATGCCTACACCGGTCTGCACGACGCCGGTGAATACGATGCCGCCGCACGCGCGCAGGCTCTGATCTTGGGCCTGGGTTTCAAAACCACCGAATTAGAGAACCCGGTCAACAGCTTCTCAGGCGGTTGGCGTATGCGCTTGCAACTGGCACGTGCGCTGATGTGCCCGTCAGACCTGCTATTGCTGGACGAGCCGACCAACCACTTGGATTTGGACGCGCTGGTCTGGCTGGAAGCCTGGCTCAAGAAGTACGAAGG
>CAYXWW010000125.1:0-10923 GCA_964468905.1 uncultured Rhodoferax sp. | reverse complement strand
CTATCGGGTGCACTTTGGAGCTCTATGGTGCCCCCCAAAGGACCTGTGACAAGGTTGTAGCACACGCTCATTCCAAGGCCACTGCCGCCTTTACCGAGCTTGGTTGTAAAGAATGGATCAAAAACCCGTTCCACAACCGCAGCCGGCATGCCCATACCATCGTCGCAGTACACCACACGCAGCGACTGGCCTTCGTCGGTTACGGTAATGTCGATTTGCCCATGGTCACGATTCTCAAATCCATGCAGTACCGAGTTGTTGACCAGATTAGATATGAGCTGTTCCAGCGCGCCAGGGTAACTGTTCATCTCTAAATCAGTGGGGACATGGACGGTGATGGTGTAGGGCGTGTAGCGGTAGGTGACCCGCATGAGCGATACCACTGACTCGATAGCATTGGCCACTTGAAAGGTACGGCGTTGCTCACTACCTTGGTCTACCGCCACTTGCTTGAAGCTGTTGACCAACTTGACAGAGCGGGCAAGGGCTTTGCTGGCCAGTTCGATATTTTCATTGGTGGAGACTACATACTGCTCCAGTCGCTTCTTGCCTAAGGTGCCAGCTTGCAAGTCTTTGTGCAAGGCCAACGTGTCTTCTTTCAACAAAGAAGTGACCATGACGCAGTTGCCCAAAGGTGTATTGAGCTCATGGGCAACACCCGCCACAATTGACCCCAGCGATGCTAGTTTTTCTGACTGCACCAGACTCTTCTGCGTTTGCTGGAGGTGCTTCATCGTCTCTTCAAGACGGGAGGTCGATTCTTGCAATGCCTGGGTGCGCAGTTGCACGCGTTCGTCCAGTTCGCGATTGAGACTCTCCAGATTTTGCTGGGCAGCGACTTCTTTGGTGATGTCCCGCGCGATGCCCAAGAATCCATTGACGCCGCCGTTGTTGCCAAAAACCGCACTGACCACCAGCGACACTTGCAGGCGTCCGCCGTCTTTTCGAATATAGGTCCAATTGCGGATTTCCGACTCGCCTTTACGCGGGTTCGCTGCAAAAATCTCGAACCCGTCTACTGGGTGACCAAACTGACGTTCGAGCTCCTGGCCCCGGTGGAGAACTTCGCTTTGCACATGAAAAAGTGCGGGGCTTTTGCCTATCACTTCGTCAGCGCGATAGCCGAGCATTTTCTCGGCACCCAAATTGAACACCACTATGTTGCCGACGGGGTCGGTGGCAATAATGGCAACCTCCAATGCAGAGTCGAACAAGGCCTGGAGACGGTGATTCAATGAGACAACCTGGTCCACCAACTCCACGTTGTGCCCTTCAGATTCCGTTAAGTCTGATTTCAACAGGTCGCGGGCGCGGGAGACTTCCGCCAGCAAAATGCCGCCGATCAAGGCACTGGAGATTTCCTCACGCACCAATTCCAATTCAAAGTGCGGCAGCACGCTGATGTCCAACACAAGGTAGCCATAGTGCTGGGAATAGTGAAAAATTGGAAACAGCGCAAGGCTGTGCGAGTCATGGGTGTTGAAGAGCTTGCCTGGCAAGATGTCGTGCGTCGGGAAGTCGACATGCAACCCGTCGTATTGCCGCGAATAATTGCGTACCGCAAACACCATTTGCGACGATTCCGGCAAAAATTCTTCCTGGAGCGATTGAAACGCTACGGGTGCTGGGTAAAGGACGATGTAGCTGTTCGGAATGTTCAGCGCGCGCATGGACTGTTCGATGAGTGTGAACAGTGATTCGCGATCAAAACCACTCATCACGTTCTGAGCAGTTCCGCGGTCAATCAGCTTGTAAGTGACGGGCCCTTCCATCAGCCGTTCGGCCTCGCTGGTCGATTTGCGAATGGATCCCACCAGGATTTGGGCGAGCATGATGCGACGCCCCAGTTCAATGGCACCAAGCTGCTTGCCGTATTCTTCCTGGCTTGCACTGCTGTACATCTGTAAAAGCAAAGATTGGAGTTCGCCCAGCGTGCCTGCACTGTTCATCAAAGCTGTTGCTATTTCCTCCACTTTGGCAAGGAAAGACTTCTCGTCACGCGTTATGGTGTCGATCAAATCGTGTGCAAATGCTTGGAACTTTGCCCGTGCCTCACCGTTGATTGCGAGGGAACGAATCAGTCGCTCTGATGGTGTAGTGGGCGTCGGGTCTGCCGTTGTGCCGAGTCGCATTTTTGCGCCTGCAATGCAACCACAGGTACCACGTAAAACCAGACGTGTTGGTGTGTGGACTTGCACCGCCGCAAGACCTTCGGACAACTGCGTCTTGATCAGCGCAATGGCAGCGTTGGCCATTTCTTGAAACGGCTGGGCGATGGTTGTTAAGGGGATTCCGACATGGGAAAACGAAAAAACATCATCAAAGCCAGTGACTGCAAAATCTTGCGGCACGCGCAAGCCGCGGCCATTGGCTACCTCGATTGCACCCTGCGCCATCCCGTCATTGGCACAGACTAATGCCTCAAAGGGGATGTTTCGATCCAGCAACGTATGCATGGCGACACGGGCGTCTTCTTGAACAAAATTTCCTGTGACGATCAGGTTTGGATCAATGCCTAGCCCGTTTTCAGACAATGCTTGCTTGAATGCTTCAAAGCGTATCTGTGCACCGCGTGCCGATTCGATTCCGTGCATGTAGGCAAAGCGCGTGTAGCCATGCTCCACCATGAGATGCTGCATGAGTTCCCGAACACCAGCCCCGTCATCGCTGATGATGGCCGACGTGCTGGGATCAACAAAATTCAGGTTGATGAAAGGCACATCGGCGTAGTGGCCAAGGAAGTCGAGGCACTGTTGGTGTGTAAGCTCCGATTGCAGTGTTTCCGTGACGCTGATGAAGGCGTCAATCTTCGACGATCGGACAATTTCGTAAATTGCGTTGAATTGCCGGTCAAAATTGATGCGTTGGTTGACGCGGTGACCTGGCACAAAAAATACGTTGAAGCCTTCTCTTCTGGCCGCAATATTGATACTTTTGACGATGGCACGATCAAAGTAGCCGTCCAGAACGTTCAACAGAACCCCGACGCAAATTTCTTTCATGGTCGCAAGCAGCTATGTAGTTGGTATATGTGCCCGAAAAATCACCTTGGGCACCATACCGGTGCCTCCATTGCGCGATTTGCAGTTCATTTAAACACTGAATTGGCATTTGGGCCATAGCGAAAGTCCGCACAGAGGCGAAACTCTGCACCATTGCGCTGCGGTGCACCGTCCACCAAAAAAACCTACGTTCTACGGTGCCAAGCGATCCCGCACCCATTGGCCATCGGGTGCCCATACATAACGCAGGCGGTCGTGCAGCCGGCTCTTGCGGCCTTGCCAGAACTCCCATCGCTCGGGCTTTAGTCGATAGCCCCCCCAATGCGGCGGGCGAGGCGGCTGCAGCAGAAACTGCGCGGCATACTTGGCGGCATTGGCCACCAGTTCGGCACGCCCCCCAATAACGCTACTTTGCGGTGAAGCCCAGGCACCCAGACGTGAATCCAATGGTCGGGTGGCAAAGTAGGCATCACTTTCCTGGTCGCTGACGCGTTCCACAACGCCTTCAATACGTACCACGCGCTCCAATTCAACCCAATGAAACTGCAGGGCGGCAAATGGATTTCCCGACAGTTCGCGGCCTTTTCGGCTTGCATAGTTGGTGTACCACGTGATGCCCTGGGCATCGTAGCCTTTGATCAGCACCACGCGCGTGGATGGACGAAGATCGCTTCCAACCGTAGCCAATGTCATCGCGTTCGGTTCCGGCACCTGCGCCGTAATGGCTTCGTTCAGCCATTGGTCAAACTGTTGTAGCGGATCCGAGTGAGATGCCGATTCATCCAGTTCGGCCCGTTCGTAACTTTTGCGAAGGTTGGCAATGTGCGTCATGGGCACAGTATAGAAGTGCAGAAGTGGAGTTGGTGTTAACCAGGTGCCGTCCACAGTGGGGCAAAAGTCTATGGTGTACGCCTTCTATCGCTGGTATGCTGTGCGCACGGTGTACATCCACCAAGGGCCCAGCATTTCTCTTAAGGAGACAGATACATGTTCAGCAGCCTTTCGCTCAAGCAGCGGGTATTCGTTCAGTCGTTGCTCATGATCGCCTTGCAGGTTGTTGTTGCCCTGGGAGTCCTGACCGGTTGGGACAAGACAACCCTGATTGTGAGCAGTCTGGCAATTGGCGCTGTTGGCTTGTGGCTGTTTTTGGACAGTTCTGCGGCACATAGTGAGGTGGTGGATGGGCTGGCCGCAGGCGCGCAGCGCATGAGCGATGGTGACTTGACCCGCGATGTGGTTGTGTCATATGACAACCCTTCCTTGCGTGAGGGGCTCGGTACCATGCAAGCATTGCAGGTGCGCATACGTGCCATGCTCACATCCTTGAACGAAGGTGCTTGGCATGTCAGCAATGCGTCGGGCGAAATTGCCAACGGCAATCAGGATTTGAGTCGGCGCACTGAGCAGGGCAGTTCCGAGTTGCAATCAGCGTCGAATGCTTTGAAGCAAATGACCGATGCTGCGGCACAAAGCGCTGACGCGATGCAAAAAGCTACCAATTTAAGCCAGGGCACCAGTGCCTTGGTGCACACCAGCGGTGCAGTTGTGGATCAAGCAGTAGCGGCAATGGGTGAGGTAAGCAATTCCTCGCGCAAAATCGCAGACATCATTTCTGTCATCGACGGGATAGCGTTTCAGACCAATATTTTGGCGCTTAATGCTGCGGTTGAAGCGGCGCGCGCGGGTGAGCAAGGGCGCGGCTTTGCGGTTGTCGCCAGTGAGGTGCGGTCGTTGGCCGGGCGGTCCGCTGAGGCGGCAAAGGAAATCAAGAGTCTGATTACGGCATCCGTTGAACAGGTAGAAAAAGGTGCGGGCTTGGTCAACGATGCTGGCATCAAGATGGGCGAAGTAGTCAAGGCCATTGAAGCGGTATCGGGCCTGATCGTCGAGGCCAGTGGCATGTCGCGGCAACAGACTGAAGGCCTGCACGACATTGCAAATACGCTGGCGCATCTTGACGTTGCCATGCAGCAAAATGCCGCGTTGGTTCAGCAAGAGACTGCCGCAGCTGAGAGCCTGCAGTCGCAAGCTGCCAAGTTGCATAGCATTGTTGGCGAATTCAAATTGCCTGGCGGTGGTACTGCAGCCTTCACCCCGCAACAGCGCCACTCGGTAGCACCACGCCGGCCAGCTCCGGCACGATTGTCCTCACCACCAGCCACGCGCAAACCCCTCGGACACGCATCTGCCCAACCTGCGCAGAAGCTCGCTGCTCCGCGGATGCAACAGTCCACTTCGACACCACCTGCGCCCAAAAAGGCTGCGGCGGCAGACGATGATTGGGAAACGTTTTAATCTGATCACGCAATTTGCGTGAAGAATATTCGTAACGCGCTGGTTACTTTGCGTTGGCAATTGATTATGTAACTAAGTTACCATGTGGGTTGTAATCGTGTTACAAGCCCACTATGCCAAACGCCACACCCCTGCACCCTATTGTCACTGCTGTCACTGAGCGTATCCGCGCACGCAGCCAAGCATTGCGCAAAGCCTACTTGGAACATCTGGAGGAAGCCGCGCACCGCAAGCCAGGTGCAGATCGCCTGGGTTGTGCCAATGTGGCTCACGCCTTTGCTGCCATGCCCGATGGCGACAAGGCGCGCGTTACAGGTATCGACAAGTTCCGTGTTGTTGCAGAAAAAGGCCCCAACATCGGCATTGTCAACGCGTACAACGATTTGCTTTCGGCCCATGCACCGCTTCAGCACTATCCGGACCTGATCAAAACTGAAGCCCGCCGTTTGGGCGCTACTGCCCAGGTAGCGGGGGGCGTGCCGGCCATGTGCGACGGAGTAACCCAGGGCACAGCAGGCATGGAGCTCAGCATGTTCAGCCGCGATGCGATTGCCATGTCGACGGCTATTTCGCTCAGTCACGACGTATTTGACTGTGCATTGATGCTGGGCGTGTGCGACAAGATTGTGCCGGGCCTGCTCATTGGTGCGCTGCATTTTGGACATTTGCCGACGGTGTTTGTGCCCGCCGGGCCTATGTCAACCGGATTGCCAAACAATGAAAAGGCGAAGGTGCGGGAAAAAGCTGCACAAGGTCTGGTCGGTCGCGCTGAATTGTTGGAGGCTGAATCCGCGGCCTACCACGGCATAGGAACCTGCACGTTCTACGGCACGGCAAACAGCAATCAGATGTTGCTGGAGGCCATGGGTCTGCATGTGCCAGGGACAGCATTTATCGGACCCGCAGACAATATGCGGGCCGAATTGACACGGGAAGCCGTGCGTACCGTCTTGGATATGACAAAGACCAAGCGGTTTACTCCGATTGGGCGACTCGTGGATGAACGATGCATTGTCAACGCCATGGTGGCGCTGTTGGCCACTGGCGGGTCAACCAACCACCTCATTCACTGGGTGGCTGTGGCACGTGCCGCAGGAATCGTGATTGACTGGAATGACTTTTCGGATTTGTCCGACGTCGTGCCTTTGTTGTCCAGGGTCTATCCAAATGGCAGTGCCGATGTCAACCAATTCCAGGCTGCGGGTGGTCCGGGTTATGTCATTCGCGAGCTCCTGGATGGCGGGTTTATGCATGCAGATGTATTGACCGTGCGTGCTGGCGGTTTGCGCGAATTCACTGGCGTACCCACCGCCTCTGACAATGGAAGCTTGCGTTGGGTCGACCCCGGTCCTAGTAAAGATGAATCTGTCGTACGTCCTGCAACGGCACCTTTCAGTGCCAGCGGAGGGCTGAAGCTGTTGCTGGGCAATCTGGGGCGTAGCGTGATCAAGGTGTCTGCTGTGCCGGATGATCGCCACATCATTGAAGCCCCTTGTAGAGTATTTGATTCACAGGAAGCCCTTCACCGTGCTTTTCAGGCAGAAGAATTGAACCACGATGTGATCTGCGTGGTCCGTTGGCAAGGCCCGCAAGCCAACGGCATGCCAGAGCTGCACAAGTTGACACCACCACTGGCTGTGTTGCAGGGCAAGGGATTCCGCGTCGCACTGGTGACTGACGGTCGCATGAGTGGCGCATCTGGTAAAGTGCCTGCGGCAATTCACGTTTCACCAGAGGCCGCAGCCGGCGGGCCATTGGCCAAAGTGCAAGACGGCGATCGTATTCGTTTGGATGCTGTCGCTGGCAAGCTGGAGGTTTTGGTTGATTCGGCTGTGTGGGATGCTCGCGAGACCGTTGCTATGCCAGAGTCTTTGCGTGCGGCCAATGCTGTCGGTATGGGCCGTGAATTGTTTTCCGGTATGCGCCGCAATGCATTGACTGCAGAGGAGGGTGCCTGCAGTTGGCTGTGAAGCCCAGGTCCTTACATTAATCTTTTTGGAATTTTCATGTCTTCAGTTCAAACTTTTACCGCCCTGCAAGTTATGCAGGATGCGCCTGTGATCCCTGTTATCGTGCTGAACGACGTTGCCCATGCCGTGCCCATGGCGCGCGCCTTGGTCGCCGGTGGCGTTCGTATGCTGGAGGTAACCCTGCGCACGCCGCAGGCGCTGGCTTGTATTGAGGCCATTGCACGCGAAGTGCCTGATGCAGTGGTCGGTGCCGGCACCGTGCGTTCCAAAGCAGATGCGGTGGCCGCTGCGTCGGCAGGCGCACGTTTTGCGGTTAGCCCAGGCTACACCACTGCCGTGGGTCAAGCCTGCCGTGATGCGGGGTTGGCGTTGTTGCCCGGTGTAGCCAGTGGCAGCGAAATCATGATGGCACAGGAAGACGGATTTACCGAATTGAAGTTTTTTCCTGCCATGCAGGCGGGCGGCCCAGCGATGCTGAAAGCCTGGAGTGGCCCATTTTTTGACGTCAAGTTCTGTCCTACAGGTGGTGTGACGCTGCAAAATGCGCCCGACTTTTTGGCGTTGCCCAATGTAGTCTGTGTCGGTGGTTCTTGGTTGGTCCCTGGCGACGCCATGGCCAGTGGTGACTGGGCGCGCATCACCCAGTTGGCCCGCGATACGCAGGCTTTGAAGAAGAGTCGGTAGAGTTGCGTCAGGCCTAAACAGGCGTGCCCCTTGCGGGCACTGCCTTCAAGGCTCAAGCGTTTTCCGCGCGCTGGATTAGCTCAATTTTGTAGCCGTCTGGGTCAGTGACAAATGCGATGATGGTGTTTCCACCTTTGACGGGCCCAGCGGCGCGGGTTACGTTCCCACCACTGGCTTTGATTTTTTCACACGCAGCAAATGCGTCCGGAACACCCAGTGCAATGTGCCCGAATGCCGTGCCCATTTCGTACGCGTCCACGCCCCAGTTGTAGGTTAGTTCAATTTCGGCATGCTCGGGATTGTTGCCATAGCCGACAAAGGCCAATGTGTACTTGTATTCGGCATTCTCGGAAGTACGCAGCAATTTCATGCCGAGCACCTGGGTGTAGAAGTCAATCGATCGCTGCAAATTGCCGACGCGCAGCATGGTGTGGAGAAGTCGCATGTGGTTGGCTTGGTGGGTTGGTAAGTGGTTTTGCAAACTAAAGCAATGGTGAGCGGGTTTTTATGCGTGGGGCTTTACAGGGCACGCATGGCCCGATGCTACACGTTCCAATGCCAGTGAGCGCATGCGAAACGCACGATAGCAACACGACGACAATACTGAATCAGACACGCCCCACTTCGACACAATGCTATGACGCAATTCACCAAAGTTATTTTGTTCACCGATGTAGATGGTTACGCACGCTTTCGCGAGGAGGCTGTGCCGTTAGACGAGGGCTCACCGCAAGCACGCCTGTCAGCGTTATTTGGATCGGATGGCTACCAGTTGCGAACCAGTCCGGTGGGGTTTCGAAGCGAATTTCACTGTTCAACCCATACACAATGGTGCTTTATTCTTGCCGGGTGTATGGAGATTGGCCTGCACGGTGGTGTTTCACGACTGTTCAAGCCGGGCGAGCATTTCTATTCGGCTGATCTGGTGCCAGAAGGTCAAAAGTTTGATCCCGGCATCCATGGCCATTGGAGTCGCCAAGTTGGCACTGATCCGCTCGTGACGTTGTTTGTCAGAGGCTAACCTGCGGATCACCCGCCTTGCATCTGTCCCGAGAGCAAGATGACGACGCCGGGCTTTGCAGCGCGCACCTGGCGCACCAAGGCGTGTGCAATATCGCGGGATTTAATGGCCTGGTAATTGACAGGCAAGAGGCGACCCAATCGTCGCGCCAGAAACAGACCAAGACTTTCGCCCGCACGGCCCAATTGGCCCAGCACCACGCGGTCGCCGTCGATGAGTGACGGGCGTGCAATCACCACACTGCTAAAGCCCATGCGGGCGATGGAATCTTCCATCTCGCCCTTGACCTGGTTGTAAAAAACAGGAGACTTGCTATTGGCACCCATCGCGCTTATTACTCCTAATTTAGTAGCGCCTGATGCAAGAGCTGCGAGGGCTACAGCCTCAACGAGTTCAAAGTCAATAGCCCTGAAGGCATCTTGGCTGCCCGCCAACTTGATCGTCGTGCCTAATGCGATGAAGCATTCATCAAGAATGGGCAGAGCGGGGAGGGCAGCAAAGTCCACCACATGGCAGACAAGCTTGGGATGCTGGATGTCAATTGCTCGGCGGGCAACACAGTGCACCGCCGCAACCGACTCATCGGCTAAAAGGTCCGCGAGGATTTCCCGACCCACGAGGCCCGTTGCCCCCGCCACCAAAACCACCTGATCGTGAACCGCCGCCATTGCCGCCTCCGTTGCGGTTTCCACCGCCGTAACCGCCGCCACGGCGTGCGCCGCGTTCGGCCAACATATCGACGCTGGTGCGCATGGGGTCTGGTTGCCCGCCCTGCGCGCCACGGTGAGGCCGTGCTTCGCCCATGCCGCTTCCAAATCCACCTTCGTGGCTGCGTGGTTGTGCATCACCCACTGGGGGGCGACCGCGGCCTTGGCCACCACCATGGCCTTGTTGCGGGCCCCGCGCACCTTGTGGGCGTGGGGCGTGATCGCCCCCACGTCCACCAGCACCTTGGCCGCCATTGCCGCGTGGGCCACCTTGTGGTCCACGGCCATTGCCACCGCCGTTGCCACGACCGCCACCGTTGGCTCCACGGTCGCCTTGTGCTGCCTTGCTTTCACGCACCCGTTGCAGCATTTCTGTACGCGCGGCGCGCGCTGCAGCCTGCATTACGTCGCGGCTTGGTGGTTTGCCCGCGCCGCCCCAAATGGTTTGGCGACCCATGGCGATGGGTTCACCCTGCTCACCAGGTTCTGGGCCAAAGCCGTCAATGATTTGCACTGGGATTTTTTGCTTTGTAAACCGCTCGATGTCTTGCATGAACCCTTCTTCGTCAAGGCACACCAGATTGACGGCAGCACCATCGTTTCCAGCACGGCCCGTGCGGCCAATGCGGTGCACGTAGTCTTCGCTGACATTCGGGATTTCATAGTTCACGACATGGGGCAGGTCGTCAATGTCGATACCGCGCGCTGCGATGTCCGTCGCCACGAGGGCGCGTACATCACCGCTCTTGAACCCAGACAAAGCCTGCGTGCGTGCGGCCTGGCTTTTGTTGCCATGGAGCGCCATGGCTGTAATGCCGTTCTTTTCAAGAAATTCGGCGACATTGTTGGCACCAAATTTGGTGCGAGTGAACACCAGTACCTGGCTCCACTTGTGCTCGTTAATAATGTGCGCAAGCAAGGCTTTTTTCTTGCCACGGCCAACCGGGTGGATCACTTGGGTGATACGCTGCACGGTCGTGTTGCGGGGGGTGACTTGCACGCTTTGTGGGTCTTTGAGTAGGCCGGCAGCGAGTTCGCGGATTTCGTCACTAAAGGTGGCCGAGAACAGCAGGCTTTGCTTTTCTTTGGGAACCGCGGCGAGAACTTTCTTGACGTCATGGATGAACCCCATGTCGAGCATGCGATCCGCTTCGTCCAGCACCAGCATCTGGACTTGGCCCAGATCCAACATGCCTTGCTGCATCAGGTCCAACAAGCGGCCCGGGGTGGCGACCAGGATGTCC
>CAYXWW010000124.1:346-11017 GCA_964468905.1 uncultured Rhodoferax sp. | reverse complement strand
CGGTACCAGTTCAAACCGCCGCGAAAGCCGCTGGCGGCGTAGGCGGCGGCGTAGGCGTCTTTTCTCGCCCTGACTAACTCGTCCCTGTCGCACTCACCACGCGCAAACCTTCGGCTCGTTTCGATTGCGATGCGTGGGCGCTTGTCGTTTGGGCGCTTTGCCTCAAACAAATGCAGCACATGCTCCGCAAAATCACATGCCAGTAAGCGTGTAAATTGGTCGCTTGGTTCCTGCGTTGCGCGTAGGCTCCACAGCGCATCGGCCATGCCATTGCACTCCAGAATCGTGGCTATGGCAATGGGCTTGTCCATGCCGTAGTCCTCTGGCGTTACCGCGTGCTGGTCGCGGATGTAGCGGGCTAACTTGGTGTAGCCACTGGTACATGCGCCGTATTGGCGCAGTAGCCGAAAGGTTGTGCACAGGTGTTCTGGTGCGGCGTTCATTCCGACACCGCCGCATCCAGAATTTCAGCCGTGTCCGCCGCCCGGACCAGCACGTCAGCCATGCGCCGCGCTTGATCGGCCCCAAGGCTTTGGCCGCAAAACTGCACCTCAAAGCGCCCGCCCTTGGTCTGGTTTTCCAGTTCGATGGTGATAACGTCTTGGGTTGCCGTGTGCACGGTTCCCTGCTTGATCTTGCTCATGGATTCCACTCCTAAACCTTTCCACCGACCACCAACCGAAGGCACAGGGAGCGGGGTCGAAGTGGAAAGGTTTTCATCCGCTTGGCCTGTGCGGAACGAAATGTACGCCATAGCCTATGGCGTACGCAAGCAGCAATTGCACATTGCAATGCAATAAGCAATTGCCTATACTGCAAATTCAACCCGTGGAAAGGTGTATCCGCTATGTTTTCTATAGCTAACTTGCTAGATTCCGCAAGGGCGAAAGCCAATATTGAATCAGACTATCGACTAGCCAAGGTGATAGGAATAAGTCATCAAGCCCTAACCAGTTACCGGACAGGTAAATCCCTACCGTCTGAGTTGGTTATTGAGCAAATATGCGCCCTGTCCGGCGATGACCCGGACGTGATAGCGGCCCAAATTCAAGCCGCCCGCAGCAAATCCCCGGAGGCCAAAACTATGTGGTTGCGGGTTGCCGCGCGTATGGCTGGCCGCACGTCTACTGCTTTTTTGTCAGTGTTGATTACTATCGTTTTGATAGCTGCCAGCGCACTACCTGCGAGGGCTGGCGAGTCGTTAGGCTTTAAAGTCTCAAAAGAGACAGTCTATACATCGTAACAAGTAAAAGATGGAGCAGCAACCGTCTTCAACGACCCTTCGCGAAGCACCAAGATCAATGCGTGTTCGGCTTTAGGATTTAGTGAATTTGAGTCAAAACCGCGTTGCAAAAGCGATGCAACGGTATGCGCATCGTCATGCTTAACGGCTGTAAAAAAAGCATCGCATGAACCAGACGTTGCAACAAAAAACCAATCAAAACAAATAGATATAACGCATATCTAATGTTCTTAATCATCTTGAAACACCGGAAAAAAGCTGTGTAAAGTTTCGACTGGTCTGTTCACCTATATTCTCCACACTACACTGCCGCAGCGCCGCCAACTGCTGCGCTACAAATGGCACATAGGCTGGGCTATTGGTCTTGCCGCGGAATGGCACTGGTGCCAAATACGGGCTATCGGTCTCAATCAAGAGCCGATCGAGCGGAACCCAAGCTGCCACGTCCCGCAAGTCTCGCGCCGTCTTAAAAGTCAGTATTCCCGAAAACGAGATGTAAAACCCGAGGTCCAGCGCTTGGCGGGCGACGTCATGGCTCTCTGTAAAGCAGTGAAAAACACCGCCCGCCGACCCTACAGAGCCGTCTTCGCCTTCTTCTCGCAAAATAGCCAATGTATCGTCAGACGCACTGCGGGTATGGATAACCAACGGCTTCTTCAACTGTCGGGCCGCACGTATATGGGTACGAAACCGCTCGCGCTGCCACTCCATGTCAGCAACGGTACGGTCGCCCAGTCGGTAATAGTCAAGCCCCGTTTCACCGATGCCCACAACACGCGGTAGTGCGCCCCGTTCTACCAGGTCATCGAGCGACGGCTCAGTCACACCTTCGTTGTCAGGGTGCACGCCCACGGTGGCCCAAAAGTTGTCGTATTGGGTGGCGAGTCCGTGAACACTGGGAAACTCCTCCAGTGTTGTGCATATGCATAACGCCCGGCTCACGTTGGCATCGGCCATTGACTGACGGATTTCCGGCAACGATGCAGTGAGCTCAGGAAACGTTAAATGGCAATGGGAATCTGTAAACATAGCGAGCGTCACCTATGACGCACTAAAGGTCAAAACACGGAAACCAGGTTCGAGCGGTTCAAATGGTTTGGGTTGGCCGCTCAGAAGCCATGTGCGCACCCAATATTTCTTCAATCTTGAGTTTTAACGCGCGCGACTTTTCATCTTTTGGGAACGTAATTCCGACGCCTTGCGTGCGTCCACCTGCAGCTTTGCCTGGGGTTACCCAAGCAACTTTCCCGGCCACCGGGTAGCGCTGCATGTCTTCTGGCAAAGATAACAACACGTACACATCATCGCCTAACGCATATTCACGAGCCGTGGGGATGAACACGCCGCCTTCGCTGAAGATGGGGATGTACGCTGCATACAACGCAGCCTTTTCCTTGATCGAAAGCTGAATAACGCTGGGTCTGGGTGGAGTCGCAGGTGTTGTGCTCATGGTGTCCCTGAGTTTAGAACTATTTTGCCCTGCCCCACAAGCGATTCCAGCATCAAACCCGCATTGAATGGGTGGTCCATGGTGCGCATGGTCTGCGACAGCGACTTACTCCAATCGCTCAACGCAGTCAATGTGGGCACAAATTTCAGGTCGCCAGTCGAGAAGAATCGCGGCTCGGCTCCACAACACGCAGCCATCAAATCGTGGCAGAGCTTGTGCAAAGCATCCAGTGTTTGCGGGATGGTCCAGTCTTTAAAAAAAGCTACGTCACCCCGGGACACAGCGCCAAACAGTTTGGGCCAGGCAGTCGCATCCCGACCGTCATGGGCAAAGCCAAGGGCATCTTCTGGCCGCCCGCCCATGGAATGCAGCAAGAGTGAAGCCTGCGTTTCATTGAGACCTTGACCAAGCATCCACTGCAGGCTTTCTGCCGGTTCGGGCCAATGCATGGCATGCCCTAAGCAGCGGCTGCGAATGGTAGGCAGTAGCTGATGTGCCGACTCGGTAGCAAGTACAAATTTCACATCGCCCGGCGGTTCTTCCAAGGTTTTCAGCAGCGCATTCGCTGCAATTGCATTCATTTGCTCCGCAGGAAAGACCACAACCACTTTGCCTCGTCCGCGTGCACTGGTGCGCTGGGAGAATTCCACCGCCTCCCGCATCGCATCCACACGAATCTCTTTGCTGGCCTTGCGCTTCTTGTCATCGATTTCGTTTTGTGCCTTTTCGCCCAATGGCCAGCCACGTTCCAACAAAGTCGTTTCTGGCATCAGTACGCACAGATCTGCATGGGTACGCACATCAATTGCATGGCAACTGCCGCATTTGCCGCAGGCTCCAGACGGCGTAGCCTGTTCACAAAGCCATGCCCGGGCAAGATCCATTGCCAAACCATACTGCCCAAGTCCTGACGGCCCATGCAACAGCCAGGCGTGCCCGCGCTGCGCGAGCAGCAATGCGGCTTGCCGCTGAATCCAGGGAGGCTGCGTGACCGAAGCAACGCCAGCTTCTGTCATGAAAAGTAACCCCGCCCGTGCACGGCATCCTGCACGTCTTGCCAGACGGCTTCAGGGGTTTGATGGGCATTGATACGCGCAAACCGCGTCGGGTCAGCGGCAAGGCGCTGGGCATAGCCGCTAGATACCTTTTCAAAAAACGCCTGTGGTTGCGACTCAAACTTGTCGGGCACGCGCGCACCGGCCAAGCGTTGTGCGGCAATGTCCACCGGCACATCAAACCAAATGGTTAACGCAGGCTGTACCAGGCTGCCCGGTATTTCAGGATTTGACTGAACCCATGATTCAAGAACCGCCAAGGTATTCCAGTCAAACCCACGGCCTGCCCCCTGGTAGGCAAATGTTGCATCGGTAAAACGGTCACACAGCACGACATCGCCGCGCGCCAGTGCGGGCAAGATGATCTTTTGCAAGTGGTCTCGCCGGGCGGCAAATACCAGCAAGGCTTCGGTCATGGCATCCATTGCATCGTTGAGCACCATACCGCGCAGGCGTTCAGCCAGCGGGGTCCCTCCCGGCTCACGCGTCAGTGTTACGCCCCTGCCCTTTTCCCTAAAAAGGTTCGCCAAGCCTTCGATGTGCGTGGATTTTCCTGCGCCGTCAATCCCCTCAAAACTGATGAATATTCCGCTCATGGCCTTCTCTACGGGCTTATTGCCCTCGTTGGTACTTGTTGACTGCGCGATTGTGCTCATCCAGCGTAACACTGAATTGGCTGCTGCCATCGCCCCGTGCCACAAAGTACAGTGCGTTGGACGCTGCGGGTTGCACCGCGGCCAGCAGCGCGGCTTTGCCCGGCATGGAAATGGGAGTGGGGGGCAGCCCAGCCCGTGTGTAGGTGTTCCACGGCGTGTCGGTTAGCAAATCTTTCTTGCGCAAGTTTCCGTCAAAGCTTTCACCCAAGCCATAGATCACCGTGGGGTCGGTTTGCAGCCGCATACCGATGCGCAACCGGTTGCTGAACACGGCTGCAATGGTGGCCCGATCGCTGGCAGTTCCCGTCTCTTTTTCAACAATACTGGCAAGGATGAGCGCTTGGTCTGCACTTTGCAGCGGAGTCTTGGGGTCGCGCAGTGCCCAAGCTGCCTGAATTTTTTTGTCCATTGCGCCCATTGCACGCCGCAACACCGCCATGTCACTAGAACCTTTACTATAGGTATAGGTATCAGGAAAAAAATGCCCTTCTGCTGGGACGCCCGCCTGGCCTAGTTGAGCCATGATCTGGTCAGCACTGAGCGGCAAAGAGTCTGGCTTTAGTTGCTCGGCCTTTTTGAGTGCTTCACGTACCTGCCTGAAATTCCACCCTTCCACCAGTGTCACGCTGCGCATGGCCTCCTCGCCCCTGACGAGTTTCTTCAGCAAGCTCTTGGGTGTTGTCGAGGGGTCCAGCTCGTAGCTTCCCGCCCTAATCTGGCGGGATTGCCCCGACAGGCGAAACCAAGCATGCAGCAACCACGGGTTGACGGCAATGCCGGCGTCAGCAACCGCCTGTGCCACCTCACGCGCGCTTGCACCCGGCTCGATCGATAGATCGACCGTGGCCGACGGCAGGCTCAGTGGCGTATCCCGCCAGATGAACCCGGCCCCTACACCGGCCAGCGCCAGGGCGAACACAACAGAAAAGAAGATACGCACAGCCCTACAAACCTTGTGAAATGATGGGAAGAATGATAATTCAGTGCATGAACACGACGACACAACAGCCAAACAACACGCTCAGCACCAATTGGAACCTTGATGGCGTGGCACGCCTCAACCATTTGGGCATTATCAAAGTCGCAGGCGATGACGCCGCAAAATTCATCCACGGGCAACTCTCACAAGACTTCTCGTTGCTCGATCTGCGGACAGCCCGACTAGCGGCTTTTTGTTCCGCCAAGGGGCGCATGCAAGCCAGCTTTATTGGATTCAAGCTTAGCGCAACCGAAATACTGCTGGTCTGTAGTCTGGACATTTTGGCCCCTACGCTCAAGCGCCTGTCCATGTTTGTATTGCGCGCCAAAGCGCAATTGAGCGATGTATCCACACAATATGCCATCTATGGCCTGGCCGGCAGTGCTACACAATCAATAGCTGAAAACGCCCATTCTGCGTGGGCCAAGGCCGATATTGATGACCATACGGTGGTCAACCTGTACCCTGCGGAAAAGGCTGCGCGCCAACTCTGGATTGGCCCCGCAGACACGCCCAGACCGCCGGGGCCTGCGATGGACCCCACGCTCTGGTTGTGGAGTGAAGTGCGCAGTGGTGTTGCTACCGTGTCTGCGCCGGTGGTTGAAGCCTTCGTACCTCAAATGCTCAACTACGAATCCATTGGTGGTGTGAACTTCAAAAAAGGTTGCTACCCTGGCCAGGAAGTGGTGGCACGTAGCCAGTTTCGCGGCACGTTGAAACGTCGGTCATTCATTGTTCACACTAGTGCTGCCATGGCGGCGGGTGATGCGGTCTATGCAAGTGATGATGATGCGCAACCCGTAGGTACCATTGTTCAGTCAGCACCCGCACCATCAGGTGGCTTCGATGCCATCCTCTCCGCGCAGTTGTCAGCGGTCGAGGCTGGGCAATTGCATCTTGGGTCCAGCACGGGAGACGCTGTGAACGTATTGCCACTACCCTATGCGTTGTTGGAAGACATTTGATGGCGCTGTCATCTAAACGCCAAAAATGCGGGTAAATTCCGAATGAGGCTACGGGGCGCTCCATAAATGCGCCAAAATCAGGCAATATGTGTCCAGAAGTGATGGGTTCCAAAGATGACTAAACCGATAAGCAAAGAAGAAGCATATGCACGTCTGGGTGCCATTACCCGGGAAATGCATGAGGCATTCAGTGTTTTGGGCGGTGACACCCAGTTGCGAGAGGTGGTTGAAGAGTTTCCCAATGCCCGAGAGCGGTTGGCCCACGTCGGAAAGATGACGGAGAACGCAGCAAATACGGTGCTCAATCTGGTCGATGCTGCCAAGCCCGAGTGCGATGATCTGGTCAAGCGGGGCGATGAACTCAGCCAGTCGCTGAACCGAATGGCAGCATCAGAAGACCTAACAGTCGAGCGTGCCCGTGCACTCATGGGTGTTTGCGCAAAATTTTCAGAGCGGACCTCGGAATTTGCGGGCAAGCAGGGCTCCATCCTCAGCGACATCATGATGGCGCAGGATTTTCAGGATCTGTCTGGTCAGATTATCAAAAAGGTCATCGACATCATCAACCGCACCGAGTTGCAACTCGTGCAATTATTGGTCGACAGCGCACCCAACGCGGCCCCCAAGGAAGTCGCTGAATTTACAGGCGAAACCCACCAGCTCCAGGGCCCTCAAACTGCAGATGTCGCACTGGCGCAAGGCGATGTGGATGATCTGCTGGCGTCACTTGGATTCTGATTCTGCGCGGGTCAACGGGCCCCTTTAAAGGCATCTTGTAGCGCGCGCCCGGCAGCCATGTGGGCTTGCGCAGCCTGTGGAATGGCCCGCCCCATTTTGATGAATTCGTGGACCATGCCACGGTAAATTTCCAAGTCGACCGACACGCCCGCCAGGCGCAAGCGGTCTGCATACTGCACACCCTCATCCACCAGCGGATCACACTCCGCAAGACCCAGCCAGGCCGGCGCCACGCCCTCCAGATCAACGATGTTTCCGTGGCTGTCTCGCCCGTCAAGTGGCGCAAATCGCCAGTCGGTGCGGTCAGCCGCTGTGCGCCAATAGAGGTTGAAAAAGTAGCGCATGTGGTCGGCCTCCAGCACAAAACCATGGGCAAACTTGCGGTGCGCCTCAGAGTCTTGGTGTGCAGAAGTACCGGGGTAAAACAACAGCTGCAGCGCCAAAGGCAGCCCCGCATCGCGCGCCAGAATGGCGCACACCGCAGCCAACGTACCGCCAGCGCTATCGCCGCCAACCGCACAGTGGCTCTTTGACAGGTTTCGCGTGTCGCCGTGCTGCACCACCCATTGCACAACATCCCAGGCATCGTCCAATGCGGTGGGGAACTTATGTTCCGGTGCCAGCCTATAGTCCACCGACAACACGGCACATTGCGCGTGGTGGGCCAACTGCCTGCACAACCCGTCATGGGTGGCGATACCGCCCACGGTAAAGCCGCCACCATGCAAATAGACCAGTACCGGCAAGCGCCCTGTGGACGGCGCCACGAGCCGTACCGGAATAGGAAAACCGTCGCCGGCCGGGATATGAAAGTCCTCTACCCGCTCCATGGCGCGCACGGGCAGCTCCAATACGTTGGCACCCAGCGCATAGTTCGCGCGTGCCTGAGCCGGCGAGAGTGCATGCAAAGGCACTTGCCCGGCACGCGCCATGCGATCCAGCACGCCGTGCATAGCGGGTGTGAGCAAGGCCTTGGGATTGCGGTGGTGGCTCATAGAAATATGCTGGGGATGGGCTTACAAAGGTTGAACCTGACCCATGTCTGGCCGCCGCAGCCAGGCAGCAAATTCATCCGCCAACTGTGCGCTGGCGCTGCAAGCTGCGGTCCACGCCTTGACGCGGGCAGGCAGGTCATTGCCATAGTGGGTGAAGTCGGTGCGGTCCGGTAGCTTGGCGTTGGGCAGTGTCTTGATCCACGCAGGATGTGGCGCAAGCAAGACCATGTTGTCCAAAAACGGTGTGGCACAGTGCCGCCACGCCAGACTCTTGTCCAGCCAACCCGGGACCACTGCTTTCTGGAAATGCGGGTACAGCACCAAACTCTTTTGATGATTGTGACCGGTAGCCCTCGTACTTATTGCGCTAGCAGCTATTGAATGTATAGCATCTATCGGCGAACGCGGATAATTCAGGTGCAGGTGGTAATCGGTAATGCCACCATCCCAATAGGCTCCCGGTGGCGCATCCGGGATGTTGTTCACCGATTGCAGCACAAAAGGGATAGAGCAACTGGCCTGCAGTGCCAGTCGAAAATTTGTAGCACTCAGCTGCACTTGCTGCGTGCGGTAATCGTCGGTTGCAAACGGCAACATTGCGGCGCGATCGCCAACCGGGCTGCTAAAGACAACCCGTTCCAGCCATGCCCCCATGCTCTTGCGGCTAACCAGATTGGTCAGAAATGCGCCGAGATAACCCAGCGGCGTAGCCAGGCGGTGCTCGGTATGCAACAAGCCCCGTCCGCGCGAGGTGACCAGGTGCAACCGATAGCGTGGATGGTGCAAAACCTCTGAGACCTTGCCCGCGTAAAACGACTGCAGTGTGTTGCCAAACACCGCACTGACCTGCGCCGCACGGGGTCGCGTGTGGCCCGGCTCTGGCACGTAGTGCTGGTGGATATAGGCCTGCTCCAGTGCGCGCAATGCGGCAACCGGATCATTCAGACATGCAGTCGCCATGCGCCATGCGCCGATCGACGCACCTACCAAATCAACCGGCTGTGTGGAGCCGTGCAGCCACTCCCCAAAAACGAAACGGTCCACAGCGCCCAGAATCAAGCCTTTGGGGCCACCCGCTGCCGCAGGAATAGTGCAAATGTCGCCCGGCTGCAGTCCGCCTTGTGCAATCGCACGGCGGGCTGCGGGGCCGGCATAAATCTGGAGTGCTTGCATGTTCAATCAGTGGGTGCAAAGCAGCGCTTGGCGCGCGACTGACCCGCAACGTCTCAGGTGTGCGCAGCCCAATCAAAAGGGTCTTGCTGCAGCACCGCGTCGATGTCCAGATCGAGGGCCACGCCTACCGGGTCGGGAAACGTCACAGCCATTGCACGCTCATCCAGATTGGCATCTTTGGCTCTGGCACGCCAGGCGGCCAAATGAATCACACCGGCCAGCGGCTCGTACACATTGTTCTCAAACGGTGCATATTGGTGCTCTAGTGCATCCACCATAGTCTGGGGGTACTGCCACTTGGCGGCAAACCCGGCACCCACCGATGCATAGCAATAGCCCAGTTCACGCCGCTCAACCCGGGCACGGCGCAGGTCGAGCGGCGGGGTGTCTTTGTCCAAAACTTCCATTACTTTTGGCATGGCCAGGTGCATGGCCAATTCGCCCATGGCATGGATCAGCCCACAGGTAAACGCGGCTTGCTGGTTGTGCCGTACAAGGCCCGCCAGGGCACGCGAGACCCGCGCGGTGTTGAGGCTGTATTCCCAAAAGCGCACAAGGTTCACGCCCGGTACGGCCTTAGGAGAGGTTGCGCTGGCGGCTGTCAGCGCCATTTCTTTCACGTGGGCCAGGTCGAGCAGCGCCAAGGCTTCCGAGACGCTGCTGATCTTGCCTGCCAACTTAAAGGCATCGCCATTGGCCACATGCAACAGCCGCATAGTCAGAGCTGGGTCGGTGCTGATCAAACGGTTGATCTTTTGCAAGTCCACGTCGCTATGGGCCAGCTCGGACAGCAGCAGCGCGACCACCTTGGGGATGCTGGGCAAGTTGAACTGCTGGTCCAGCAACGCACTTAAATTCATCTAGTACCGCCTCCGCCAATCAAACAAGAACGCCCATGGAATGCATTATGTCGCGGCGATGGCGTCGTCAGCGCTTGAGTTTTGCAAAGGCCGATGCCATGGCCGATGCACCCAAAGCGCCCCCGCCCTGCCCGCCTGGTGGGTTGCTGTATTGGCTTTGACCACGGCCCGCACTTTGGTAGCGGTTGTCGCCCGCCTTGTCGCTACCCTGTCGTGCCGGCGCGGCACCAATCTTCATGGTCAGCGCAATGCGCTTGCGGGCCACGTCTACCTCTACCACTTGCACCTTCACAATGTCGCCAGTCTTGACCACCTCGCGTGCATCGTTGACAAACTTGTGCGCCAACTGGCTCACGTGGACGAGGCCATCCTGGTGTACACCCAGGTCAACAAAAGCGCCAAAGGCCGCCACATTGCTCACCGTGCCTTCCAAGATCATGCCTTCCTTCAGGTCTTTGATGTCATCCACCCCGTCGTTGAAGCGGGCCACCTTGAAGTCTGGGCGCGGGTCGCGGCCTGGCTTCTCCAGTTCACCCAGAATGTCTTTGACGGTGATG
>CAYXWW010000124.1:0-336 GCA_964468905.1 uncultured Rhodoferax sp. | reverse complement strand
CGTATGCGCAAAAAGCCTGCGGCTTGCTCAAAGGTTTTGGCACCAAGGCCGGTAACTTTGAGCAGGTCTTGGCGGCTGCCAAACGCGCCGTTGGCTTCGCGCCAGCGCACGACGGCCTTGGCCACGGTTCCCGAGAGGCCAGACACACGGCTCAGCAGGGGCACACTGGCAGTGTTCAAGTCCACGCCGACCGAGTTCACACAGTCTTCCACCACCGTATCCAGCGTGCGGGCCAGTTCGCTTTGGTTCACATCGTGCTGGTACTGGCCCACGCCAATGCTCTTGGGGTCGATCTTGACTAGTTCGGCCAGTGGGTCTTGGAGGCGGCGGGCGATG
>CAYXWW010000123.1:0-11186 GCA_964468905.1 uncultured Rhodoferax sp. | reverse complement strand
CAACCTACCAGTGAGACCACTTACACTGCATTCCGTTGCGCTTTGTACTTGAATCTGCCGACAAACAGGCCAGTAGCCCTCGTCAGATGGACATTATTCGCTATTAAATGCGCAGCATTAATGTTCACCGCGCAGCGGCATTTTGGCCAAACACTTGTCTTTCCCCAAACAGCGCCTCCAGATATTTCATGCTTTCCGAGGGGTTGCACAGCCGTGCTTCAGGCACACCTTGGCCTGCGGCTGTACAAAGGAGCATGGGCCCCAGAGCATGCGATGTTCTTGTTGCTCGCTTGGATCGGGTGCGTCAACCAGGGCATGACTGCAAAGCGCGCCTTCTTACTGATTGATCTGTGCATCCATCCAAACGATGCGTTCGTTCTGCCAGCGTATGAGCTCTTTAACCTCGGCGTCGAAGCTGCCTGTGCCGCCGTGGCCACCGTGCATGATCCAGCTCACAAAGTCGGTCACCGACCAGATGGTGTAGTTTTTCTTTTGCTGCTTGTCGAGCCATGTAGCGCGCGCCTGCGCATAAATCGGAATGTAAGCGAGCTTTCCTTCGGCTTTGAGCGTATTCCAGCGCGCTTTAACTTTGGCTTGGAAAGCAGGGTCCTGGAAGAGCCGAGCGAACCATGTCGCAGTGCGAATGCGCCACCCGGTGGCTTGGCCAACATTGTCATAGCCCGCATTGCCCATGGCCAAATCAAAGTCCCACACGGGACCAAAGAAAAGCTTGCCGCCGCGCTTTTTGTACAAGTAGAAGCTTGCCGTTGCGCCATCGGGGTTTTTCAACAACTCATTGACAATGTAGTAGTTCACTACCGAGTCCACATCCAGATACGCCGCATAGCCCAGTGCAGGGTCGGCAAAATTGCTAGCGAACAAGGCCGCTTCGGTGTCGGTGTAGTACTTTTGAATGTAGTTGCGCTGGGCGACCCACGCGGGGTCAAGCAAGGTGTCGGGGCTGGACAGGCACGCGGGGTCCATACCACGGGCGGAGTCTACGCAAAAGCTAGTATCGCGCCGGGTGTTGACTCCATTCACGCAGGCGGCATCCCAGGGGCTGCCGGCGCAGTAGTTCTTGTGATAGCGAAAGTCCACTTCCAACAAGTAACCGCCGGTCACGCTCGTCGCATCCGTGTCGGTGACTTTCATTTCGTCAATGTTCACCCGGTCCTTGTCCACCCGGATGTGCTCGGCCAATTGGTACACGCCTTGGTAGCTGCCGTTGAGTTTGAGCTCAACGTATTGGGCACGGGGGGTGTATTCCATGCCCAGGCCACGGCTGAACATCAACGCCAAGTCATTGCGCACCATGGTCTTGTCCGCGTAATTGGCCAGCAGCACCCAGTTCTTGTTTTTGGGCATGCCCAGCAAAGCGGTAGCAGTACTGAGCTTCAATCGGTAGGGCTTCTTGACCCAATCCCACGTGGAATTGCCGCGGCCACGCACTTCGAGTGTTCCCTCTACGCTGGCTGAGCCTGCTGCGGCCAGCGAGAAGCTGCCTTTGAGGTAGGTCTCCCTAGAGGTAATGGGGGTGGCGTTGTCGGTCTTGAGGTCAAGCACCGGCAGCGCATCAATACTCCCAGTAGGCAAATCGGCGGGCATGACAAAACCGCTGGGCAGTGCCAAAGGGCTGACGATTGGTGCGCTGGCTGTGGGTAGGGTCGCGTCACTGACCGACACGCTCCCCCCACTACCAGCACCACCGCAGGCTTGTAAAAGCGCGACAGCTGCTAAGAGTATGAGTTTTCGGCGCATGGGTACTCCCTGGTGTTCAGTGCATTGATGCGGCCGCATTCTATAGTGGTGGTCAGCGCTTTTCCCTGGCCTGCCGTTTGAAGCGCCTGGCTCACGCGTCGCTTGCAGGCTGCTTGTACCGCGCATACGACCACAGGTATTGCCCCGGGGCACGGCGAATGAGCCGCTCCATGCCGGCGTTGACCGCCGTGGCTGCCGCCTCTGGCGTGGCGCTAGCGTCAGTCAGCTCGGGCGCGTCCAGCGGTTCGAAGTGCATCACATAGCCTTGGCCAATGGGCAGCCGTTCACACCAGCACAGCAGCACGCGCGCGCCACTCTGCTGCGCCAAGCGCTGCAGCAGTGTCATGGTGTAGGCCGGGCGACCAAAGAATGGGGCCCACACACCCTGCCCCTGTGGTGGCACCTGGTCGGGCAAGATCGCGGTGTAGCCGCCGCCGCGCAGCACGCGGATCAGCGTGCGCACACCGGCCACGCTGGTGGGCACGGCCTTCAGGCCGGGGCGATCCCGTGAGCTAGCCACCAAAGGCGCAAGCCAGGCCTTGCGTGCGGGCCGATACAGGGCAACGAGCGGTCCGCGCGTGGGCCCGTAGCGCTCCGCGAGCGACTGGCCAATCATCTCCCAACAACCCAGGTGCGGCAGCGCCAGAATGACGCCCTTGCCAGCATCCAGTGCAGATTCAAAATGGGCCTCGCCATCCCACCGCACGCGATCGAGCACACTGGTGTTGGCGGGGCGCAGCCATAGCCACGGCAGCTCCGCCACCATGGTGCCGCTGGCGGCACGTGCTGGCCGGTACTGTGCAGCGCTGAAACCGGCACCTGCCGCGTGTGCCTCAAAGCGACGGCGGTAAGCACCTGAAAACTGCCACACCAGCCAACCCAGCATGGCACCCACGCGCTGCAGCAGCGGCAAGGGCAATCGGCCCAGCAGACGGAAGAGGCGAACCACAAACATCGACTACATCGCCTTGAACAAGCCCGAATAGCTGCGGCTGACTTCAAGCTTCTCAGTAAGCCCACGCACTGCCACCAGTTGACGCCCACGCTCATCACGGCTCACACCGGCAATAGCCTTGGTATTGACCAGGGTAGAACGGTGAATTTGCCAGAACAAGTTCATATCGATCTCTTCCACCAGTTCCTTGATGGGCTTGCGGATCAGTGCCTCCACCGTGGCAGTTTGCACACGGGTGTATTTCTCATCGGAGATAAAGAACAGCACATCTTCGATAGGAATCATCTGGATGGCTTGGCGCACGGTGGCTTGTATCCATTGCAGCTTCGGCGGCGTCTGGGGGTTGAGCTGCCCGGCCAGTCGTTGCAGCAACTGCTGCATGCCAGGGGTGTGGGCAGCCAATGGCACCTCGTCACCATCGTCGGCTTGCGCGCTGTGCTGTTCGCGCTCAGCCATGCGTTGACGGACGCGCTGCACCGTCAGCTGCAGACGCTCGCGCTCTGCAGGTTTGAGCACATAGTCCACCACGCCTTGTTCAAACGCTTCAACCGCGTACTGGTCGTAGGCGGTGATGAAAACAATTTCGCAGCCCGGCCAACCTTTTGCCTCGTCCAGCGTCGGCAACTGTGCGATCTGGCGCGCGGCGTCTATGCCGGTGAGGCCGGGCATGCGGATATCCAGAAACACGATGTCCGGATGGTGTTCTTCGGTCATGGCCACGGCCTCCAGGCCGTTCTTGGCCTCGGCCACTATTTCAAGCTCAGGCCATACCTCGGCCAAGCGGGCGCGCAGTTGTTCGCGCATCAGGCGTTCGTCGTCGGCAATCAGTGCGCGTGTCATGTTGTAAGTCCTTGCTTATCAGTCGTTTCTTGGATCTCAGGCGGCGCGGGAGACATAAGGAATGGTAATCGTGATTGACGTGCCACCGCCCGCAGCTGGTGCGATAACCAAACTGGCAGCGCTGCCGTAATGCAATGCCAATCGCTCGCGGATGTTACTCAGGCCAATGCCGGTTCCAGCGGTATCTGCCTTGCCAAAGCCCAGCCCTGTATCGGCCACGGTCACTGCCAGTTTGCCATGAACAATCTCTGCGCTGATGGTGATCTGCCCGCCCTCGGCCTTGGGCTCCAGTCCGTGCTTGATCGCGTTCTCTACCAGGCTTTGCAACATCATGGGCGGGAACTCTGCCGACAGCAAACCCTCGCTCACCCGTACTTCGGTCTGCAGCCGCTCCTCCATGCGCATTTTCAAAATTTCCAGATAGGGGCGGATCACGGCTAGCTCTTGCCCTAGGTCCCGTGTAGCCTGCGCGTTGACCTCGCGCATGCTGGGCATACTGGCGCGCAGCAAGGCTATCAAGTTCTTTTGCATGGCGCTGGCACGTGGTGGATCGGTCTCTATCAAGTGGTCAATACTGGCCAGCGTGTTGAAGAGGAAGTGGGGCTCCACCTGCGCTTGCATGGCTGCCATGCGTGCTTCTACAACCTGGCGCTTCAAGGATTCCGCCTCGGCCAGCCGCGTTGCCAGCGCGGCCTTTTCCTCCGCCTGAACCTTGCCTTTGTACGCGATCTTGACGATGGCCGACAGGAAGATGAACCACAACGTAAGCGGCATCACGGGGTCACCATACGTGTATGTCACTGTGCGGGTGCGCACCGAGCCTGCTGTTTTTTCGCTGTCGGCAGAAGAAGATGGACGCGCTGCGTCGGCATCTGCCACTTCGGCAGGTGCGCTAGGTGGAACGGGTGCACCCGCTGCGCTAGACGCCGCTTCGGACGCAGGCACGGCGGGCGCCGAGGCAGGAGCGCGTGGCTTAATCGTTACCCCATGTTCATCAATGGAAATGTCGACACCATCGCTACCCGGATGCTTCTGCTTTTTCGGTACTGCAGGCTTTTCGGGCTTGCGCGGTGGCGTTGTTGGCTTGTCGGGTTGCGTCGAGGTTATGACCTCGGTGTAGGTCCAGCTGAGCGGGGGTAGGTTGTGAATGATCCCCATGGCGATAAGCAAGACAATGGACAAACCAAAGAAGCGCCACCACCCGATACTGACCAACCAGTTTGCATAGGCATGGAATCCGGCAATGCTTGCCTTGGCAATGCGACGCCCTATGGGCGCCATGTCGTTTGAAAGTGATGAATTGTTCATGGTGATGTACTCACTGGACTACTGTGGATGCCTTGACTGTATCTACGCAAGGAGCGGGTCTGCCAGCGCTGGGCGACATACTACGCAAATATCCGACAGGCTGCATGGGCCGGTGACAGGCCGCATCACAGCTTGGCTTGCACAAGAGGCGTTTATCATCAGCATATGCCTAGCCCCATCGATTTGGCGCAAATCCGGTTTGACAACGCACTGGCGCTGTTCGATGAATTTGTGCGCAACACCATCAAACACCCAGACGCTGCAACCCTCCGTGGGCTGGAAGGCCGCTTCGCCGAACGCGTGCAAATACAGGCCAGCTACTGGAGCCAGATTAAGAGCCGTTCGCGCCAGATTGGCGAGCGCTTGGCCCGCCAGTTTGAGGTGCAGTGCCACAAGCCAAACGGTTGGATGGACCAAATTCATACGCATGGTGCCGCCCAGGCAAAGGTGACGTCATCTGCAGCGAGCGCCGATGACAGCCAAGCCCCGCGTGACGACGATGAGCGTTTCATCGTGGGGCTGGTGCTGACCTATTACCGCCGCCATCCGCAGCGGGCCCGCACGCGTTTGCTGGATCTGCTGGGTGAGGTGCTGACGCCTGCCCCACCCCAGACCAAGGCAGCAAGCAAGGCTCCCGGTAACACCTCGCCGCCTGCCAAAACCACCCCTTCGCCCGCGCAGGCCCACGAACTATGGCTACGGTCTCAGGTGGGCGTTGCCCCGTTGCGACAAAAAAAGTAATCTGCAAATCATTTAGATAAAAAGTGTTTGCTCAAGATAATTATTCTTTTATCATTTGAGCAAGCAACTCGGTTGCGCTAGTACCAAAGCGGTATGGCTGCAACGGGTCCTATCAACTCACTTTCCGACAGACATGGTCCAGCATTCCGTTGTTAGCTTCAGCCATGGCCTGTGTTTGCTGCCGCAACGGTGCGGACACATGCGACACACCCTGTCCGTCGGAACCAAACGCCGCACCCTACCCGGGGCTCGCGTGGGCTAAGCGCACTTTACAGCGCGAAGCAATATCCACAGAGCCCGGGTGCGAAAGCAGTCCCGGGCTTTTTAGTTTGTTTTCACCCAATGTGGACCTGCTCACAAGGCGGGGCCCCAACCAGGAGACGCTACCGTGTCAACCAGTTTGCACACCAGAGACTATGCCTACAGCGCCACATGGAGCCTGTCGCTACGCCATGCATTGGCAATGCTTCTCAGAGCGGCCAGCCGCAAGCTCGCCCGCATGTCACGCACGCTCAGCACCACGCGTCATCCGCGCGCGCCCGAAAGAGCTCCTGAAATTCTGGAGTTTTATGCGGAAGCTGGTGCGCCCGAAGGTGCGCTATACATTGACGGAAAGCTGGTTGGCTATTTGCCCGGTATCACGCGACTGTGACAAAGCGACTGTGACAAAGCGACTCTGACAAGTGGTGTTGTAGGGCCCCAACCTACAATCGCGGCTTTGCGCCCAGTCTCGGCGCATGGACCCTTGCACCAGGAGTCGCAGTGACTGCCACACCCACCGTTTTTAGCCAACGCATAGGCACCGCCCAGCAAACTTTGCAGACGCTGGGCTTGGCCGCATGCCTCGTCCCATCGAGCGATCCACACCTGTCCGAGTACCTACCAGCGCGCTGGCAAGGGCGGGAGTGGCTATCGGGCTTTACCGGTTCTATGGGTACGCTGGTGGTCACCACCACGGGCGCGGCCTTGTTCGCCGACAGCCGCTATTGGACGCAGGCCGAGACTGAGTTGCGCGGAAGTGGCATCGAGCTGATCAAGATCGACACCGGTGCGGCCACCCACCATGTGCAATGGCTTGCACGCCACGTAGGCGCTGGTCAATCGGTCGGTGTGGACGGTGCAGTATTAGGCCTGGCGGCGGCGCAGCAGTTGCGCGAAGCACTGACTGCAGTAGGTGCCACACTGCAAACCGGAGTCGACCTGTTTGCCCACATCTGGCCAGACCGCGCAACACTGCCACAAGCCCCAGTCTACGAACACGACGCTGCCTATGTAGGTGCATCCCGCGCAGCGAAGCTGGCACTGGTACGTGGAGCTATGGCCCAGATGAACGCTGGCAAAGGGGCCAGCCACCACTTCATTTCGACAGTAGACGACATTGCCTGGCTTTTCAACCTGCGGGGGTCTGATGTGTCTTATAACCCCGTGTTTCTGGCGCACGCACTCATCGACGCACACACGGCAACGCTTTTTGTGGCCCCTGGCAAGGTGCCTGCAGATGTGGCTTCTCGCCTGCAAGCGGATGGTGTTGTGGTGCAAGACTATGCTGACGCCCCCCGCGCATTAGCCGCCTTGCCCGATAGCGCCGTGCTACTACTGGACCCGCGCCGGGTCACCCTGGGCCTGCGCGAGAGCGCAGCCCCGGTGGTCAAGGTGATCGAAGCGATCAACCCCACCGTCTTACTCAAAAGTCGCAAGGGCGCGGCCGAAGCTGCCAATATACGCGATGCCATGGAGCAAGACGGGGCAGCCATGTGCGAGTTTTATGCCTGGTTCGAAGCCGCACAAGGTACGGAGCGGATCACCGAACTCACCGTGGACGAACGCCTGACTGCCGAGCGCGCCAAGCGCCCCGGCTTTGTCGGTCTGTCCTTCAACACCATCGCCGGCTTCAATGCCAACGGCGCCATGCCGCACTACAGGGCAACGCCAGAGAGTCATGCGGTGATAGAAGGCAATGGCCTCTTATTGATTGACTCTGGTGGTCAATACCCGGGCGGCACGACAGACATTACCCGCGTGTGGCCCATTGGCACGCCCACCGAGGCGCAGAAACGTGACTACACCCTAGTGCTCAAGGGCACCATTGCCCTATCGCGCGCGCGGTTTCCCCTGGGCACACTGTCGCCCATGCTAGACGCGCTGGCGCGCGCACCATTGTGGGCCCATGGCATGGACTATGGTCACGGAACGGGCCACGGCGTGGGCTATTTCCTGAATGTGCACGAGGGGCCGCAAAGCATTTCCAAGGCCATTCCCGATGCCAATATGGCCATGCAGCCCGGCATGATTACCTCGGTCGAGCCTGGTTTGTACCGCGATGGCCAATGGGGCGTGCGCATTGAAAACTTGGTGCTCAACGTGCCTGCGGCCACGGCAGAATCATTCGGCGAGTTTCTCGAATTTGAGACGCTCACCTTGTGCCCGATTGACACGCGCTGCATTGCAGCAAACCTGCTGCGCGCCGACGAGATCGAGTGGCTCAATGCCTACCACGCCACGGTACGCTCACGCCTAAGTCCGCTGGTTGGTGAAGAGGCGCGCACTTGGCTCTTCGAGCGAACGCTACCAATCAAGTAGCACGAAACGTAGTCTGCCAAAGGGGCAGGTCTGTGTTTGACATTCGCATCAGGTTCGGGTATTTACCAGATGGCGTTGGGCTCGCTTGGCCACACAATCGGGCGGGCTTCTTATCTAAGCATGAATCTCATACCACTCTCACAAGTCAGCAGCGCACTCCAGCCGGGCGTAACACTGCCTTGGGGTGTTCGTGACGGAAAAGGCACGCTGCTGCTGTCGCGTGGCTATATGCTGGCAGACCAGCGCGCAGTTGACCTCTTGTTGGAGCGCGGCATGTATGTTGATGCCGCCGAGGTAGCTGGTAGCAGCAAGACCGAGGCCGTCAAAGATGAAAGCATGACAGTGCGCTGGAGCGCACTGGAAGCCCGCCTGGGCACCGTGCTGAAGATGGTCAAAGACCCGCTCTTCTTGCCGCGGCTGCAGGAGTCCATTGGCCAAATCGCGGCGCTTGCCGATGGCAATGTGGACTTGCTCATTTTTTTGATTTTGCGCCACGACCATTCGCGCCCGCTGAACTACGGCGTGGTGCACTCGCTGCACACAGCGGCTATTTGCAGTCTCCTGTCACGCCGAAAGGCCTGGGAAGAATCGAAACGCCGCAGTCTGATCGGCGCAGCGCTGACGATGAATATTGCCATGCTGGAATTGCAAGGCAGCTTGGCTTCGCGCGGGGGAAGGCCCACCGAATCCGAGCAATTGCTGATCTCACAACATTCAACAGCAGCTGCTGAGCTGATGCGTGCAGCAGGCCTAACAGACGAAGACTGGCTGACCACCATAGAGCAGCACCATGAAGTCACCGGCGGCACCGGCTACCCTAACAAGATTGCCGAGCCCACTGAAATGGCCCGCATGTTGCGCTTTGTGGATACCTTCCTGGCCAAACACAGCCCCAGGGTCGGCCGGGCCCCGCAGCCTGCACACAAAGCGGCACGCGATTTGTTTACCAACAGCGGCGGTGACCCACTGGCGGGCCTCATCATCAAGGAGTTTGGCATCTACCCGCCGGGTGCCTACGTGAAACTAGCCAGCGACGAAGTTGCCATCGTGACCCAGCGCGGCGTGACCGCGAATGCGCCAGTTGTCATGGCCATCACCAATAAAAATGGCGACCCCCTGTCGTTGCCATCCCGCAGGGACACCGCCGCCGCAACGCTCAAAATCGTCGCCACGGTCGACGAAAACTTGATCCGGGTCCGCCATTCAGCGGACATTCTCTATGATCGCACTGCAAACCGATAGCTGTCACACCATGGTGATACAACAGCGTTTTTGTACGGGCACAAGGAGCCGTTGATGACAAATATTCATGCCGACGGAGCCCCTCAGTATTTCGATTTTGATGGGGCCTTGGAAAAAATTGGCGACTTGCCAGCGCTGCAGGACTTGCTGGGCATGCTGCAAATATCGCTCACCCGCGACATTCCAAAAATTGATGCCCTGTTGGCCCAGAACGATGTCTATATGGCCAACCGCATGCTGCACTCGCTCAAGGGATTTATCCCGATATTTTGCACGGAGGCATTGTGCAATGAAGTGGCAGCCGTGGAGTTGCTAAGCAGACTTGCAGGTGCGGATGAAGTGGCCGTGGCGTATGCTGAATTGAGCCCCAAACTCAAACAATTGCAAAGCGAAGTAGCCGTGCATCTTGGCTGAGAGTTGGGGTTTGCCTAATGCAGGCTACGGCGCTACAAACACCCTGGCCTTGCGTGGGGTCAACACCAGCGTTTCACCCTCTTTCAGCGCCATATCCGTGAACTGCTGTGCTGCAATCTGAGCCTCAATGATGTCACCGCTGCCTGCAGCGGATGCGTCCAGCGGCAACAGTTCGAGCCGGGCAATAGGCCCCACCACGATGGCACGTACCAGCTTGGCCGGAATGCCCCGCTGCTGTTGGTTAGCGTTCCCCGCAGTGGGCTCTTCGCCTGGCACATAGCGCCGCACGTCCAGATCGTGCGGGCGCACATAGGCAAACGCCTTGCTGTCTTGCACCGTGCTGTGCTCCGGGCTTGCCAGGCGCACGCCATGGTGGTCTTCACCGATCAGCATTTCACCTTCGTGGGCGCGACCGTGAAAGAGATTGACGTCGCCCAGGAATCCATAGACAAACGGGCTGGCTGGCTGGTCCCACACCTGTTGGGGAGAGCCAATCTGCTCAATTTGGCCGCTGTTCATGAGCACCACACGGTCCGCCACTTCAAGTGCCTCTTCCTGATCGTGTGTGACAAAGATGCTGGTCACATGCAGGTCATCATGCAGGCGGCGCAGCCAGCGGCGCAACTCTTTGCGCACCTTGGCGTCCAGCGCACCAAAAGGCTCGTCGAGCAATAGCACTTTGGGCTCCACGGCCAATGCGCGGGCCAACGCAATGCGTTGGCGCTGCCCGCCGGAGAGTTGGGCGGGGTAACGATCTGCCAACCAATCAAGTTGCACCAAGCCCAGCAACTCGTGCACCTTTTGCTTAATCACAGTTTCACTGGGACGCGCGGCGCGCGGTTTCATGCGCAGGCCAAAGGCCACGTTGTCAAGCACCGTCATGTGGCGAAACAGTGCGTAATGCTGAAACACAAAGCCCACATTGCGCTCACGCACGTGCACGTCGGTCGTGTCTTCACCGCTGAACAGGATGTTCCCCTGATCGGCTGTTTCCAGCCCGGCGATGATGCGCAAGAGCGTGGTTTTGCCGCAGCCCGAAGGACCTAACAAGGCGACGAGTTCCCCCGACTCAATGTCCAGGCTCACATTGTTCAAGGCCTTGAAGGTGCCAAAGTCTTTGCTGACGTTGCGAATGGCGATGCTCATGATTTTTCTCTTCTCTTCATCAGATGTGGACAGCGCAAGACCGCGCCTTAGGCTGTCCCGCAAAGTTTCAAATGGCAACCGGGTCCATGGGCCGCTCGGGCGGCAAGGCTGCTGCGGCCTTTTGGTCCCGTTCAAACTGCCATTCCACAAAGGACTTGATGACCAGGGTCCCAAAAGCCAGCAGGGCCAGCAACGAGGCCAC
>CAYXWW010000122.1:0-11239 GCA_964468905.1 uncultured Rhodoferax sp. | reverse complement strand
GGACTGCCTCAATGCAGACCGCGGCTTCTTGACCAAGGGCGGCGTGTTCACCGACAGCATGCTCGATGCCTATATCGAACTCAAGATGGGCGAAGTCACACGCTTGCGTATGGCTCCTCACCCTGTTGAGTACGACATGTACTACTCACTGTGATGGGGTGACTGCCCAATGGGCAGTCTTTTCGGGTTTCTTTCAAAGGACGGCACACGCCGTCCTTTTTTTTGAAGGAACCTGTTGCATAGAAGCGGATCATAGAGAGCTCTCTGCGAACAGGGACTTTGTTTTTGATGCTTTTTGGCGCATACTGACCAGCCAGCCTTGCACTTGGATGCGTGGACAAAGAATGAAACCTGTACTTTTGATTTTCATGTTGGTGCCGCTGGCGACCACTTCGACTTGGGCCCAAGATCGTATTTATCGATGTGGCAATGAGTACACCAATACTGTGACGGAAGCCCAGGCGAAGACCTGCAAATTGGTTTCCGGCGGCAATGTGACGGTGGTGCAGTCACAAAAGCCCAGCGCCAACCGGGTTGCTGCGACCACACCCCCTGCCCAACGTGTGGACGCGGGTGAGCAGCGCGCCAAAGACTCAGATTCACGTTTGATTCTGGAATCTGAACTTAAGAAAGCTGAGGCGCGGCAAGCAGAATTGCTTAAGGAGTACAACAACGGTGAGCCTGAGAAGATGGGCCCAGAGCTCCGAAACCATCAGAAGTACCTGGATCGCGTTGAAGAGCTCAAAGCCAGCATTAGCCGCAATGAAAACGATATCAACGGCATTCGGCGTGAACTCAGCAGGATGCCTGCTGCGGCCTCGAACTCTGCAGGAAAGTAGGCGGCTTGGAGTTGACCGCACGGTATCAACCGTTTGACTTACTCGCCACGTTGGTGGCAGTGGTTGGCTCCGACGCCACGGTTGTCTTTTCCAATTCTGCGCTGGAGGATGCGCTGGGCATATCGCGCCGGGCGATTGTTGGCTCCAATTTGGCGGAAATTTTTACCGAGCCCGCGCAGTTGCAAAGTGCATTTGAGGGTGCGCGCGACAATGCTTATGCCGTGTTGCGTTATGACGCCTGGGTCAAGCGTCCGAGTGGCGATCCGATACCGGTGCACGTCATCATCACATGGACTGAGCCGGTAGAAGAAATTATTGTCGAATTGGTTCCGCTGGAACAGCAAACCCGACAGGAGCGCGAAGAGCGTTTGGCAGAGCAAGCGCAAACCAATAAAGAGCTGATCCGAAACTTGGCCCATGAAATCAAGAATCCACTAGGAGGCATTCGAGGAGCGGCCCAGTTGTTGGAAATGGAAATGGCGTCGACAGAATTGACAGAGTACACGCAAGTCATTATTCGTGAAGCCGATCGCCTGCAAAGCCTTGTTGACCGCTTATTGGCTCCGCACCGCAGGCCCCATATGGTGAGTGATGTGAACATACACGAGGTGTGTGAACGCGTGCGATCGCTCATTCTGGCGGAGTTTCCAAAGGGCTTGAAAGTCGTGCGGGACTATGACACGTCGATTCCTGAGTTTCGCGGTGATCATGAGCAATTGATTCAGACGGTTCTGAACATAGCGCACAACGCCTGCCAGGCGTTGAGTGAGCGCATTGCGGCGGGTGATGCGTGCATTACTTTTCGCACCCGGGTATTGCGCCAAATAACATTTGGCAAGCAGCGGTATCGGTTGGCATTGGAATTGCATGTCATTGACAACGGACCTGGTGTGCCAGATTCGATCAAAGACCGCATCTTCTATCCGTTGGTATCGGGCAGGGACGGTGGTTCAGGCTTGGGGCTGACATTGGCGCAAACTTTTGTTCAGCAACACCATGGATTGATCGAGGTCGACAGCGTGCCAGGCCGTACGGATTTCAAGATATTGATTCCGCTTCCGTAATAGCTGAAACATGGGGACGATAGAATAATGAAGCCGATTTGGATAGTAGATGATGACCAGTCCATCCGCTTCGTATTGGAGAAGGCCTTATTGCGGGAGCATCTGCCCACACGTAGTTTCTCCAATGCCCGCGATGTGTTGACAGCGCTCAATACGACGGGCGATGACGAGGGGCCGCAAATACTCGTTAGCGATATACGCATGCCCGGAGGATCAGGTCTTGAACTCCTCGAAAAGGTCAAGGCTAAACACCCTGGGTTACCCGTCATCATCATGACTGCGTTTTCCGATCTGGATAGTGCGGTCAGCGCATTTCAAGGCGGAGCCTTTGAATATTTGCCCAAACCATTCGATCTTCCCAAGGCTGTCGAACTGATCCGTCGTGCGGTAGAAGAGAGCCAGCGTGAAGAGGTGGCGGAAGAGCGCATGACCGAAGCGCCTGAAATGCTGGGGCAAGCCCCTGCCATGCAAGACGTTTTTCGGGCGATTGGTCGCCTGAGTCAAAGCAATGTGACAGTGATGGTGACGGGCGAGAGCGGCTCCGGCAAAGAACTGGTTGCCCGTGCCTTGCACAAACACTCCCCGCGTGCCAACGGCCCATTTGTGGCAATCAATACCGCAGCCATTCCAAAGGACCTTTTGGAGAGCGAATTGTTTGGCCACGAACGCGGTGCGTTTACCGGCGCGCAGACCATGCGCCGTGGCCGTTTTGAGCAAGCCGATGGCGGGACGTTGTTTCTGGACGAGATTGGCGATATGCCTTTTGACCTGCAAACCCGCTTGTTGCGGGTCTTGAGCGACGGGCATTTTTACCGCGTAGGCGGTCACAGCGCCATCAAGACCAACGTACGGGTTATCGCAGCAACGCATCAGGATCTGGAGCAGCGTGTCAAAGATGGAGGCTTTCGCGAGGACTTGTTCCACCGCCTCAACGTTATACGTTTGCGCTTGCCCGCTTTGCGCGAGCGCAAAGAAGACATAACCGTGCTGACACGCCACTTTCTTCAGCAAAGTGCCCAACAACTGGGTGTGGAACCTAAACGCATTTCGGATGCCGCTCTTGCCTGGCTCGAGGTGTTCAGTTTCCCCGGCAATGTCCGGCAGCTTGAAAACATTTGCCATTGGTTGACCGTCATGGCACCGGCTCAAATGGTTGAAGCCAAAGATTTACCGCCTGAGGTTGGCGTGACTACCTCTGCCTCTCCTGCCGAAAGCGTCGCCGCATCTGGCTCTGCTGCCGGCATTTCGCATGACGCGCCGGTGGTGGCTGCAAAGGAGTTGCACGTTGAATCTACGGCCGTTAACCCCATCCCACGACCGGTCGTGCCCAATGCGACGCATGGCGGCTGGGAGTCTGATCTGGAGGCTGAAGCGATTGCACTGCTTGGCTCGGGAAGCCTAGATGTGTGGGACGTATTGACCCACCGCTTTGAGTCGCGGCTAATCCTTGCGGCTTTGGCCAATACCAAAGGTCGCCGCATCGAGGCTGCCCATAAACTCGGTATAGGGCGCAACACCATTACGCGCAAGATTCAAGAGCTCGGCTTGGAGTAAATAGGGTCTCTGGCCCTCGTGATTATTGCGCAACCAGCTATAAAAATAATAGCGTTTTCGATTACGAAAGTGTCAGAACAACGGGCGCATGGTCACTGGGACGCTCGTTGTTCCGTGGCACCTTGTCCACCACACACGCACATGCTTGGTCTTTCAGTGTTTGGCTGATCAGGATGTGGTCAATGCGCAAGCCCCGGTTCCGCTTGAAACCAAATTCCCGGTAGTCCCACCACGAGAAGCTTTTGGGCGGCTGTTCAAACAGGCGGAAACTGTCGTGCAGGCCCAGTGCAACCAGCGCGCGCAAGTGGTAGCGTTCTTCCTCCGTGCAGTGGATCGTGTCTTTAAGACCGATGGGGTCCCAGATATCTTGTTCGTCAAAGGTAATGTTGTAGTCGCCCATCAGCACCAATTTGGGGTGTGTGAGGAGTTCTGTTTTAACCCATTGCCGCAGCCCCTTGAGCCATTCCATTTTGTACTCAAACTTGTCGGTGCCGGGTGCCTGCCCGTTGGGAAAGTATGCGCCAATGACACGCAGGTCATCCACAGTCGCGGAGATGACACGTGCCATGTCGTCGTCAAATCCTGGAATGTTCTTCACCACGTCGGTCGCTGGTTGTAGCGACAGCAAGGCCACGCCGTTGTAGGTCTTTTGTCCAAACCATTGGGCGTGGTAGCCGGCAGCAATGAAAGCGTCGACCGGAAATTTGTCGTCGGTCATTTTGAGTTCCTGCAGTGCCAGCACATCCACCCGGTTGACTGACAGCCAGTCCAAAACCTGGGGCAGGCGTATGCTTAAAGAATTTACGTTCCAAGTGGCAAGTTTCATGGTTGATTACAGGTGTCAATGGTGAAGTACGTTGTGTTCTGATGCCATTTTTCGGCACGAGAAATGGTGGTGTCATACAAGGCTGCGTCAAAATCAAGGGCAGTGAAGCAAGTATCGCATTTGGCATGCATTGACGGTATAGTGACATGCATGGTTCGGTACAGCTATGACTGAGCGATGGACGACCTTTTTGTGGGGTAGCCGTTTGAAAATTTTGGTGGTTGAAGACGAGATGAGCATACGTGACAACCTGTTGCGTATTTTGCGTCTGGAAGGCTTTGAGTTGGTGGAAGCTGCCAACGGGCGAGAAGGTCTTGCACGCGCGCGCACCGAATTGCCAGACCTGATTTTGTGCGACGTCATGATGCCTGAGCTCGATGGTTTTGGTATGTTGCAGGCGCTGCGCGCAGACCCGCTCACCGCAGCCATACCACTGATTTTCCTCACGGCGCGCGCGGATCGCTCGGACCGACGTCGAGGCATGAATTTGGGCGCAGACGACTACCTTGGAAAACCGTTTTCGCGCGATGAGTTGCTTGACACGATTTCCGCGCGCATCCGGCGGATGCAGCAATCCGACAAAGTAGCCGCGGCGTTGCCAGATCAATCAACTCCGTTCGTGCCCATCAAAGGGTACAAAATGATTCGGCGTTTGGGTGGCGGTGGCATGTCCGAGGTCTTTCTGGCAGAACGCGAGCGCGATGGTGAACAGGTGGCACTCAAGCTTTTGGATACCCGGCAACACCAAGACGCCAGTCTATTGCACCGCTTTATCCAAGAGTACGCGCTGCTTGAGCAAATTGACCATCCCAACGTAGCACGCATTTTTGACCATGGTGTAACAGACACCCACGCCTTCATTTCGATGGAGTATTTTGACCAAGGCGATATCAAGCGTCGCATGGCAGATGGGTTGTCACCGTTCGAGGCGCTGACCGTTGCCTTGCAAGTCGCGCTTGCGCTATCGCAAGTACATGCCCTGGGCATCGTCCACCGCGACGTCAAACCCGGCAACCTCATGTTGCGTGCCGATGGCAGCGTTGCCTTAATTGACTTTGGTGTTGCCAAACATGCCGATGTCAATTTGGAGCAGACGCAGCATGGCGAGGTCGTGGGTTCGCCCTATTACATGAGTCCGGAACAAGCTGCGTGCCAGCCGGTAAGCCCCGCCAGTGACATTTATGCCTTGGGTGTTATCTTCTTTGAGATGGTGACGGGAAAACGCCCGTATGTTGCTGACAGCATTCAGGCGCTACTGGCCTTGCATATGAACGCGCCACCTCCGCGATTCGCGCCGAAATATGCGGAGTTTCAGGAGTTGTTGGATCGCATGATGCACAAAGATCCCATGAAGCGTTTTCGCAGTGCGCAAGCCGTTGCCGACTATATTGCTTCGTATTGGCCCACGGTGATACGCCTGATGGATGCCAAGTCGCTCCAACATGGCACCCGACCGGCAGAACTTTAGCGGGGTGTTGGGCTACTGCGCCACGGCCTGGGTGTAGCGATTTTCCAGCCAGCGTGCGACGTCCGGTGTGGGCATGGGCTTGCCATGCAAATAGCCTTGAATTTGATCACAACCCATGTCCCGCAGCAAATTGTGTTGTGCTTCGGTTTCAACGCCTTCGGCTATCACGTCCAGTCCCAGGCTATGCGCGAGGTTGATGACGGTGCCGGCAATGGCTTGGTCCTCTCGGTTGGTACACAAATGGCGGACGAACGATTGATCAACCTTGAGCACGTCCAAGGGAAAGCGTTTAAGGTATGCCAGACTCGAATACCCCGTGCCAAAGTCATCAATGGCCAACTTCAGTCCCAGCGCCTTGAGTTGTTTGAGGATATCAAGCGTGTGCTGCAAGTCCAGCATCGCTGTGCTTTCGGTAATCTCCAACTCCAGTAGTGTCGCGTCCAAACCGGAAGCTTCCAATGCAGACCGCACGTGGTGCAACAGGTGCGGATCGCTGAACTGGCGCAAAGAAAGATTCACTGCTATCCGCAATGGGCGAGACCCTACCGGACATTTGTCATGCCACCGCATGGCTTCTTTACAGGCTTCTTGCATCACCCATGCGCCCATCGGAACAATTTGGCCGTTGTCCTCCGCGATGGGGATGAACCGTACAGGAGACACAAGGCCCAGCTCGGGGTGGCGCCATCGCATCAAGGCTTCAAAGCCAATCAAACTGCTGTCACTTGCCATCACCTGAGGCTGAAAGAACGCCTCCAATTCCTGGCGCTCAACCGCGCGGTGCAGGTCATTGTGCAGGCGAAAGGCTGCTGACAAATCAGACGCCGACGACGGCTCATGCACAACCATGCGCTGGGCCGATCGCGCACGCGCTGCAGCCAGCGCAATGGCCAGGCGCGCAAGCATGGCGTCAGCACGCTCTCTTTCGATGGGGTGCGCACAGGCGCCGATGGAGACTACGGGAAAATGTTCTTGCCCATCCAGCGTAATGGCGGCCGACATGTCGTGCAACAAGCCCAATGCCAGCACATCAACCGGCTTGCCTGCAGGCCAGTCCGGAACCAAGAGTACGAGACGGTCTTCCCCCAAGCGGGCAACGGTGTATCGGCATTCCCGCAAATTCGCCGACGTGCTGGCCAGTAGCGTGAGCCGCTGGGCCATTTGGCGCACTGCTTCATCCAGCAATCCGACGCCCATAAACTGTGTCATCTGTGGAAAACTATCCAGGCCTACAACCCACAATGCCGGTTGGCTGGCCCGTTGTTCGCGCAACGCCTGGCTCAAAAGCAAGATCAAGTGGCTTCGATTGGGCAAACCCGTGATGGCATCGAAATGGGCCATATGGTGTGCTTGGCTGGCCAGCTGTCGTGCGGCAAGTTGCTGCGTGGCAGCCTTGGTTAGATGCGCCTGTATGGCGGCAAGCAATTCTTCACGCTGAAATGGCTTGGTCAAATAGTCGTCAGCGCCGAGGTTCATGCCTTCGCGCACATCGCTTCTGTCAGTCTTGGCAGTCAGCAAAATGGTGGGAATGTGGGCAGTCAGCGGATTGCCACGAATTTCCTGCACCAATTGCAGCCCTGTCATTTCCGGCATCATTACATCGCTGAGCACGATATCTGGCAAATGCTGGCGCACCAGCGACAGTGCCTCGCGGCCATTGGATGCGGCCCACACCTGGTAGTTTTCCAGCCCCAACAAGCGCGACAAGTTCGCGCGAATGTCGGGATCGTCTTCGGCGATCACAATGCGGTGGCTCATGCTGCAAAATCCTCTTTTTTGTAGTCGATGGATTTGGTGACTGGCTCAGAGTGGCTCGAGGTGCTCCCTTTACTACAGCTTAGTGTTACACGAAAATCACCAAGAGGCGCGCATTTGTGAATGCCGCACTATCGCCTGTCAGGCAACAGTGAGCGGCAGGCGAACGGTAAAGCATGTGCCTTTGCCCAGCTCACTGTGAACGGCTATGCGGCCGCCATGCAAATCGACCGAGTTTTTGACGATGGCCAATCCCAATCCCGTGCCTTGAATACTGCCCACATTGCTCGAGCGGTGGAATGATTCGAACAAGTGCCCAATTTCATCGCTTGGAATGCCAATGCCATGGTCCGACACTTCAAAAACCATCTCATTTGCCTGCCCAAAGACGCGCAGCAATACAGCGCCCCCGTGCGGGGAGTACTTGATCGCATTGGATAGCAAATTGCCTAAAATATGATCGAGCAGCTTCGGGTCGTATGCGCCGCGCCCCACACCATCCGCAAATTCGGCTGTAAAACTGCAGCTTGAGTGGGGGTGCTGCGCTTTGACAGCGTCGGCTGTGGCTGTACACAACGCTCTGAGGTCTACCGGCTCCGGCTTGAATTCCAGCATCTGTGCCTCGGCCCGCCCGATCAAAAGTACCCTGTCGAGCATATGGGTCATGCGCTGAACGCTAGTCTCGATGCTCTGAATCACATCCATTTTTTCAGTCTCGGCCAGCCGGTTGCCGTAGTATTTCAGCAACTCAGCGGAGGACAGGATGGTGGCCAGCGGTGTGCGGAATTCGTGGCTCGTCATGGCCACAAACCGGGATCGCAATTCATTCAGCTCTTTTTGGCGTTCCAGTGCGTCGCGTATTTCCTGCTCGGCTTGTTTGCGGTCCGTGATGTCGAGAAATGTCCAAATGACGCCAGAGTCCGGATCGAGGTCGCGTACACAGCGCCCGGCAAGATGGACCCAAAAGACTTGTCCATTCTTGCGCTTGAGCTGCCGCTCCGCGGTGAAAGTCCCTTCGGTTTGCAGCGCCGTGCGCTTTTGCACGACGAATTGCTGCCACGCCGACTCGTTGGCGTGAAACATGCTGGACGAATGCCCGACCAGTTCTTCTCGGGCGTACCCAACCATCTCGGAAAACTTGTCGTTGACCCACAAATTTTCTTGTCTGCGTGAGAAGACAATGCCGACCAACGCGCTATTGAGAATCGCCTCGCGCTCTGAAGATGTGTTTTGCAGTTCTTGCTCAAGCCGCTTGCGTTCCGTAATGTCGCTATAGAAAGTAAGCGTCGCTGGCTTGCCTTCCCAAGGGACAATGGTGACGCCAATTTCCAGCCATTGCACTGTGCCATCGGGTTGCAGCAGACGAATCTGGTAGTTGTTTACAACGTCTTCACCAGCCAGTCGCCGTCGCCGACGCTCCTGGATGATGGCATGGTCTTCAGGGTGAACTCGGTGCAAATACCCGACCGTCAAAAACTCTTCGTGCGAAATGCGTGCAATTTCTGAGGCGCGCGCGTTGGCAAACACAATGTGTTCGCCTTGCAAAACGATCATGCCTTCGCCAACGTTTTCGATCACCAAGCGGTAGCGTTCCTCCGAGCGGTGCAATGAATCAATCATTGCCTTGCGTTCTGTAATGTCGGAGAAAAATGTCATGGCCGCAGCTTTCCCCTTCCAGGGAACAATGGACGCATGGGCTTCTAGCCAGCGCACACTGCCATCCAGGTGCAGGCATCGCATTTCATAGCGCTCGTGTACTTGCTCGCCATGGTGCAAGCGTTGGCGCAACTCTGACACATAGGCATGGTCGTCGGGATGGATCCAGCTCAGCACGCTCTGCCCCATGATCATTTCCATCGGTCGGCGCAAGATTTCTACGGCAGTTCGGTTCGCATAGACCACGAGACCATTTTGGTGAATGCCCATGCCTTCACCCAAATTCTCTACGATCAATTGGTTGAAGTCTTCGGAGAGTTTGTGCGCTTCCTGCGCGGCCCTGCGGTCAGAAATGTCGCGCAGAAAGGCGCCAAAGCTGATGCTGTCCCCGGAGGGGAACGACCAGATGGCAAGCTCGATTGAGACGCTGCTGCCGTCGCGGTGTTGTGCATCGATTTCGATCAGGCTGCTCAAGCGCGTGGGGGGCTGGCGGGGAGACATCAAGCGCGCCAGCTGCAGCGCCGGGTCGGCACGCCGCGCAGTCGGAATAATCAAATCCAATAAGTGCGTGTCGACCGCCTCGTCACGCGTGTAGCCCAGCATTCTTTCAGCCGATGCATTCCAGTCTGTGATTCGTCCTTCAGCATCCATGGCCACGACCGCGTCGCGAACCAAACTCAGCAAGTTCACAAGGTCACTTTCCCGTGCCTTGAGGCTTTCAATGGTCTGGCTGTTGGGCATGGGCTTGACCTGTTGTGGTGCTAGACGAACTAGATGTGGAATGCTGCCAGTGCGCCGACAGCCAATCCGGCAACGCCCGCGGCAAACATAGCGTACTCCAACCATTTCTTCTTGGTCAGCAAAGCAATAGCGGCCAGTGCAATGCAGACTTGCAACACGGTGGTGGACTGGGCCCAGCGATGGTGCTGGTGCATTTGCTCATCGCTCTTGTGGTCCCATTCGGTGGCTTCCGCTTCGAGCTTGTCGGCTACGAGCTTGATTTCGCCTTTCTCTTTTTCGTACCGGTCGACCTTGCCTTGGTACTTTGCTTTGTCCTCGTCCTTGACAGCCAGGTCGCGTGACATTTCAGCGAGCGACTGTTTGGTGCTCTTGGACTGGAAGTAATTCCACTGGTTAGATGCTTCTGTCTTTTTGATGGCGGCATTGTTTTTATACAAGCCTGCATTGGCTTGGGTGGCACCGCCCATATAGCCAAAAATCGCACCAATGGTGGCAATGATGGCCGTAAACATGGCAATCTGGTTGATCATGCCTGCGCTGTCGTGTCCAGCGTGCCCGCCGCCGTGCTGCGCGTGCTCAAGTTCATGGTCGTGCGGTCCGTGTACGTGGAATCCGTGTCCTGACATAGTGTTTTCCTTAAACGTAGGGTTGTGGTTTGGCGTTGTGGTAGGTCACAAAGCTGAAGTTCAGGCCGTTGGTCGAGGTGTGGGATTCTCGGTGGGTTTCCTGCCACTGTGGGCCGAGTGGAGGTGCAAATGCATCGCCTTCGAAATCGGCGTCGATTTCGGTCACGACTGTCGTGTGGGCAAAGGGCAGTGTCTGTGCATACAGATCAGCGCCGCCAATGACCCAGACATTTGCAAACTGCTCACAAAATAATAGCGCATCACGCACGTTTAACGAGGGCTGAGCGCCATTTTCATTCCAAGTGGTTTGCCGCGTAACGACTACATTGACCCGGCCCGGCAGCGGCCGAAAGCGAGGCGGCAGGGAGTCCCAGGTCTTGCGCCCCATGATGACGGGGCAGCCCATGGTGGTGCGCTTGAAGTGCGCCATGTCTTCCGGCAGATGCCAGGGCAAGGCGTCGTCCTTGCCGATGACGCCATTGCGGGCTTTGGCGAAGATGAGGTGTAGTTTCATGGATGACGGTGCAATACGGATGCGCTGCGCAATTACACAGCAACCGGCGCCTTGATCGCCGCGTGGCATTCGTAACCCACCACTTCAAAGTCCTCAAACTGGTAGTCAAAAATGGAATCGGGTTTGCGCTTGATCTGCACGGTAGGGTAGGCAAAAGGCGCGCGGCTCAATTGCAGCTCGACCTGTTCGTGGTGGT
>CAYXWW010000121.1:0-11283 GCA_964468905.1 uncultured Rhodoferax sp. | reverse complement strand
TTTCCCACGCCAACAACAAAACCAAGCGCCGGTTCCTGCCGAACCTGCAATACCGCCGTTTCTGGGTCGAGACCGAAAACCGTTGGGTGCGTCTGCGCATTTCCAATGCTGGTTTGCGTTTGATCGACAAGAACGGTATTGATGTTGTGCTCGCAGATCTGCGCGCACGTGGTCAGGCTTAAGGAGAATTACCATGGCAACCAAAGGCGGACGCGAAAAAATCAAGCTGGAATCTACAGCTGGCACCGGTCACTTCTACACGACCGACAAGAACAAGAAAACCATGCCCGAGAAAATGTTGATCAAGAAATTTGATCCCGTTGCTCGCAAGCATGTGGACTACAAGGAAATGAAACTGAAATAGGTGTAGCTAAGACCTGGAGTGTCTGTAAGTAGCTCACTCTCTAGGTAAAACAGCACTTAAAGAAGGACACCTCGGTGTCCTTTACTTTATGAAAAGTTACTTATATGCTATATTGTTTATATGTCGCTTAGATTGCCGTAATGTCCAAACAATACAAGCTTGAGAACTATCGCTGGCCTGATGGCGAGCGGTTCTGTCACCTGTTGGATGTTGAGATCGGTTTACCGCACCCGCCAAGCCTTCTGTACGTCACCGCCAAAATTCGGAATAAAGGCCTGTCGCTGTCGGCGATGCAGTCAGCGTTCAACGCCATCCATGTTCTGCTGATTCACTTTCAAGAGCAGAACATCCCTATTGAGCAGCGTTTCAGTAGATGTAGCTACCTCTCTCCGGTTGAATGCGATCATTTGCGCCGGGCGGCGCAGACTCACATGGGACCGGGCACGCAAGCGACATCCGTCGTTGTCTCGTTGACTGAAGGCAAACGCGGCTTCAAACCAGCGACTAAAACCGTTGCTTCAGCCACCGCCTATACGCGGTTAACAGAAATGGCCAATTACCTTCAGTGGTTGGCGGAGGAGTTGGGCGGACCGGCGATGAACTCCGAGCGATTCTTCGAGATCGAGAGAATGCGCGCCAATATCCTCAAACTGCGTCCGTCGGTGCGGTCACTTGGCAGCGACCCAGAACAGAGCGCGTGGTCGGCTCAAGACGATGCCTTGCTCCATGAAATCATCACACCGGGATCAGATCGCAACCCCTTCCGCGAAACTGGAACCCAAATACGCAATTACCTGGCAATTCAAATCATGCGCTGCGCGGGTAAACGCAAGAGCGAAGTGCTTAACATTCAAGCCAGAGATATTGACCCTCGTCGCCAACAATTGAGCATCGTGCGTCGACCGGATAGCACGCTTGATCCACGCCTCAATCAGCCTCGCGTAAAAACCAGGGAGCACACGATTGCTGTGACCAGTGAGGTGATTCAACTCTATCAAGACTATCTCGTGCACAGGCGCGGAGTGCCCGGTGCCAGTAAATACCCACAACTGCTTGTGAATCACAAAGCAGGGCCGACGCAGGGACAACCCATGACTAAAGGCGCTTTAGAAGAAGTCTTTCGCACCATAAAGAAATCAGAGCCGAAACTATCACACCTACATCCCCATCTCCTTCGGCACCACTTCAATGACAAGCTAAGCGAAACGTTTGACAGGAGAACGGGAGAGCGAAATGAAGACGAAGAAACAAAAGTACGAGCCAATCTCAACGGTTGGTCTGAGCAGTCAGACATGGCCAAGGTCTACAACAAGCGGCACATCGACCGCAAAGCCCGCGAGGCTGGTCTCAAAACCCAAGAGACACTAGCGGAAGCGATGAAGCTGAACAGCATCGACAAAGGGGACAGGACATGAGCGACGACCACTTCCCGATTGGATTGGCCGTCGCAACCGCCAACTCAGGCGACGTCGTTGTCGTTGTCGTTCACCAGAATCCAATTGAAGTGTCCCTTCGGGGAGAAGCTTTCGACATTTATGCCGACGAATGGAAACTCGACACCCGAACTAAGCTGAAAGTTGCTCCACTGCGAGCCCTGATGCCACCGGGGCTACAGGTGGGGCTGACGACGGCACTATGCCATCTCGCTCGCAATTGCAGTCCGACCGTACTCATCGGCCTAAGTTCAGTTCTCAAGGACTACGCCAAGCGCGCAAATCCCGGAAAGGCCATAACCGATTGGCGCGTCGTGGACTTGCAAAACTATCGGGAAACGCTAGTCCAGCGCTTTGGGCATGAGGGCTACCTCATAAAGCTCAGGTCATTCCTCAAAACCTGGTACGTCCTCCGGTATCCAGGCGTGGACCGAAGCGTATACGAGGCATTGAAGGAGATGACCCTCAAGGGTCCGGAGGCTGGGCGTGCAGTACGTTCCATGGACCCCGAGGAAGGTCCATTAGAGTCAACTGAATTGCATACCCTGGCTAAAGACATTCAATCCGCATACGAGCAGGACAACCTCTGCTTGGAGCATTTCTCGCTTAGCCTGTTCCATATAGCCACGGGTCGCCGTCCCAGTCAGAGCGCCAATCTCAAGTGCAAGGATCTTGACGAAGGGCGCGCCGTCTCCCCAGACTCAACCTCAATATCTGACGACCCAAAGGCTCCTACTGAAACGCTACTGCTGATGCATGTACCCCGCAGCAAGCAACATGCAGCAACATTCCGGGATGAGTTTCGATCAGTGCAATGGGCGCCTGAATTCTTTGCGATCTTTCGCATGCAACAGAGCATGGTCCAACATGAATTCGAAAGCATATTGGCGAGTCAAAACTGGGCGCTCCAAACACAAGACCTTTTAGCTATCCAAGCGGATCTGCCGCTATTCCCCGACTGGAAAAGAATCTTGGCGTCGCTGGATGCACTCGCTCCGGTAAGGCAGGACGGTCGGCACGGCGAAGCCCTCCGCGATTTAAGAGCGGTAGCAACAGGCGCGCAATGGCATCATTCCGCGCAAGAAATCACCATAATGTTGAAGGCCGCCGTGAAGGTAGCAGGAAGCACCTCACGCACAGGCGAGTCCCTGAGCATCAACGCCCTGCGTCTGCGCCACACCAAGGGAACCGACCTCGCCCGTGAAGGCTTAGGTCGAGACATCATCGCGTGGTTGCTGGATCACAGCACCGTCGAATCGGTGAAAGTCTATACAGACAACCTGCCTGAACATGCCATTCCTGCCAATGCTGCCATGGCCTTGTCGCCCACAATGCGAAACTTGGCCCAGCTGTTTCGTGGACAAATAGTTGACACGGAGGCAGACGCGTTGGCAGGAGATGATCCGCGATCCAGTCGAATTCACTTCAAGGGCAAAGGCACTGCAACCTGTGGCACTCGCAAACAATGTGGAATGGGCAGTCGCATTCCAATTTGCTGCTACGAGTGTGACCACTTCCAGCCTTGGCTGGAAGGGCCTCACCTGGATGTACTGAGCGGGCTTTTGACCGAGCGACACCAACGCGAGGCAACGCTTGGCAAAGAACATCGAGTCACCAAAGCCGCAGATTCCACCATCGTGGCAATCATCAACGTGATCCAAAAGTGTGAAGTTCGACGTCAGGAGCTTCACGACAAAGATGGTTCCTACGGAGCGGAGGGCAGCACATGAGTTTTAATGACCGCGATCAACCTAGGGAAGCGGAGCCCACGCCGTTGAACTCAGTTACTGAACTTACCCCGAAAGACCACGCTCAGGCAGCCGCAAACTTGGTCGAGTACATCCGTTCGGCAAAAGAAGACCTAACTGTACTGGGATCGGATCTCGACTGGAGCGCATGGAAATGGGCCGGGGTTGGCTCCTTCATCAAGCATGACTGGATTAAGTCCAGCAAACGTAAAAAAATCCCGCTTTCACATCTGCTTGATCCCTCATTCATCGAATTCGCAAAGGCATACATCCGCGAGCGTCACGCACAAAATCCCCGTGAAAGTAAATCCTTCCACAGCCACCGTCTGCCTCCCCTGCGCATGTTGGAGATGGCTCTGCTGGAGCGTCACCCCACAGCCGACCCGATCAACATCAACCTTGCAATTCTTGACCGAGCAGCTGCCCTACTCTGCAAATACTTTACCGGACAAAACGTTCAGCAAGCCGGGTGGCATCTCCAATCCATCGCCGCTACTTTGGGCAAACGACAACTCACCCTAGAGGCCGTGGGTTCCTGGGTCTCCCCCATACCGAAGATAAAGCAGTTGGGTATCGCCGTGGGCAGCGCCGGTGAGGCCCACCGTGCATCCAAACTGCCCGATCAGGATGCGTTGAAAGCCCTGGCCGAAATCTTTAACCACGACCTCAACCCTCTCGACCCATTACATCAGCGCGACATCTACACCACAAGCGTCACGGCCTTGCTCTTGTCGGCCCCATCCCGAGGCGGCGAAGAAACCCATCATCTGCCAGCCGATCTTGTCTTCAAGGCCACTGACCGCTTCAGCACGGAGCAGGTTGGTTTGCGGTGGGAGGCTGGCAAGGGCTTTGGAAGCTATATCAAATGGATTTGGGACGGCATGGTGCCAGTGGCCCAAATCGCGCTTGACCGTGTGAAAAGCATGACAGAAGAGGCCAGAAACCTTGCCCGCTGGATGGAGGACACCAAGACCGGCAACCGTTTTTACCGGCATGCCGATTGTCCTGATGTTGACGATGATGAACCGTTGACAGCGGTTCAGGTATGCCTGGCTCTGGGCCTCTCGGTCGCCCTTCCCGGTCATGCGTTGAAACAAGTTGGCCTGTCGACTGTGAATCATTCATATTCCCTGAATGACCTGTGGACCAAGCATATTCTGCCGCAACACAAGAAGGACTTTCCCCACTTTCCATACATCAATGCAAAAGAGGCTGCGAAAGGTAAAAGAGGCGGACTCAAATTCAGCGAAGCACTCTTTTGCATGCGCTCCAACCAGTTACATACTAAGAGGGGCACCAGTCCAGTCAAACTCTGGATGCCATCTCTGCCTCGCTACTTGCAGGACGTTGGCATTTCGGACGCGACTCGAACCAGCATCTTTGACCGCCACCATTACCGAGATAGTGACGGCGTGCCACTCAAGCTCAGATCGCATAGCATGCGGCATTTGCTCAACACCGAAGCCCAGCGCGGCAAGATGACCAATGAGCAGATTGCTTGGTGGTCAGGTCGCGCAAATCAGGCTCAAAACCAGGTCTACAACCACATGACCGAGCAGGAGCGCGTCGACCGGGCAAAGGAAGTTCTGAACGATGTAACCGGCAACTTCAGCATCGTTCCCTTCCGTCCCAACGGCACAGAGCTGACCAAAGCTGCCGGCCCAGCTTCAAGTTCGGGGTCAAACGGAATAACCACGCACGGATACTGGCGTATCAACACAGGTAACAAGCCCGCGTCCTGCCAGGACCTTGATATGCAGCCTCAACTGGCTGGCATCAATACCCTCTACGGTCGTTGTGAGCACGATTACGTGCTCAGTCCATGCGAGGGTTTCGCGCAGTGCCTTGACTGTAGCGACCATACATGCATCAAGGGTTCTGGAAGTGACGAGCAGGAAAAGCTGGCGCGCATCAAAGAGCTCATGAGCCTCGTGGCCCATGAGGTCGATCAGGCAAAAACCAAGATGGACGATGGCGACTGGGGCGCACAAGAGTGGCACACCGCTCAAAGCAAATGGCACGACAAGCTGCAGCAACTAGTGAACATACTGCAAAGTACCCAGACACCAGACGGTGCAGTCGTCAAACTTTCAGGGTCTAACAGCCAAACCCATCTGCACCGGGTCCTGCGCAGCGTTGCCATGCGGGCCCTCGAAAACAATGCCGTTCCCGGCGACGTGGTTCAGGAAATGCTGGAGGCGATCAAACAAGATGATGTGACCGAAAAACCCATCACGATCTACCGTCCGCCATCCCTGTCTCACAAGCTGCAAACCGGCACCCCAAAGCAGGAGGACCCGCATGGCACGTAACAAACACATTCGCCCGAATGATGTCCAGGCCATAGTGAACATCATTCGCGCCTGGTCCGAAGAAAAGATATCTTGGGAATCTGTCTGTGAACAGTCTGAGGGTATTCTGGGATACCGCCCCGGCCGCCAAGGACTGAGTGCCCACCCTGCGATACAAGAGGCATTTCAGGCGCGCAAGGCTGGGCTAAAGGTTGCCCCACCACCAAAGGCTGCACTTCCCAGCAGTTTGGCAGCAGCGGCGCACCGGCTAGCTGCCAAGGACGCGGAGATCCAGGAACTCAAGTGGCGGCTGAACCAACTGAATCAACAGTTTGCCGTCTGGCTCTACAACAGCCGAGGAAAGCTCACATTGGACCAGCTCAATCAACCATTGCCGGAGATTGACCGGCACCACACCGGGGGAGCCAAGTGATGGCACAAGGGCTGTTTAGCGAAGAATGCCAGGCCACACGTAAAGCCAGTAACGCCGAACTGGCGACGCAGGCAGTTGAACGCTTCAATGCTTGGGTGGGCGAAAGGGATAACGCCGAGGACTGGCGCGACTACCTGCGCGCAGGCAAACTCAACCGCTCTGAAATTGCTGCTGAATGCGGTTTCGGACGCGCTGCATGGCAGCAAAACCCTGCACTTGCCGTCGCGCTTGAATCGGTGGAAGAACGACTGATCGCCCTGGGTATTCTTGTCACAGGGTACTCACCTACTCAAGGGCAAGTCCAACCGAACACTTCTCAGACCGAGGCGCTGGCCGAGCAGTCCGTGCGCCGTGCTATGGCGGCCAAGGTAAAAGCGGAACATCGCGTCAAGGCTCTGGAGGAGCAAAACGCCACACTCAAGGTGGAAGTGCGTGAACTCAAGGATCAGTTGCGCAGACACCAGATGCGCGAAGAACACCTGAGCCGCACAGGAAGGTTGCTGAATCCATGAGCGCGGTCCTTGCAGCTTTTGCTGACCACCATGCAGAGCCAACTGTGACGGTGACGCTCAGGGTTACCTCTGTGCGCTCCAGGGGTGTGAATGGTGGAATCATCTTTGGCGGCAAGACTGACAACGGGGATGGTCTTGTTGTCGTTGCAGACTACTCTGTCATCCCGGACAGCAGTTTTGTGGACACGGCTCAGGTTTGGGAGGTACAGGGCACTCCTTCGACAAGTTTCTATGAGCTCAACGGCATAAAGCACAGCGAGCAACAGATCAATGCTGTGCAGCTGTCACTGCTTCGTCCGTCCGGGCGAAACCTTGTGCAATGGATCGCGCAGTCCCCCGACTGCCAAGGCATAGGTGAAGTAAAAGCACGACGCCTATACGAGCACTTCGGCCCCCGTCTTGTTGAGTTGATTGAACAAGGCAATGTTTACGAAATTTCCGTGGTCGTCGGGCAGCAATCTGCCGAGAGCCTGTGCCAGGCCTTCGAGAAACACCGGGTTGCGCAGACGTTAATGTGGTTGGATCAGCTAGGCATTCCCCGCAAGATAGGTGCGTCGATTGCGGCCTACTACCAAGACCAGGCAAAGGAAAAAATCGAAGCCAACCCCTACCTCTTGGTCTCTTTCGAGGCTAAGTGGGCGGTTGTTGACGGCCTTGCGCGAAATAGGTTTGGTATTGCAAGCGATGATCCGCGCCGCCTTCTGGCAGCCACTGAAGAGGCGTTGTACCGGGCCTTGGGAGTCGGGCACACCTGCCTTCCACGCGCCAAAGTTCGAGCGGGTCTGATGCAGTTGCTGGGGATCTCAGACTTGGCCGATCAAGCTTTGGTGGTCGCCTTAACCGACGGGCGCATCTGCGAAGTGGCGGAGGTGCTGCAGACCTCTGGGATGAACCGGATCGAGTCGTATGTCGCTGCCCGTATGCACGGCATGTTGACGGGCCAAGACTTTGATGGTCAGGTTGAATTGCTGGAGGTGCCTATTCTCCCCATCAGCCACGTCGATGCGTCGATTGCGCTGTACGAGAGCATGTACGGCATTGCTTTAACCGACGAACAGATAGATGCCGTACGAGTTAGCGCAACAAACCGAATTAGTCTCATTCTTGGTGGTGCCGGTACGGGCAAAACCACCGTACTTAAGGCGCTGTGTCAGGCTCTGGAACGAGATCAGCCGGGTCTGGTCATTTACCAGCTTGCCTTAGCTGGTAGAGCCGCACAGCGCATGACCGAAGCCACTGGGCGCCCAAGCATGACGATTGCCGCGTTTCTGCTCGATGAAGAAGTGGTGGCCGGTAGCCTTGTTCTTATCGATGAGGTATCCATGGTAGACGTCATACTCATGTACCGATTACTACGCCATCTGCCAAACGGTGTGAGGCTGGTGCTAATTGGCGATCCTTCGCAACTGCCCCCCATTGGGCCGGGCCTCGTGTTACACGCACTAGCCGACCTTCCTTCATTTCCCCAAGTACAACTGAAGACAGTTAAGCGCCAGTCCTCTGCAAGCGGAATTCCACAGGTCGCCGCCGACATTAGGGCGCATCGGTGTCCGACATGGGCAGCGTATCAGCGCATCGGATCAGGTGTCTCGTTCATCGAATGTCGAAGTGCCGAGGTCGATCAAATGGTGAAGGACGTGTACTTGGCACTTGGAGGCAATGGCAAGGACTTCAGTACGCAAGTGCTTTCGACGACACGCAATGGGGCCGGTGGGGTCCGTGGGATCAATCAAATGCTGCACAGCCACTTCCAGAGCCAAGAAGTTCCGGTTCAATCAATAACCAAGGAGTTTGGCGTTTTGCCCGAGAGAACTGATGACAGCCTGGGGTTGAGGGTTGGCGACCTGGTGATGTTCACTGACAACGACTACACGCTCGGCCTGAGGAATGGAGCCCTCGGCAGAATAGTCCAAGCGGTTGAACCAGAATCGGCGGATTCAATCATTTGCTTTGCTGAGTTCGACGGCTTGGAATATCAATTGAATGCAATGCATGTGAGGTCCTTGACCCACGCATACGCCATAACGGTTCACAAAAGTCAGGGTAGTCAGTTCACGCGTGTCATCATTCCAGTTAGAAAGACCCGACTGCTGGACAATGCATTGATTTATACAGCCGTCACTAGAAGCATCGAACAAGTAATTCTGATTGGGGATCTGCAGGCGGCTGAAGCTGCTATTGTGGCTGCGGCGAATGCCACACTGCGTTCAACAGCGTTGCCAAGATTGATGGCGCCCACTGAAATTCAATGGCGCCAATAGAGACATCATGACGTGCACGGGTGTTACCGGTGACGCTCACTCCGGCTCCCTGCCGCGTGAGCTGAGCCAGTGTCCACGACGTGGAGCGATTTATGGGCGAAGCCCATGTAGGCCAAAGGCCATAATGGATGTTGGATTTTCGGCCCATTGCATGGACAGACCGGGCTGTTACCCCTCGTGTAGAGGGGTCGGCCAAATGGCCGGGGGTTAGCCGAATGTGGGAGCGATATGATGCGACAGGCAGCACCTGCTATGGGGCGTTTGCTGTCAGTCGCGACAGGCCGGTTGCTGGAAGTCGAACGCGTTGCCGGTCAGATGTCATTCACGACCATCGCTTATGTCGGCGAATGCCTTCAGTCACGACGCCCGATCCTGCCGCATTTCAGGGCCAGTTCGCGTCGTGCACCAATTACTGTTGTGCGGCACCAATAGGGCAATATGAAATTGGTGTCAGTTGAACGCGGAGATACTTGAAACCTCATCTGAAGTGCCGAGACCCGACATCAGTATCCGCTACGCTGAATACCCAACCAAGCATCCGTAGGGTGTTGTCCTTGATATCGCAACCCGCCTCCCGGCCAATAGGTCTTCCATTGCAGCACGCACCAAGTTCCGGGATTTGGGTACCACCGATTCGTCAACGGTTGGCTGCGTGTCAATGGCCCCTGCGTAAGCAATTTGCCCAGCACTGTTGATGACAAACATGTGGGGCGTGTTGCGCGCTCCATAGGCTTGCCCCATCTGCCCAGAAGAGTCCATCAATAAGGCAGTTGACTGCGCCTTGCGATCTTGGTTGAATGCAAGCGCTTTTTGGGGTGCAAGGTAGTCACCGCGTGCTGGATGGGTTGAGAGCACGGCAAGCCATACAACACCCTGCGCTTTGGCCCAGCCCTGCAATTCCTGCATCTTTCCACTGGCGTATTGGGCGCGTACAAATGGGCAGGAGGGACTTGTCCACTCGAGCACCACTAATTTTCCTTTGAACTCTTCCAATGTCCGTCGTTTGCCTGTGGCATCGTCTACTGCGAACGTCGGCGCCATCTTCTCCTGCGCCACCACGGTCGCGTCCGCGCCACCATTAAGGAATAAGCCAGCCAAAGCACCGCCCATGGCCAGTAGGCTCTCACGGCGCTTCATGACACGCCTTTGGCGCAGGAACAACCGCCATCGCCCTTACTGTCTGGCATCGAACAAGTGGCACCGCTTTGGGCCACGGTTGCGCGCTTGCGACGCTGTCTAACGAACCAAGCACCTACCCACACAGCAGCAGTCGCGCTTGTGGCAGTTGCAATGGCAATTCCAGCAGGACCCATCAGAAACTGGTCGATGGCCAGAAACGACACGCCGGAAATCGCCAGGGCTCCAATGACGGGGATTGCCAGAGGAATCGCACAACAGGCTGCGCATGCGCCCGCTACACCCAACGCGGTCAGTCCTACTTTTTTCATCATTCATCCTCACAAAGAAGTCTCGGGACAATTCCCTTAAACTGCAATGTAAAACCTCAAGTAACTTGAGATGCAAGGAGTTTTTGTGAAAGACCTTAAAGCGCTTGGGCACATTACGATTGGCGCGCTGGCGCAGAGCACGGGTGTGAGTGTGTCGGCCATCCGGTATTACGAGGAAATCGGCTTGATTTCGAAAGCCCACAGGCGGCCGAGTGGGCACAGGGTGTATGGGCCAGAGGCACGCGATGTCCTGGCGGTCATACGAAGTTGTCGGGAGTTTGGGTTCTCTATCGACCAAGTGAAAGAACTCGTCTCACTTTCCACCAATGCGCAGCTCCCTTGCAATGAGACCCGCGAAGTCGCCCAGACCCATCTAAACGCAGTAAAGGCAAAACTCGCCGAACTCCGTTTGTTGGAGAGCAATTTGACACAGTTCATTGAATCTTGCTCGAAGCACTGCATAGGTGGCCCCGCGCCTCAATGCAACATCCTCGAGAACATTGGTTCAAGTAGCTCCCAACCACTGACAGCCAAAAGTTGCTGCTAAGTAGATTCCAATCTAGGGGTGAAATCGCACCTCCTTTTACGGTGTGTTCGGTTGCCAAATAATGACCGCCATCCCAACCAATGCGATGCCAGCTCCAGCGACGTCCCATCTGGTCAGCGACACACCGTCAACCAGGCACAGCCACGTCAATGCCACAGCGATGTAAATACCTCCGTAGGCGGCGTAGGTTCGCCCTGCATCAGTGCCTGCGCGTTGGTGTGCACTTTGGCCTAGTCATCTCCTATC
>CAYXWW010000120.1:2797-11487 GCA_964468905.1 uncultured Rhodoferax sp. | reverse complement strand
CGCCATTGACCGCAGCCAGGCCAGCTTGGCCCCTGGCGTCAAAGTGCGCATGGGCACCAAGGCGCTGCCGCACGCTGGCATTGGGGTCAAAAGCTATGCCTGGAGCAGCTCCCCACTGCGCCGGTATGTAGACCTGGTAAACCAGTGGCAGATCATTGCCTGCGTGCAGCGCGGCAACACTGCGGCGCTGGTGGCACCCTTCAAGCCCAAAGACGCCAGTTTGTTCTCGATCATCTCCAGCTTTGACGAAGCCTACAGCGCCTACAACGGCTACCAGGGTGCGATGGAGCGCTTCTGGACCCTGAAATACCTGGAACAAAACAGCATTACCGAACTGGAAGCCACCGTCTTCAAGGACAACTTGGTGCGTGCCGACACGCTCCCACTGGTGATGCCCATCATGGGCGGGCAAAACCTGCCACGCGGTGCGCGCGTGCGCGTCAAGCTGGGGGAAGTGGACCTGATTACGCTGGACATCCACGGCACCGTCGTCGAGCGACTCGATACGACTATGGCCGACGCCAGTGCGTCCGATAGCGCAAACGACAACACGGATGACGATGCAGACGACGATGAAGTTGCAGGCCCCATTGCCATTGCGGTGGACGTAAGCGATACCGCCGAAACCGCAGACGCCGTTGAACTGGCGACCAACGATAATCCTGCTCCGTGAAACTCCTGCGGTCTTTCAGCACACTTCAGCTTGCCCTGCTGGCCTCAGCCGCAGTGCATGCGGTGCTGTTGACCATTCGTTTTGTAGACCCCGAGTCTTTCAACCGTGTGTTTCAAGACACGCCGTTGGAAGTAATTCTGGTCAACGCCAAGTCCAACGAAACACCCGACAAAGCCCAAGTGATTGCCCAGTCATCACTGGCCGGTGGCGGCGATGCCGAGAAGGGGCGAGCCACCAGCCCACTGCCTCCATCCGCGTTGACTGACTTTGGCGACTCTTCCGAAGAGGAATCGGCCCGCAAAGTGGAAACTCTGCACGAGCAACAAACCTTGTTACTGGCACAGGTCAAGAGCCAATTGCGCGCCCTGCCCCCGCCCGACCCACAGCAAGCAGCGACCAAAGCCGAGCAAATGGAGCGCGAAGAAAAGCGACGGCAGCTCGTGAAGATACTGGCTGAAATTGAACGCCGCATCAACCAGGAAAACGCCCGCCCGAAAAAGCGCTACATCAGCCCCGCCGCACGTGAAGCGGTCTATGCCGTGTACTACGACGCTTTGCGCCATGCCATTGAAGACAAAGGCACTGAGAATTTCCCGCAAACCGGTGGCAAGAAGTTGTATGGCGAGCTAACCATGATCGTCACCGTTAACCACAACGGACGCGTACTGGACACCGAAGTCGTTGAGACTTCGGGCAATCGCACCCTGGATCGCCACGCGGCTGCCATCGTCCGTTCCGCCGGACCCTTCGGTCACTTCAGTCCCGCCATGCGGCGACAGGCCGACCAGATCCTGGTGGTCTCGCGCTTTAAGTTCACCCGCGACGAAACGCTGGAAGCTTCCATCTCGACCCAACAATGAAAGCGCTGGCACGTTGGTTGGGGTGGTCATTGATCGCGCTGATTGCGTTGCAGCTGTACTTCGTGGTGCGCATCGCAGCCATGGCCGTCGTGGCACCGCAGTCCACCAGCTTTGAGCGGTCCGAAGCCTGGCGCGTAGCCCACGAAAAAGACACGCTGCGCTGGCGGCAGCAATGGGTTGCCTACGCCCAGATCTCCGACAACCTCAAACGCGCTGTCATCGCCTCTGAAGATGACAGCTTCACCATCCACGACGGCGTGGACTGGGACGCACTGGAGAAAGCTTGGGAGAAGAACGCCAAGGCCGAGGCCCGCGCTGCCAAGCAGGCACCTGCCAAGCCCAATGCGAGCACCGCCAAATCCGCACAACCCAAGCCGCCCAAGGTGGTGGGCGGCTCCACCATTACGCAGCAGTTGGCAAAGAATCTGTTTTTGTCGGGCGAGCGCACGCTGCTGCGCAAGGGGCAAGAGTTTGTGTTGACCATGATGCTGGAGCACTTGCTGACCAAGCAGCGCATTCTGGAGATCTACCTCAACAGTGTGGAATGGGGTGAAGGGGTGTTTGGTGCAGAGGCTGCGGCACAGCACTACTTTCGCAAGCCTGCATCGCAACTGAACACCTCCGAGGCCGCGCGGCTGGCGGTGATGTTGCCGCGGCCCAAGTATTTTGAGAAGCTGCCTAACTCGGGGTATTTGGCTAGCCGGGCTGAGGTGATTGTGGGGCGAATGGGCGGGGCGCAGTTGCCCTGACTGTTGCTTCGCTTCGTGCGGGGCATATTGCGACTCTTTCTTGAGCCCGCAGAAGGCCCCAGGCGCACGCCGCCGCTCGTGTCCCGCGGCCTACGGCCTCCTCCTTGACCTTGCTTTGGCGTGCGCTTGGGGCCTTTTGCTTGGGTGTTTGGTATTTACTTGTCTGTCAGAATGCCTAAATGCGTTGAGAAAACTGGCAACACAAAGCTCGTACCACCCAACTCAAATCCAATTCAGTGTCCGGCCAATGCACACCGTATTACCTTCACATTAAATTGAAACATATGACATTCACTTGGATTGGGAAACAAGGCGTTCGAAGTTCTGAGGGGTTGGTGGTGCAAGGTGTAGGTCGCATCGAAATCGAGTATCGAGAGGGTGGACAGGTTGTGACTATTCCGGTTGAACATGGCTTCGTTGGCGGAAGTTCCTCTATCAGCATACCGACTAGCGCTTTTGAATATTGGGACAACTACAGGACCCCAAACTCGCAAGAAAAACAGGCCGATATGCTTCGCAATTTCAAGGCAGCCATGGCCTTTCAAGATATTGCCGTTGAGGTGTAGCCTCAACAGAGACCTCCCCATTCTCAACGAGACACGCGGCGCGGTGACCTTGAAGCACTGACTCCCCCTCAGCGAGCCGACCCCTGGGATGCAGAGGCTGGGTGTTCTGCAAAGTGAGGTCAAGGAGGAGGCCGCTTGCGGCCGGGGGACACGAACGGCGCAGAGCACGCAGCCTCTGCATCCAGCGCCAACCAAGGTGGCAACCAACCTGGCACGCAAACAGACAAACTAGCTCTGTATCATCCGCCCCATGCTTGCCAAGTTAATGGGTTACTTTCTGCTGGGTTTGATTCGGGTGCTTACTGGCAGCCAAGCCCGCTGGCACGGCTGCCCGCCCAAGGCCGAGCAGCGCATCTACTTTGCCAACCACCAAAGCCATGCCGATCTGGTAATGATCTGGGCCGCACTGCCACACGACCTGCGCAATGTGACCCGCGCAATTGCGGCCAAAGACTATTGGACCAAGACCCCGTTCAAAAAATGGCTGACTACGGCGGTGTTCAATGTGATCTATGTCTCGCGCGACCGCAGCTCGGACGAAGACCCGCTGGAGCCGCTGTTTGACGCGCTGGCCAATGGCGATTCCATCATTCTGTTTCCCGAAGGCACGCGCGGTTTTACGGGTGAGCCACAGCCCTTCAAGGCCGGGCTGTACAACCTAGCCATGAAGTTCCCCCACGTGGTGCTGGTGCCCGCGTGGATCAACAACGTGCAGCATGTGCTGCCCAAGGGCGAAGTAGTACCCGTACCGGTGCTGTGCTCAGTAACGTTTGGCGCGCCTATGCAACTTGGCGCGGGTGAAGATCGCCGTGCCTTTCTGGAACGCGCGCGCGCAGCAGTGGTTGCACTGCGGGATGTTTGATGGATGGCCCCGTAAATGGACCCGTATTACGTGCTCAAAAACCTGTCGCCCACCCAGCTGGTGGGCGTCTTGTTCATGGTCGTATTTGGCTTGCTGCTGCTGGCCAGTGCGACGACCTTTCTGCTGTCGGTGCGGGACCGTGGCGACTCGCCCCGTGCCGAGCAATGGCGCACCGAACTCAAGCGCGTTGACTCTATTTTGCGCACCAGTTGGTTCATGGTGTTGGTGTTCTGGATGAGCTGGGTCACCGGGAATTGGGTGGCGCTGATGCTGTTTGCAGGCGTGTCGTTCTTTGCGCTGCGTGAGTTTTTGACGCTCTCCCCCACCCGCCTGGGTGACCATCGCAGCCTGGTGTTGGCGTTCTTTGTGGTACTGCCCGTGCAATATTGGCTAGTGGGCACGGGGCACTTCGACATGTTCTCGGTATTCATCCCCGTGTATGCATTCTTGGCCTTGCCGCTGGCCAGCGCCTTGGCCAATGACCCTCTTCGTTTTCTGGAGCGCAACGCCAAGCTGCAGTGGGGCATCATGGTGTGCATCTACGGCATGAGCCATGTGCCGGCCCTGATGTTGCTCAAGTTCCCCGGCTATCACAACCGCAATGCGTTTTTGGTGTTCTTTCTGGTGATTGTGGTGCAGACCTGCATGGTGACCCAGCACTTTGCATCCCGCAAGCTCAAGCGCCCGCCGGTGGCCCCGGCCATCAGCCAAAGCTTTAACTGGCGCAGTTGGGGCATGGGCGTGGCGGTGGGCAGTCTGGTGGGCACCATGCTGGCTGGCATCACCCCGTGGGGGCAAGGCACGGCGTTTTCTGCAGCGTTTATTGCTTGCGTGGCGGGCTCATTGGGCCACTTTGTCATGAAGGCGCTCAAGCGCGACCGGGGCATCCCTAGCTGGGGCGCGCAAGGTGAATCGGTCACCGGGGCCGGTGGCCTGCTGGACCGGGTGGATGCGCTGTGCTTTGCCGCCCCCGTGTTTTTTCACTCGGCGCGCTGGTACTTTGGCATCTAAGATCAAACATGCCACTAGCCCTCGTATCCATTGCGTTAGCAGCTACTAAAACAATAGCATGCGAATACTAGGCATTGATCCGGGACTGCGCACTACAGGCTTTGGCGTTGTAGACGTGCAAGGCTCTGCACTCACCTACGTGGCCAGCGGCACGATCAGCACCCAGCACCTCGATGTGGGCGCGCTGCCCCAGCGGCTGAAGGTGCTGTTTGATGGCATACGTGAAGTGGTAGCGCGCTACAGCCCGGACTGCGCTTGCGTGGAGATTGTGTTTGTCAACGTCAACCCTCAATCCACCCTGTTATTGGGCCAAGCCCGTGGGGCCTGCATCACCGCACTGGTTTCCAGCGAACTGCCGGTGGCGGAGTACACCGCGCTGCAAATGAAGCAAGCCGTGGTGGGCTATGGGCGGGCTGACAAAGCCCAGGTGCAGTCCATGGTGCAGCGCCTGCTGTCACTGCCCGGGCTGCCGGGCCCCGACGCTGCCGACGCCCTGGGCCTGGCCATCACCCACGCGCACGCCGGTGCAGCCATGGCACGGCTGGCGACTGCCACTGGGCTGGGGGGGAAGATTGGGGGGAATTACAAGGCAGGCAGGAGCCGGTAGATGAATTGACCGACCGCGTCGTCCGAGAGGGCCGCCACTCCATTCACCATTGAAAGTTCAAAATTGAAAAGCAACAGGCGAACATTTAGAGATCAAGGACTTACGCAGATTGTTCGACGAACGGCTTCACAAGCTTGACCCCAAAACGCTCAAAGGCGGCCACGTTGCACCTAACCAGGGTAAGCCGTGCGTCCGTTTTAGGGGGAACTCATCAAAGGTGTCTCTGAAACCACAAAGTTATCGATAAAGAAACGGGTTTCTGTGGCATATCCAGAGTTTGACCACCCCATCAAATATCCGCTATCAAAACCTTGAGCAGAGGGCGCATACCAAGCCCCGTTTGTGATGTTGCAAGCCAACTCGGTCTTTCCGTCGCTGTATGTCTTCCACAAACGCGCAATACCATCATTATTTGCGGAGGAAGCATACTTGGTATGCGTGGTAATTTTGATCCACTTGCCCCTGTCGCTGATCTTCACGATTCCAGGGCAAGCTCCCCAAAAATGCTTGTCAAAACCAACGCCGTACAGCCTTACGCTGGCAGTACTTGAGCCATCACTTTCTGGCCAAAACTCAGTACCAATGAGTGGTCCCGACGGATTTCCATAGTCTCCGGACCATAGCATTAGAAATCCTTTGTTATTGCTACTCCCACTCGCCGGTTCCCGGTGATAGTAGTTCTCCGGCACGCGAAGATCATAACTAATCCAAATTTCCTTATATGGTTTCCCAAGGCTAAAACGCTGTTCAGACCATGAATCTCTGGTTTCATCTGTTGCGGGAAAAGTAAACTTTAAACTGTAAGCGCCGTCTTTTGCATACTCATTAGATACCTGAACAGCAACCGAAGAGCTCCATTGCACATTGTTACTAACTGTCCCAAGCCCTTGAGATTCAAAGCCATCACTGAATAAGGCGGGAGCGGCTTTGGGGGTAGAGCAACTCACCATGACATTCGTCACATTGGCGCCGGCCACGGTTGCACTGCCATTGGTGACGCCGCAGCTTTGACCTACCGGATTGGTGTTGACCGTGATAGCGTAGCCAGCGCCAGTGGCAAGTTTGGTGGCAAAGCTACTGCTGGTGTTGCTGGTAAAGCTCAGGGAATCTGCGCCATTTTGCAAGACAAGCGTTTTGCCTGCGCCCAGTCCAGTTACGGACGCAGTAATGCTGTAGGTTGTCGCAACCGCCACCGGGGCCGGCGTGACCACAGGCGCAGGAACAACCAATGGTGCGGCAGGTGCGACGGGGGTTGGCGCAGGAAGTGGCGTCGCAGCTGCAACCGGTGCCGGGGTTACAACTGGCGCGGGAGCTACAACAGGGGCGACTACTGCGACGGGCAGTACCGCCGCTCCAACAGTGGATGCCGATGTTGGGCTCGCTGCGACCAAAGTCAAGCCCCCTGAATCAGCCGTACTAGCCGGTAAGGGACGTGGCACCGAAACCAACGCGGGCGATGCACTACCGCCGCCGCCGCAGGCCGTCAATAACAGGCTTGCGCCCGCGACGACCATCCAGGACCGACCCATTGAAGCAGAGACCATAAACAACACCCCGTCTAATTTCTTGCGACCCCACAGGAACTTCTGAAAACTATTGGACAGTTATTTAGTGGGGCCACGAATTTCAGCACAAAAGCTGTCGGCCGAATGGCGAAATTACCAATAGATACAAAATGTGGGGAAGACGGCGGCATGCTCGGCGTGCCGGAAGCGAATGGCTTTGAAGCGAATATCCATCCCCCGGAAAAGCCGGGGGGTTTCAATATTGTGAGCCGCTTAAAGCAGCCAAACGGGGTCGCTGACAATAGCCAAGAATCTCTCGGCGCAAAGGTCAAATCGTCTTACAGAACCTCTTTAACACTGTCCCAACGCGCCCTGTTTCGCGGCCAAACTGTCACCTCGAAATCACTTCCATTCGGCTACCAATCACAAAGTGGCGCTGCAGCGGCGGCAAATCGGACTCCCGTACAAACGAAACCATCTCCTTCCCTATGGAATGTGTCTGGTCTCCAGTAAACTGCCCAGTGTGCAGGTCGATCAATCGGTCATACAGCCGGTCGGTCAACCGCACGAGGCGTTGTGTGCCATCCACATAAAAGCGCACCTGCATTGGAAACCCACCCCCTGTGTCTTCAGGGTAATCCAAAGTTGCCAACTGCTCTCCAGAGCGCACCACCGAGACTTGTCTCGCATACTCGGCCAAAAACGGATGCGCACGCTTGCGGCTTATGACGATCGACGATTGCGAATCCAGCCCGATGCTGGCGCTCTCCCACCCGGTGCGAGCGGGCCATTGCATGCTCCACACCACACCGCCCACCAGCACCGCAACCAAGCTCCACAAAGCAATGCGTCTGAATTGCACGACCCGCTGTGCACTGCCCGTTGGCTGCGCTGCCCGCCACTCCACCAGCCCCATGCATGCCAAAGCCGCAATTGCGCCGACGAACGCCATGGTGCTGTCGGCCCCCAAAACAACGACACCAAGACCGGCGCTGATACCGGCACCCAGCCCGGTAGCGAGTCCTACACGCAGCAGCCTGCTGGACATGCCCACTTGGGGAAAGAAACGCCGCCCATACGCGACCACGAGGCCCGTGAGTGCAGCCGGAATAACGCCCACCAGGTAGGCCCAATAAACCAGGCGCAAAAGCTCAGGCAGCGTCATAGCGCCCAACACAGACCGCACCGGCGTAGTCTCATCACCCTGCGAAAAAAAGGCAACCAGACCCAGCACTGGCCCCAGCAAGGCAAAGATCAACATTTGCTTCCATACGGGGTAAGTCGCTCTACTCAAAGTCGCTCCACAATCAACACCCCAAAGAACACAAACGCCCCCGCCAAGGTCCATTTCAAAATGCGCAACCCATAGTTTTTAAAGCGCTGCTGACCCGTCACCGCAAAGCAAACGAAACAAGCGGCTGCAACCAGCAATAGGGCAAGAACAAGCCAACGGAGAAAGGCCATCGCGGTGTCGGGAGTGTGCCGCTAACAGGCTACCAAGCCGGGGCCAATTGCGCAAACCCTTGGGGCGCCTGCGCCTCGTCGGCAAAAGTGACCACGTCCCACGCATCGGGGCGGGAGAGCAGTTCGCGCAACAGCTTGTTGTTCAGCGCGTGGCCTGAACGAAAGGCGCTGTAACTAGCCAGCAGCGGTTTGCCGACGATGTACAGGTCGCCCATGGCGTCGAGGATTTTGTGTTTGACGAACTCGTCGTCGTAGCGTAAGCCCTCGGCATTGAGGACCTTGTAGTCGTCCATGACGATGGCATTGTCCAAGCCGCCGCCCAGCGCCAGGCCGTTGGCGCGCATCATCTCCACGTCTTTGGTGAAGCCAAAGGTGCGTGCGCGGGCTATGTCT
>CAYXWW010000120.1:629-2787 GCA_964468905.1 uncultured Rhodoferax sp. | reverse complement strand
CGTGTCCACGCTCATATCAAACTCCACGCTCTGACCGGTGGAATCCACGGCGGGGTGTTTGAAATCAATCTCAAAGCGCAGCTTGTAGCCGTGGTAGGGCTCCAGCCGCGCCATTTTTTCAGCGGGGCCTGTGCCTTCGCGAACCTCTACCGGTTTGAGCAGACGAATAAAACGCCGCGGTGCGTTTTGCATTTCGATGCCCGCGCTTTGCAGCAAGAAGACGAACGAGGCGGCCGAGCCGTCCAGAATCGGCACCTCTTCTGCCGTTATGTCCACAAACAGGTTGTCCACGCCCAAGCCCGCACAGGCGGACATGAGGTGTTCTACGGTATGGACCTTGACCGGTCCATTGGACAAAGTAGAGGCCAGCCGCGTATCGGTCACCGCGGTGGCCGATACGGGAATGGTCACCGGCACCGGCAAATCCACCCGCCGAAAGACGATGCCGGTGTCGGGCTGTGCAGGCCGCAAGGTGATCTCCACCCGCTGACCGCTGTGCAGCCCCACACCGACCGCGCGGGTCAGGGATTTGAGGGTTCGTTGTTTCAGCACCCGACTATTTTACTAATCAGCCTGTTTCCGCAGGAACGCAGGGATTTCGTAGTCATCCATGCCACCACTAGACAGCGCATCCACACGCGCTGCCGCCGTGGTGCGGTCACGGCCACGCCACACAGCTGGAATGCCAGAGCTCCCGTAGTCCGGCTGGACCGCACCCAAGGGCGCGCTCGCCGCCGAAGCAGAGCCTGCCACTGGCGTACTGAGTGTGGGCACGTGGAAGGGTACGTTGTCGGTGCCAGTGCGCAGCACTTGCAGCGGAGGTGCGGTGCGGCGGATGCCCTGGCGGGAGAGGCCGGTAGCGACCACGGTGACGCGGATGTCATCACCCAGCACGTCGTCATAGGCTGTACCGTAGATGACGTGGGCATCGGGCGATGCATAGGCGCGAATGGTGTTCATGGCCAGCTTGGACTCGCTCAGTTTCAGTGAACCCTTGGCAGCGGTGATCAGCACCAGAACACCCTTGGCACCCGAAAGGTCAATGCCCTCCAGCAGCGGGCAGGCAACAGCCTGCTCAGCAGCAATGCGTGCACGGTCAGGGCCACTGGCCAGGGCCGTACCCATCATTGCCTTGCCGGGTTCGCCCATGACGGTGCGCACGTCCTCAAAGTCGACGTTCACATGGCCTGGCACATTGATGATTTCGGCAATGCCGCCTACCGCGTTTTTCAACACGTCGTTGGCGTGGGCAAAAGCCTCGTCTTGCGACACGTCATCGCCCAGTACATCGAGCAGCTTCTCGTTCAATACCACGATGAGCGAATCCACATTGGCCTCTAACTCGGCCAGGCCGTTGTCGGCATTGCTCATGCGGCGGCCGCCTTCAAAGTCAAACGGCTTGGTGACCACGCCCACGGTCAGGATGCCCATCTCTTTGGCAACACGCGCAATCACAGGTGCCGCGCCGGTGCCGGTGCCGCCACCCATGCCTGCGGTAATGAAGAGCATGTGTGCGCCTTCAATGGCGGTGCGGATGTCCGCCTCGGCCATCATGGCCGCTTCGCGTCCTTTGTCAGGCTTGCTGCCAGCACCCAAGCCACCCGCGCCGAGCTGGATGGTCTTGTGCGCGGTGCTGCGGCTCAGCGCCTGCGAGTCGGTGTTGGCGCAGATGAATTCCACACCACCTACGCTGGAGACAATCATGTGCTCCACAGCATTACCGCCGCCGCCGCCCACGCCAATGACCTTGATTTGCGTGCCTTGGTTAAAACTCTCTTCTTCAATCATTTCGATGGCCATGTTTTTCTCCTTGAATTCAATACAGTAATTAATTTGCAGTTGCTTAGGTGTCTTATGAAGGTGCCGCACGCGGCGGCGGATCGGTGCATCGACACCATCTGTGTGGGCTACCCCGCGCAAGCCAAATCTTGTTTGCCATGGTTAAAAATTCCCAATGAACCAGTCTTTGACTGATCCGAATGCTGTTTTCATGGAGCCGTTTTTCTGGGCCACTTTGTAGCCGCGCATGCGCGCGATGCGAGCCTCTTCCAGCAGGCCCATGACCGTGGCGGCACGCGGCTGCGCCACCATGTCGGCCAAGGCGCTGGAGTATTTGGGGATGCCCCTGCGCACGGGTTTGAGGAAGATGTCTTCACCC
>CAYXWW010000120.1:0-619 GCA_964468905.1 uncultured Rhodoferax sp. | reverse complement strand
GCAGCTGCCACCGGTGAGCACAATTCCGCTTGAGAGCACTTCTTCGTAGCCCGACTCGCGCATGACCTGGTTCACCAGCGAGAAGATTTCTTCAATGCGCGGCTCAATCACTCCGGCCAGTGCCTGGCGGCTCAGCATGCGCGGGCCGCGATCGCCCAGGCCAGGTACTTCTACCTGCGTCTCCGGGTCCACCAGCAGTTGCTTGGCATGGCCGCTTTCAACCTTGATCTCTTCCGCGTCTTTGGTGGGTGTACGCAGTGCCATCGCAATATCGCTGGTGATCAGGTCACCCGCGATAGGGATCACTGCCGTGTGGCGGATAGCACCATTGGTAAAGATTGCAATGTCGGTCGTGCCCGCGCCAATGTCAACCAGTGCCACACCCAGTTCGCGCTCGTCTTCGGTCAATACCGACAGGCTGCTGGCCAGTGGGTTGAGCATGAGCTGTTCCACTTCCAGGCCACAGCGTCGCACGCACTTGATGATGTTCTCCGCCGCGCTCTGTGCCCCGGTGACGATGTGCACCTTGGCCTCCAGGCGAATGCCACTCATGCCAATGGGCTCTTTGACATCTTGCCCGACAATGATGGACTCTTGCGGCTCCACCAGCAGCAAGCGC
>CAYXWW010000119.1:0-11491 GCA_964468905.1 uncultured Rhodoferax sp. | reverse complement strand
AATTTCAACGTGTAAAGCTCCGAAACTGGCTCAGTTTTGGTTGTGATTCAACATGGAGGGGGAAGGAATCATCGAATGGGTCTATTCGACGCAATTCTGATCAAGGAAAATCATATTGCTGCATGTGGGAGCCTATCTTTGGCGTTCAAAGCGGCACAAGCAATCACTAGACCGGTGACTTTCATTCAAGTTGAAGTGGAAACCATCCGGCAACTAGAGGAAGCATTAGGAGTTGGCGTCAAAATGGTCTTGTTGGACAACATGAACTTGGACGAAATCAAGCAAGCAGTTGAGTTGGCTGCAGGGCGCTGTAGTCTTGAAATCTCGGGTGGAGTTAAGTACGAGAACGTGCGTTTGTATGCAGAAACAGGAGTTGACCGAATCTCAGTGGGTGCCATAATAAAAGATATCAATGCTGTCGACTTTTCAATGCGATTTCTCGATCAGCCTGTCGAATAATGGGCCATTTCGCATTTGCGGACGGGATCTTCTATCAGTGAGGTGTCGATTGGTACCCGCTCAATGGGGAGTGCCTGAGTTTCTGTGTGTTAGACGGAGATACTTGTCCGTTGAAGGGGACGACCGGATTTCATCTTAATTGAATTGCTCGGTAAATCGGTCGTCGTAGAGAATCGCGAACTAGTTCATGGCTTCTTTCCAATCTCTGCCTGCACGGTCCCAGTCTTCCGTGATGTTTCGCAATGTCAGCCAATCAGCTTGGTGGCCGCATCGTCAGTTGGGAAGTGCCCGCGTGTCTTGATGTTCTTGCGTAGCCAGGCGTTGACACTCTCGAATGTGTAAGTGGTGTAGATCACCCGCCGGATGTGCGCCAGGAAGGCGAAGTACGGAATCACCTTTTCCCAGGCCCGTCTCCAAACCGCAACCATGTCGGAAGCTCCATATCCCCTCGACGTCGCTCTCTTCAAACGCCTCCAACTCGGCAAGGCGCCCTCTGCACTGGTTGCTGTGTAGACCGGCTTGATAGCCGCTGCTAGCGCCTTGCGATCCTTCTACGATGCAGGTCTGCAGCGTGGTGGCCGGGAACACCGTGCCCAGCGCCCCGGCCATGCCCTTGAGTCCATCGGTGACCGCAATCAGGATGTAATTGACGCCACGCGTCTTGAGGTCGTTGAACACATTCATCCAGAACTTGGCGCCCTTAGTGTTCTCGATTCACAGGCCCAGGATGCCGCGGGTGCCGTCGGGGCGAACGCCCAGCGCTAGGTAGATGGCCTTATTGCGCACCACTGCGCCCTCTCGAATCTTCACCTGCAGGGCGCGCTTTGAGGCATTTGGTTGTGCGGGCCAAGCGGTCAAAATCAAACTAGTCCCTTTAGAAATCATGGCCAAGCGATATGTTTTCAGCTGATCAAGCTTTGCAGCAATCAAAGGCGGCTTTACGCTAAGCAAATGAAATCACCACCTAGTTCCCTAGTCATGCTGACTGCGCTGCTTCTGCGGGTGCGAAATTGATATGCAAACAGAGCTTTGGTGGAAAACCTGTTGTCATCCGTAGCAATACTGACTTGCGGTGTTGGAATGAAAGCCAACCGTGCAGAGGGCTTGACCACTTACAGCGAAGAATGCCGAACGAAAGTTCCTCAGTAAAGCGGACTATCCTAACTTCGACCTTGCCCATGTCTGGGTTTGCAGTAGTACGGGAAGTAACTGCGTGATCATTTCCTTGCTGGTTAAACGATCAGCGCGTGTAGAAATGCTCAGTGCTGCCAATGTGGTATTCCGCGAATCGTATAGCGGTACAGCTAATGAGCGCACCCCAAGTTCAATCTCCTCATTGCTCATTGCATAACCGCAGCTCCGACACTCACGAACTAACTGACGCAATTTCTCGAGATCTGTTACGGTAAACGCAGTCATTTTTTCTCTTGGACATGCGTTGAGTAAAGCTTGAACCTGCGCATCTGGAAGCGATGCAAGCAGCACACGGCCAGTCGCGGAACAATGCAATGGAAGTCTTGATCCAACCCCGAGTCCCACAGTCAAACTCCGTTGAGCGGTCGAGCGGGCAGCCACCAAGACTTCTGATCTGTGCAGTACAACAACAGATGCTGACTCGCGTGCACGTGCGCTCAAAGCATCGAGCTGAGGTTGTAACAATCGCGGCATACGTGTTGAAGATGCATATGCATACGTCAAGCGCAAAACACCGTGGTCCAGCCAATAGCGCTTGCCATCAGTTTTTGCATAGCCCAATGCGCACAAAGTCATGAGGCTGCGTCGAGCAGCAGCTGGAGTAATGCCAATGCGCCGTGCGACCTCTGACTGAGTCATGCGGGTGTAGGCACCATTAAAGGACTCCAATATCCGCAGACCTTTCGAGAGACCTGCAATCATATTTTTGTCTAGGTCGATATTGTTTGTACTCATCAGAATGTCATCTTCGTACTATTTTGTACAAGCACGTGTTTTGAATTCCGAATTTCTGCCATCGAAAATAGATATTGCTTATCGGCAATTCAAGGACCGAACTTAGTAGACGCGTCAATCTGCTCAGTGTACGGTGAAATACTGTCGAACTGCAACACTCTCATGGCCATCAATACGGACCATGATGCCCCCTAGCATACATAATATCCATGGAGATTGCGCGCACGCTGTCACCGTGTTGGCCCCCTCGGTGCAAGAGCCAAACGTCCATTGAGCGGGGCAGTCTTAGTTGTTGACCAAGCGACCTCCCTACCCCAATTTCAGTAGCGCTTGGCTTTAGTGCCCGGGGAAATTCTGACCCTGTACCCAACCTGGTAGCACTCGGAAGTTGAAATCCCCGACTCTTTCAATATCGTCGTTGCAGGCAATTGCCTGCAACGACAGGCGAATTCTGCTGGTGTGGCCCAGTCTAGCGCACTGTGAGGGCGACTCTCGTTGTAATAGGTCCGCCACGCCGTAATCTTGCTCTTTGCATCTTCCAAGGACATAAACCAGTTCTCGTTCAAACACTCCTGGCGTAGCCTGCCATTGAAACTCTCAACGTTGGCGTTGTCCGTCGGTTTGCCAGGTCGGCTGAAGTCGAGTTTGATATTGCGTTCATATGCCCATTTGTCCATGACCTTGGAGATGAATTCGCTGCCGTTGACTGATTTGATCGATTGCGGCAACCCTCTTTGCTCTGTAATTGCATTGAGTACCCGAACAACATCCTCTCCCTTGAGGCTTTGGCCGACATCAATTGCAAGGCATTCCCGGGTAAACAGATCTACGACCGTCAGCATGCGTAGCTTGCGCCCGTCAAACAGGGCGTCCGAAACAAAGTCCATGCTCCAGGTTTCGTTTATTTCGTAGGCCTGACGTTTGGGTTGACGCAGCTGCGCCGCCTTGTTACGTCGAGGTCGTTTGTGGCGCAGCGTCAGGCCTGCCTCTCGATAGATACGGTATACCCGCTTGACATTGTCTAGGTAGCCCTCGCGGCGCAGCATGACATGCACCCGGCGGTAGCCGTAGTGCACCCGCGTATCGGTGATCTCCTTGATGCGCGACTTCAGGACACTTTCGTCCCGCCGCTGGGAGACGTATCGAAAAGCTGAGGCCGACATGTTCACTATGTGCAGCGCCTTGCGTTCACTGCAACCAAACCGCTGTCTCAACTCTGGCACCAATGCGCGGCGAAGCGAGGGCTTCAGAGCTTTTTTGCGACCACCGCCTGCAGCATGGCCTTATCCAGGCTCAGATCGGCCACGATCTGCTTCAACTTGCGGTTTTCCTCTTCAAGCTGGCGCAGACGGCGCAACTCGGACGGGCCGACTCCCCCATATCTCTTCTTCCAAAGATAAAAAGTCGCCTCGCTGATCCCCAGCTTGCGGCATACCTCTTCAACACGGGTACCCAGTTCGGCCTGCTTCAGCGCAAAGGCTATTTGATCCTCGGTGAACTTGCTTTTCTTCACGACATGCTCCTTCCCCTTCTGGGGCATTCATCATGCCGAAACCTTCTGTAACCGAACGCAACTCAAACCTGGTACAGGTGCAACCACAATTGCGATTCTCGTGTTTGGCAGCTAGATCCAGTCAAAACTAACAAACTTTTTTTTGAAATATTCTAGATTTTGCGATATCCGAAAAATTCACTAGGTTTATGACTTGAATAAACAAACAATCGCGCACTGTTGCGTTGGATCAATTTGGCGTTCAAAGCAAATCAGCTTTACCTTCAAAGAATCACTTGGAGACCTATGAAATTTCTGTATCTATCAAAGTTAGTCGCAGTTTGTGCGGTGTTAGTCGCTGTTAGTGCCGTAGCTGCGGATTTCCCATCTAGGCCGATCCGGATGATTGTTCCCTTCCCTGCAGGAGGAACGGCCGATGTCCTTCCACGCATTGTTGCAGAACGCTTGAGAGCCAGCTTCCCTAATGGTGTGATTGTTGAAAACCGACCGGGCGCTGGCGGCAACATCGGTGCAGAAGTCGTTGCCAATGCAGAACGCGACGGACACACGATTCTGGTCTCGCCACCAGGTCCGATTGCAATCAACCAGAACTTGTATCCCAAACTGAGTTATGACCCCAAAAAGTGGGTTCCGGTAACCATTCTCGCGACCGTGCCAAATGTATTGGCGGTCAGCCAGAAACTGCCAGTCAAAAATGTGAAGGAATTCATTGCTTATGTCAAAGCCAATCCTGGGAAAGTGTCCTATGCATCACAGGGGAATGGTTCAACGTCACATTTGACCGCAAGTCTGTTTCAGTCAATTACAGGTGCACAGATGGTTCACGTGCCTTACAAAGGGACGGCACCAGCGCTTACTGATTTGGCGGGAGGTCAGATTGATGTTTTCTTTGACAATTTGAGTTCTTCGATATCGCTGCACAAATCCGAAAGAATCCGCATTCTCGCAATTGCCGATACCAAGCGTTCACCAGTTTTGCCGAACGTCCCAACCTTTTCAGAATCGGGGTTGCCCAACATGCAAGCCGTGACATGGTTTGGTGTCGTGGCGCCTGAAGGTACTCCTCAGAAAACAGTGCAACAGTTACAAGCCGCAATTGCAGACGTACTGAAACCGCAGGATGTGCGACAGAAATTTGCTGAACAAGGTGCTGAAGCCGTTGGAAATAGATCCGATGAAATGGCAAGGTTTGTCGGTCTTGAAGTAGCACGTTGGAGCAAAGTCATTCGCGAAGCAAATGTAACAGTTGATTGAAAGGAACCAAAATGAGCTTAACCAACCAAATTCAATGGGCGCCTGGCCTGCATTCTCGAATTCCATTCCAACTTTATAAAGATGCCGCTGTACTGGCCAGCGAGCAAGTGAACATCCATGAAGGAAGTACTTGGAACTACCTTTGTCTTGAAGTCGAGGTGGCACAGCCTGGTGACTATCGAACGGTAAATGTCGGCAGTGCGCCTGTAGTTGTGACTCGGGGTGATGACGGCGAAATCTACGCTTTTGAAAACCGATGTACCCACCGTGGTGCATTGATCGCTCTGGAGCGCTCCGGTAAGACTCGTGATTTCCAGTGTGTCTATCATGCGTGGACATTTGACCTTGAAGGGACGCTAAAGGGTGTTGCTTTCGAGAAGGGACTCAACGATGCAGGCGGCATGCCGGAATCCTTTTGCAAGGAGGATCATTCGCCTCGCAAACTGCGTATTGCGACTTTTTGTGGTTTGGTGTTCGGTAGCTTCAGTGATGAAGTTGAAGACATTGAGGATTACCTCGGCCCAGAAATCGCAGCACGCATCAAGCGCGTGCTGAACAGGCCGGTGGAAGTGATTGGTCGTTTTACGCAGGTACTTCCGAACAACTGGAAACTTTACTATGAAAACGTAAAGGACACCTACCACGCCAGCCTGCTTCACATGTTTTTCACAACCTTCCGACTGAACCGTTTGTCGCAGAGGGGGGGCGTAATCGTCAGTGAGTCGGGGGGGAATCATGTGAGCTACTCCATGGTTGATCCCGACGAAGTTGAAGCGGGAACGCAATACAAAGATCAGGGTTTGCGGTCAGATCAGACGGGATATCAACTCGCTGACCCAACCCTATTGAAAGGATTCCGTGAATATGACGACGGCATTACGCTTCAGATTCTTTCTGTATTTCCAGGGTTTGTGCTGCAGCAAATCCAAAACTGCGTAGCCATCCGACAGGTTGTTCCGCGTGGCGTCGAAAGCACCGATTTGAACTGGACCTATCTTGGCTATAAGACAGACACCCCGGAGCAACGTCAGGTGCGTCTGAAGCAAGCAAATCTGATTGGCGCAGCTGGTTTTGTTTCTATGGAAGATGGTGCCGTCGGTGGTTTCGTACAGCGGGGCATCGTCGCTGCTGGGAGTGATTCAGGCGTTGTCATGATGGGAGGTGATAGCACCTCTTCAAGTACATCGCGCGTAACTGAGGCCGCCATTCGTGGCTTCTGGAAGAAATACCGTACCCACATGAAGATTTGAGGAATAAGCCATGAGTGCAAACCAATCCCTTTCCCTGCGCGACCGTATCAACGATCTTCAAGCCGAATACATCCGCTGTATTGATCATGACGAGCTTGAGCGTTGGCCTGACTTTTTTGTTCCAGACTGCCACTATTCAGTCACAACGGCTGCAAACATGCAAGAAGGCTTGGCTGCAGGCCTGATTTGGGCAAACAACCAAGCCATGCTGCATGATCGTGTTTCAGCGCTACGAAATGCGAATGTCTATGAGAGACAAGCTTATCGGCACATTGTCGGTCAAGCCTCTATATCAGCTACCAGTACAGCAGGTATTCCGACAGAGACACCATTCATCGTTGTGCGCATCATGCATGATGGCGTCACCCAATTGTTCATGACTGGCATCTACCAGGATGTCTTTGTCGAGACGGAAGCGGGACTACGTCTGAAGAGTCGGATAGTTGTTCTTGACAGTAGTCGAATCGACACCCTGCTGGCGATCCCGCTGTGACGCATCCCGCGCGTATAGCTGTCGCTCTAGGTGACCCGAACGGCATTGGTCCGGAAATCGCATTGAAGGCTGTCGCGGCTTATGCCGGGCGAACTGATGTTGCGCTGACAATGTTTGGGCCAGCGCACGTGATTGAACGCACCGCTCACGCGCTTAGCATGGATTCGATGCTGACGAAATTGCAGTTCATCGCCACGCCTGACCTGCCGACACATGCTTATCGGCCTGGTCAAATCAATGCCCACGCAGGCTTATCGGCCGTGCAGGCAGCCACCGAAGCCATCAAAGCAACGCGACGTGGAGAATACGATGCGGTGGTCGCAGCTCCACATCATGAAACAGCCATCCATCTAGCCGGGATACGATTCTCTGGCTACCCTTCATTAGTGGCGGAAGTGAGCGATGTTCATGAGGACTGCGTATTCCTGATGCTTGTCGGTGGTGGTCTGCGCATCGTGCATGTGACACTGCATGAAAGTCTGCGAGCGGCGCTGGCGCGTCTAACTCCGGTGTTGGTGGAGCAGGCGGTGCAGGCGGGGGTGCGGGCGCTGCGCCGATTGGGTGTGGAGACCCCCCGCATTGGACTGTTTGGAATCAACCCGCACGCGGGTGAAGGCGGTCTCTTCGGGCATGAAGACGAGGCGATCACCCAGGTAGCTGCGCAACGGCTGCGGTCACAAGGATTGTTTGTTGATGGCCCGACAGGCGGGGATGCACTTCTCGCACAACGTGCGCATGATTTGTACGTAGCCATCGTGCACGACCAAGGGCATATCCCCATCAAGTTGATCAGTCCTCATCGCTCCAGCGCGCTATCCATCGGCGCCGATGTGATCCTTTCCAGTGTGGGCCATGGCAGTGCGATGGATATCGCCGGACGGGGCTTGGCGAAGGCGGATGCCATGATTGACACCATTGCCATGTTGGCCGCGATACCTGTGCCTGCCAGTCTACCCAATTTACAGAACCTATGAATTTCCAGATCCAAATCGAAGGTGCGGAAGCGACCTTTCAATGTGGCAGCGAAGAAACCCTGATAGATGCCGCCGCTCGCCAGGGAATTGCGCTTCCATACTCCTGCCGAAAAGGTGTCTGTGGCAACTGCCAGGGGCAAGTCACGGTCGGTTCACTCGTCCCGGGGACCGAGGGCTGCAGCCCTGAGGCCGGCGCTAGCGCAGCTGACGAGCATCTGTTTTGCAAAGCCCGTCCCGCAAGTGATCTAAGCATCCGTCCACGGTCTTGGTATCGGGTCGATCCATCGGCGATAAAGACCTTCAGCGCACGGGTATTTCGGATTACACAGGTTGCAGACGATGTCTCGATTCTGCAGTTGCGCTTTGCCACCGGGGTTCGCGTGAAATTTCGTGCCGGGCAGTATCTGCAAATATTGCTTCCAGATGGACAACGCAGATCATATTCGATGGCGAATGCTCCGCACGAAAGCGACACTGTGCAGCTTCATGTGCGGCATGTCCCGGGCGGGACCTTCAGTGACAAGGTGTTGCAAACATTGAAACCGGGTGACACACTCAAGTTAGAGCTTCCACACGGAGATTTCTGGTTACGCGAAGACAGTGGGCGGCCGATCATCATGGTCGCAGGTGGCACGGGATTTGCGCCCATGCGCTCCATGATCGAGCACATGATACGCAAGAAAATTCAGGTTCCGGTGCATCTGTTTTGGGGCGTACGCGAGCCTTCCTCGCATTACGCTGCAGACTTGATTGAACGCTGGCAACAACAACTGACGAATTTCACATATCAAGCGGTCACAAGCTCGGGTCTTCGAGCGCTTGACACCCAAGGGTATCGAGGCTCATTGACTGAAGCTGTATTGGCCTGCGGTTTGAATGTGCCTGATTGCGACGTCTATGCCTGTGGTGCTTTAGGCATGATCGATTCGCTTCGTACTGCGCTTTGCAATGACCTTGGGCTTGCGGCGGAACACTTCTATAGCGATGCTTTTGTTTCCAACTAAAAAACATCGATCTTCTCGATTGCAGCTTGATCCCAATTTGGTTGATTCGAAAATTGGATTTTGAAACGTCAGGAATAAAAAATGAAAGCCGAATTATTCAGTGTCTCAAACATCATAGAGATCGGCAACAGAGTCAGTACCTTTCGATGCCCGATTGTATTTTCTTTGGTCTAGTTTTACATATCGATTGCTTCGATACGCAGACCATTAGGTACATTTTCCTTGCCCTGAAAAATGACAGGATGATTTTCCTCAGCATGCTCGGTTCGATTTTGTCTCGGTTTGCAATCCTGATGTCTGTCTGCTGTGTTGTCGTGCTATTTTGAAGAAAACTGGATGCAAGCGCGTGATGCTTCCCGCAACTTCTCAGTTTGACTTCTTGCGCCCGCATCGACACTGGACGCAAATATGCGGGAGTTGATAGTGTCGCGTGTCCTTATCGAACTGGGCCTCGGCACTAGAACTGAGTGCAAACACTCTAACGGGGCAATATGCAAAAGGACTTGCGTTTCAGGCAATGGCCTTTGAGTAATGACTACAGCAACACCCCAATCCAGAGTGCAAGGGTCAAATATGAAGCGTAAGACATCATCTGCATTGTGCTGTGTCTCGGAAGGTTGAAAGTTGCAGTCACTAAATTTGAAGCTACTAATCTAAATTGCGTAAAGGAGACGTCTCATGAATGATTTAACAGCGGATGCGAAGGGTCAACAAGGCTCTCCACTTAATAACTTTTCAGACTGCCACATAGGAATTGTCACGCAGTTGAATCAGCTTTCAAGCTTGTCGAGCATGCTTGAGCATGCTCGACAAGCAAACAAGATTACCAAAGAAACCATCCAGTTCTTTAACCGAGCGGTGTTTGATCATCACAAGGAAGAGGAAAAAGACTTGTTCCCAGCGGTGCTCGATGCTGCAGAGGATGGCGATGAGAAATCAAAAGTTTTAAAAGTCATCAAACTATTAGTCAGAGATCATCGTGCTATCGAATCGATGTGGCGCAGTCTCGAGCCGCAACTTATGAAATTTCTAGACAGCCCACAAAATGACGTAGCAGTTATAGAAATTGAAAATCTAGTTCGAACATATCTAACTCACGCAAAATTCGAAGAGGATGTGTTTCTACCTCTTTCTGAGCAGATACTGGGTCGAAACGGATTTGAAATGGCTGCTCTGGGTCTTTCCATTCACACTAGAAAAGTCTTGCGCAATGCTCGACGTGGACTGCGGGGGTCCTAGCAGGGATGAATAGTTAGAAAGAAATCAAGAAAACTCAATAGTAGGAGACAAGAAAATGAATATAAAAAGTCAGAAAGACTTCGCTTCCGGCCTAATGTTTATGGTTGTTGGAATTGCGTTTGCGTATGGGGCCAGTACCTATTCCTTAGGCAATGGAGCACGAATGGGGCCAGGTTATTTTCCCTTAATGCTGGGCATTCTGTTGGCCATCTTGGGTGGCGCAATTGCCTTTAAGTCGCTAGTTTTCGAAACTATGGATGGCGAAAAGATCGGAAACTTTGCTTGGAAGCCGCTGGCATTCATCATTGCCGCCAATTTGATTTTCGGCGTATGCATTGGTGGTCTGCCCAGTATTGGGCTTCCCCCGCTCGGATTGGTTATTGGTATCTTTGCGCTGACTTTCATTGCAAGCCACGCAGGTGAGGAGTTCAGTCTCAAGGCAGTCACGATCCTCTCGATCGTATTGGCTACGACTAGCTATCTGGCATTTGTAGTGTTGCTCAAATTGCAGTTCCCGGTCTGGCCTGCTTTTGCCAATTCCATTGCAGCTTGAGGAAAAATTATGGATCTCTTCAACAACCTCGCCTTGGGATTCGGTGTTGCCTTTACTGCACAAAATCTGTTGTATGCCTTTGTGGGCTGCCTTCTAGGTACGCTGATCGGCGTGTTACCAGGAATCGGCCCTTTGGCAACTATCGCAATGTTGCTACCCGCGACGTACGCGTTGCCACCAGTGGCAGCTCTAATCATGCTCGCGGGTATCTACTATGGAGCTCAGTATGGTGGCTCGACCACTGCTATTCTGGTGAATCTTCCCGGAGAATCCTCTTCTGTAGTCACAGTGATCGATGGCTATCAGATGGCTCGCAATGGGAGAGCGGGTCCCGCCTTGGCAGCGGCAGGTGTGGGGTCCTTTTTTGCAGGTTGTGTTGGAACACTGATCCTTGCTGCCTTCGCTGCACCCTTGACCGAACTGGCTTTTAAATTTGGTCCGGCAGAGTACTTTTCTCTGATGATATTGGGCTTAATTGGCGCGGTGGTGCTAGCGTCAGGATCTCTGCTCAAAGCCGTGGCGATGATCGTCTTGGGGCTTTTGTTGGGCATGGTCGGAACAGACGTCAACTCCGGAGTAGCACGCTTTAGTTTTGACATTCCAGAGCTAACCGACGGTATTGGATTTATCGTGATCGCTATGGGAGTATTTGGTTACGGAGAAATCATAAGCAACCTATCGAAGCACGAAAGTGAGCGCGAAGTCTTCGTGGCCAATGTCACTGGACTGTGGCCCACAAGGGAAGATTTCAAGGACATGATGCCTGCAGTGTTGATTCATCAGCCAAACTGAGCCAGTGTTCACGTTGAATATTGAGCCACTG